>NC_018721.1:2160916-2469618 GCF_000153485.2 Psychroflexus torquis ATCC 700755 | reverse complement strand
GTTGCTCCCCATTGTTTTAGTTAGTTTTGCCGCATTTCTTTTTTTAATCCGTTTATTTTATTTGCAAATTTTGGACGAGAGTTATGACGAGGTGTCGACCAATATTTCTGTACGTAAAGTATACGATTATCCTCAACGAGGATATATCTATGACCGAAATGGAAAACTGATGGTAGGTAACCAACCTGCTTACGATGTCATTGCTGTTCCCCAGGAAGTAAAAAACTTTGACACTTTAGAGCTTGCCAGTTTATTAAAATTGACTCCACAGCGACTCAAAATTCAGCTGGAAAAAGCGTGGCGATACTCCCCAAGATTGTCTTCTGTGATTACTCCTCAGCTTACCAAAAAAGAATATGCTGTTCTCCAAGAACGCATGCATAAATACCAAGGGTTTTACATTCAGAAAAGGTCGTTAAGAGATTATACTATTAACCATAGTGCTAATATTTTAGGATATATCGCTGAGGTTGGAGATAGAGAGATTTCACGAAATTCCTATTATCAATCGGGAGATCTAAAGGGAAAACAGGGAGTTGAAGAACAGTATGAAGAGGCTTTAAGAGGTGAGCGAGGCGTTAAGCATTATCTAAGAGATATTCACAATAAAAACATCAAACCCTTTAAGGAAGGTAAGTTTGACACTTTATCTAAAAAGGGAAGCGATCTCCACCTTACTATAGATGCTGAATTGCAAGCCTATGGAGAAAAACTGATGAAAGGTAAACGAGGTGGTATTGTAGCCATAGAACCGAGTACTGGAGAAATTTTAAGTTTAATTACAGCCCCTTCTTATGATCCCGATATTTTGGTAGGAAGAAAGCGATCAAAAAATTTCACGAAACTTTATTACGACACTATTAATAAACCCTTATATAATAGAGCCTTACAGGCTATTTATGCGCCAGGCTCTCCATTTAAAGCTTTAACAGGACTCGTAGCTTTACAGGAAGGGGTTGTTGGGCTAGAAGAAAGTTTTAGGTGCAGCGGAGGATATACCTATGCAAGAGGTGTAAGAATGGGCTGTCACCATCACCCGAGTCCAGTAGAAATGGTTACTGGAATTGCACATTCTTGTAATGCCTATTTTGCACAAATCTATAGAAGGACTATCGAAAAATATGACACTCCTCAAAAAGGGATCGACGTCTGGCGAGGGCATATGGCTAGTTTTGGTCTTGGCGATTATTTAGGTTATGATTTACCCGTAGGAAGAGCAGGATTACTACCAGACTCTGATTATTATAACAAAGTTTATAGATATCCTACTTATAATTGGTACGCCAGCGCTACTTTATCCAACGCCATCGGTCAGGGGGAAGTGCTCACTACTCCTATTCAACTTGCTAATGCAACAGCAGCGATCGCTAATAAAGGTTGGTTCTACAGACCCCATATTATAAAATCAATAGACGACAAGCCAGTTGACAATAAGAAGTATACTACAAAACAAGTAACCACCATAGATAAAGAGCATTTTGAGCCGATTATTCAAGGGATGCATGATGTTTTTAATTACGGGACAGCTACGTTTCTTAGAGTCCCCGGCATAGAAGTTTGTGGCAAAACAGGAACATCAGAGAATTACGTAAAAATCGATGGGGAAAGGATGCAATTGACAGACCACTCTATTTTTATTGCCTTTGCTCCAAAAGATAACCCCAAGATAGCCTTGGCTGTTTTTGTAGAAAATGGATATTGGGGATCTAGATATGCTGGTAGAATATCTACTTTGATGATAGAGAAATATCTGAAAGATAATATTGAACGAAAAGACCTTGAAGACTGGATTCTCAACCATACTTTGGAAGACGAGTACGCTAAACCTTATTCTGGTGAACCTTTTAAAATTAACCAGTAAGTATGCCTAAAACTCTATTGCAGATTGACTGGCTCACCATTTTAATTATAATTATATTAATAAGCTTTGGGTGGGTAAATATATACTCTACTACATTTGTTAATCCAGATGAAAGCATTTTTGATATTTCTAAAATTTATGGAAAGCAGCTACTATGGATTATTTTGGGGGTAGTGATAGCCGTAATTGTTCTAGCACTAGAAAGCAAATTTTTCGAAAGGTTTGCAAACATTATTTATATCGTAGCCATATTATCTCTTATAGGACTCTTCGTTTTTGGTAAGACTATTGCTGGCCAAACGGCTTGGTATTCCTTTGGACCTTTTAGTATACAACCAGCCGAGTTTGTAAAAACAGCAGTAGCACTAGCTTTGGCAAAGTATATAAGTGAAATCAATAATGACCTTTCAAAGTTTGTTTCACAACTTAAGGCTTTCGCCATTATTGGAATCCCACTAGCGCTCATCATGCTTCAACCAGATGCTGGTAGCGCACTTATTTATTTGGCATTTGTCATCCCTTTATATAGAGAGGGACTTCCACAAGCTTACTTGAGCGTGGGATTTCTATCTGTAGCCATTTTCATGATTACTCTCAAGTTTGGATTTGGAATTTTTGCTCCCGTTTTTGTAGCGGTCCTTATCATGATTTACTTATTCAACAGAAAACGAAAACCAAGGTTTTGGATTTATTTCTTAACTCTTCTCTTTAGTTTGGGGTTTTCATATTCTGTCAATTTCATATTGAATTCTGTACTGCTTCCTCATCAAAAAGATAGGTTCGATGTTATTATAGGAGAAACCAATGATATTCGAGGCTCTGCTTTTAATCTTTACCAAAGCGAAGTCGCCATAGGCAGTGGAGGATGGCTGGGAAAAGGATGGCTAAAAGGATCACAAACTCAAGGTCGTTTTGTACCGGAGCAACATACAGATTACATCTTCAGCACGGTAGGTGAAGAGTGGGGGTTTTTGGGAACAAGTGCTGTGGTAATATTATTTACTGTACTCATTTTTAGGCTATTTCATTTAGCAGAACGCCAAAAAAGTCAATTTAGCAGAGTGTACGGCTATTCTGTATTATCTGTTATTTTTGTTCACTTTTTTGTGAACATTGCGATGGTGATAGGTCTATTTCCTACAGTTGGTATACCGCTTCCATTTTTTAGTTATGGAGGATCTGGGTTATGGGGGTTTTTAATCTTGGTACTGGTATTCTTAAAATTAGATGCTAAACGAAAGAGTCTAGATTAAAAACTAATCTTCTAAATACATATCTATTAAACCCTCTGGAGTTTGAAAGTAAATGATATGTTCATCCTTGTCCACTTTTTGAATAAACCTGTCATTCACAGGAATAATTATTTCTTTATCATTAAAGTCAATAAAGAAAAGAGCTTGCATAGTTTGATCATTAATAAACTTTATAGTCCCAATCTCACCATGAGTGGCATCTACCGCTTTATAACCGATGACTTCATGATAGTAAAATTTATTACCTCCAAGTTTGGGTAACTTAGTTAATGGCAAGTAAACGTTTCTTTTTAGCAAGTCGTCAGCATCTGCTTCTTCGTTGACTTCCTCTAGTTTTACGCGTAATAAACTACTCTTTTGAAGATTGGATTTTTCCACAAAAAAAGGAATCAATTTATTGCGGTAATCCACAAAAATTGATTCCAAATTTTTATAAAGTTCGGGCTCGTCGGTATCTAACTTGATTTGCAACTCACCTTTAAAACTAAATTTACTTACGATCTGACCTAAATAAAAACATTCATCTTTAGTCATCTCAAAAATGTTAAGCTTCTTTAGAATCTTCAGAAGCAGGAGTTTCTTTTTCAGATTCTGCTGCGGCCTTAGCCTCAGCTTCTGCTTTAACTTTAGCATCTTCCTCGTCTTGAATAGCTTTTGCTTCAGCTTCACGCTTAGCATTCACTTCTCTTTCAGCTTCCAATGCTTTTTCTCTTTCAGCTTCTTTAGTTTTCGCTACTCTTTCTTCAGCAGTAAGAATTTTATCTCCTTTTTCAGACAACCAAGCTTGGAATTTTTTCTCTGCTTCTTCCTCTGTTAACGCTCCTTTATCCACACCTGCTAACAGGTGCTTTTTCATCATAGCGCCTTTGTAAGATAAAATACGTTTTGCGGTATCCGTTGGTTGTGCACCATTTCGTAACCATTTTACAGATGAATCTACATTAAGCTCAATAGTTGCAGGTTGAGTGACAGGATTATAAATCCCTAATTTCTCGAGGTATTTTCCATCTCTTTTAGCACGAGCATCTGCTGCGACGATCCAGAAAAAAGGTTTTCCTTTTTTTCCGTGTCTTTGTAATCTTATTTTAACTGGCATAAAAAATTAAATTTTGGAGTTCTCGACTCCCGTTATTAATAATGAGGTGCAAAAGTAAGTTTATTTTTTGAATTACATAACTTTGACTTTAAGATAATTAGACTAGTATTTATAGATACTGGTCTTTAAAAAGTGGCACCATCAAGAAAATAAAAATTTCCGTAAGATTGACTTAGTATTTGAGTCTCAAACTCAGCGAAACCTGAATTAAAAAATATACAACTAGTGGTATCACGATCATTTAAATCAGAACGCAAGCTACCTTGGTAGGCGTGAGAGTTAATAGAGCTTAATTTGAATACTATCTCCTGATTACAATCTATATTTAGACTCTCACTCAACTATTTGTATTTCCTCTTGGGCGTTACAGTTTAATACTGAAAATAATACGATTGTTAAGCAAATTAAATTTTTCATAATAGTATTTAGGATGTTTATATAGGAGAATACAATTCTATTTCTTGAATAGTATCATCCGCCGAAGAAATTAAAAACCCTAATGTAAAGTACTCATATCTTATAAATAAAGCTTTTTTACTCGAATCAATTGTTTTTGTACAGAAATTTACACCACTAAATTCCTGTTCAAGATCAGCTAAACTATCACCTACTTGAACGCCATTTAGATTAAATACACCTCTTTCTCTTATTACAAAATTATTAATGCGTTTTAGTCCGTTATAGTTTCCCAAACTTTCCACAACTCCTGCAAAATGTATGAAATTAGTACCCGAGTAATAGTAATACCAAGGGTAACCAAATTCCGCTGTGTCCTTTTCTCCGCTATAATCGAGTTTAGGGTTATCGAATTGACTCTTATTTTGTAAACCTGTACAGTTCAGGAAATTTTCGTGTGTGTAATCTGTTCTATCAATATCCCATCCATTAAGTTCAATGGTAAGATCGGAAGTATCGAAACTACAATTTTCTTGTCCTAAGGTTACACTTGTGGAAAAGAATAAAATGAATATGTAAGTATAATTATTAAGTTTAGTTTTCATATTATTTATTTTAATTACAATTATTTGTGTTGTCTCCATCTTCGTTAAAGTTGGCTCCAAAAAAATCTTCAGGATTCGCTTTTTGTCCTTTTAATCTAGCCCTAACGTGAAGATGAAGCCCTGCACTAAATTTACTTAAGACATTCCCACTCACACCTGTGTATCCGATTAGTTGACCTTTAGTGACGATTTCATTTCGATCTACTATAACCTCATTCAAATGCCAATATCCAAGCTGGAAATTATTTTCAAGCCCTAAATCTGTGTTAATATACAATCTATTCCCAGCATTATTATCACCATAGATCCAATTATCTTGAAAAGGTGTATTTGCGACAACACGAGTCTTTGCAGCAAATATTGGTGTACGAAAGAATGCCTTAAGATCAATTCCATCATGATTATAAACCCTTGCATTACCATACTGCCCC
Source organism: Psychroflexus torquis ATCC 700755 (assembly GCF_000153485.2). Taxonomy (NCBI): domain Bacteria; kingdom Pseudomonadati; phylum Bacteroidota; class Flavobacteriia; order Flavobacteriales; family Flavobacteriaceae; genus Psychroflexus; species Psychroflexus torquis. Next base: position 2,463,976 of record NC_018721.1, on the reverse strand, counting down.
CTAGGTATCCCATTGTTTAGTGTTCCTAAAATCTGCATATCTGCTAGTGGATCTCTTGGACAAGGTATTCCCACACAATTTCCATCACCATCTTCTGCAAAGCCGTCAATACAATCACACTCTCCAAACATATTAGGCGCTTGATTTTGAAGACATTCCACGATGATGGGTTCATCTTCTCCGTCATGTAATGTAGGTGTTGTTCCTGAACCTGGTTGTGGGATCTCTATCTCCTAAGTTTGGTGGGTCAGGGAAAGGATTTTCACAACCTCCAAAGCCTGCATCGCTATCCTCCGTACATTCAAGTATCCATTCGTATACACAAATTCCAGCAGTACATATAAAACAGGCAGTCGCAGTGAATGTAAATGTTATTACTTTGTTTTCAGGTGTACTATTAATTACATTTGTAGTTCCTAATAAACTTCCTGTTTGAAAATCGAAAACTTGTATTTCCCCAGAATAGGCACTCAAATCCATATTGGAAGATAACCACTCTTCGGACGGTATATAACGTAATACATAAAAATTAGTCTTTTTAGTATTCCTTTTTTCAACCACTAAGTTATCATAATAAGATGTTGTTTTCTTTACACTTGTCTTAAAGGCAAGTGTAAAGAAACCTTGATTATCTATTTTAAAGACAGGTTTATCCTGGTTAATAAACCCAAAGTCTATATTTGTCTTTTTATTATAAATCGATTCCAAATTTGATTCATCAGCTTCAGGCATTTGATGGTAAACAGTACTTTGCGTTAAATTTTTTTCCTGTTTTTCTATAACATTTAAATCATCTTCGGAACAGGACGAAAAAAGAATAGTCCCTAAAAATAGTTTGAATAGAATTTTTTAATAGTATTTAATCGATCATTCAAATATAGATTTACTCAATCTCTTTAATTTACAGTTCAACCCAACATTTGTTTCGGGAAAACCGTAAATTTTTTGATTATACTCTATAATCTCTACAAAAATCTGCTTGGTAAATGGAGGTTTTTGAGTGGTTATCAGAACTTAAATACCTATTCTTTTAAATTTCAGTAAATTAGTTCAAATATAAAAATAAACAAATCCTTACTATGTTAGACAAACTCAACTTAGAACATATTTTGTTTTTGGATATTGAAACTGTTCCAGAACACTCAGATTTCGAAGACTTATCTCCAACTAAGCAGAAGCTTTTTACAGACAAAACGGAATACCAAAGAAAGGAGGACTATTCTCCCAAAGAGTATTACGAGCGAGCTGGTATCTGGGCTGAGTTTGGTAAGATCGTATGTATCTCTGTAGGTTATTTTAATTTTAAAGGTAATGAGCGTAAATTTAGAACCACGAGTTTTTATGGTGAAGAGACCGATTTATTAAAGCGTTTCAAACTACTTGTTGAAAACTATTTCAGCCTTCCTCATCACCTGATGTGTGGGCATAATGCTAAGGAATTTGATTTTCCGTATATCGCTAGAAGAATGCTTATCCGAGGCATTGCTTTACCAAGTCAACTTCAGTTTTTTGGTAAAAAGCCTTGGGAAATTCCTCATTTAGATACTTTAGAATTATGGAAATTTGGAGATTATAAACACTATACCTCCTTAAAATTACTCACAGAACTTTTCAATATTCCTTCTCCAAAAGATGATATTGATGGCAGCCAAGTTAGAGATGTGTTTTATAAGGAAAAAGACTTGGATAGAATTGTGACCTATTGCGAAAAAGACGTTATTGCCGTAGCACAATTAATTTTGAAGCTTCGCCAAGAAGAACTCTTGGAAGATCATGAACTGATTTCTGTGTAATGCTAAATGTAAGAAACCTTCAAGTCAACTTTGGTGATGAAAGAGTGATCAAAAACATCAACTTTCAGTTGCAACCCAACGAGATTTTAGGTATTGTAGGCGAGTCCGGCTCCGGGAAATCAGTTTCTACCTTGTCTATTTTAGGTTTATTAGGGCCTAAAGCTCAGGTTGAGGGTGAGATTCTATTTCAAGACAGAGACTTAACCAAATGTACAGAGCAGCAATTCCAGAGTATTCGAGGAAATGATATTTCAATGATTTTCCAGGAACCTATGAGTTCGTTAAACCCTTCTATGACGTGTGGGAAACAAGTTGCAGAAGTTTTAATTCGGCATAAAAGGCTGTCTAAATCCAAGGCAAAACGAGAGGTTTTAAGCCTTTTTGAAAAGGTAAAACTACCCCGAATCAATGATATTTTTGAGAGTTATCCTCACCAAATAAGTGGAGGTCAAAAGCAAAGAGTTATGATTGCTATGGCCATTGCCTGCATTCCAATACTATTAATCGCAGACGAGCCTACAACTGCTCTATACGTTACTGTCCAAAAGGAGATTTTAACCTTGTTGAAATCTCTCCAGCAAGAAACTCAAATGGGTATTCTCTTTATTTCTCATGATCTGGCTTTAGTTTCAGAACTAGCAGATCGGGTTGCAGTTATGTATCAGGGAGAAATCGTAGAGCAGAACGATGTGGTTTCTATTTTCAAAAATCCCCAACATTTATATACCAAGGCGCTTTTGGCCTCAAAACCATCTACCCGTGAACGGCTCAAGTCTTTACCAACAGTTAAGGACTATATGCAGGATATTCCAAATTCTAAAATAGAAACTTTAGAAGAGAGACAACAAAGGCATGAAAAGATCTATTCAAAACCACCATTACTAGAAGTTAAGAAGGTGAGTAAGATCTTTTTTTCCAACTCGGGTTGGTTTTCAAAAACCGAAAAAATACAGGCTGTCGATAGGGTAAGTTTTAGAATTTATCAGGGAGAAACCTTGGGGCTTGTTGGTGAATCTGGTTGTGGAAAATCAACTTTAGGCAATGCTATTCTTAGGCTTGATGATCCTACCGAAGGTGAAATTTTATACCAAGGTCAACCTATTACACACCTAAAAGGCGAAGCCTTAAGGCAACTGAGAAAAGATATTCAACTTATTTTTCAAGATCCATTTTCTAGCTTAAACCCAAGACTTTCGATTGGCAAAGCCATTATGGAACCTATGAAAGTCCACGGATTATATGGTAATGCTGAATCTAGAAAACAAAAAACAATTGAACTTCTGGAACGTGTAGGCTTGTCTGAAGCTCACTTTAACAGGTATCCGCATGAATTTAGCGGTGGGCAGCGACAACGGATTGGAATTGCCAGGACCATTGCCGTGCAACCTAAACTCATCATTTGCGATGAGTCGGTCTCTGCTTTAGACATTTCTGTCCAAGCGCAGGTATTAAACCTCCTCAACGAATTAAAAACAGATTTTGGATTTACCTATATTTTCATTTCTCATGATTTGGCGGTGGTCAAGTACATGGCAGATCAACTTTTGGTCATGCACCAAGGCAAAATTGTGGAGCAAGGCGACGCAGATATGGTCTATGCTAACCCTCAAAAGGACTACACCAAACATCTCATTAATGCCATTCCTAAAGGAATTTAATTCAGTTTGAAAATTAGCTACTGTGTAGGGTTTATTTTAAATCTGTCCATTCTATCAGCAAAACTATAGTTAGTTTTTATTATGCCTGTATTAATTTACATTGACAGATTTCAGGGCTAACGCCCCTCTATAAAATATTTCTACTATGTGTTATTAAGATTTGTGAGCGATGCCCTTAATATTATAAACCATAGAAAAATGATTAGAATTAAAAAAAGAGGACTAAACCTGTAATCTCCATAATATTTACATTGAAAGATTTCAGAGCTAATGCCCCTCTATAAACTCTTTCTGTTATGTGTTATTGAGATGTGTGGGCGATGCCCCCAATATTATAAACAACAGAAAAATAATCTGAATTAAAAAGAGTGTTAAGCCAGAGATATCTGAAGTATAAAGGATGATAGGGTGTTGAAAGGTGTTGCTCTCCTATTTTACAATTTCTGAAAAATGATTAGAATTAAAAAAAGAGGACTAAACCTGTAATCTCCATAATATTTATATTGAAAGATATCAGAGCTAACGCCCCTCTAAAAAATGTTTCTGTTACGTGTTATGGAGATTTGTAGGCGATGCCCCAATATTATAAACAACAGAAAAATAATCAGAATTAAAAAGGGCTTTAAGCCAGCAATCTCAAAGCATAGATAATTATGGGGTGTTGAGGGATGTTGCTCCCTATTTTACAATCTCTGAAAAATGATTAAGATTAAAAAAAGCGTTAAGCCTGTGATCTACATAATATTTACATTGACAGATTTCAGAGCTAACGCCCCTCTGTAAACTCTTTCTGTTATGTGTTATTGAGATGTGTGGGCGATGCCCCCTAATATTATAAACAATAAAAAAATAATCAGAATTAAAAAGAGCGTTAAGCCAGAGATCTCAGAAGTATAAAGGATGATAGGGTGTTGAAAGGTGTTGCTCTCCTATTTTACAATGTCTGAAAAATGATTAAGATTAAAAAAAGCGTTAAGCCTGTGATCTACATAATATTTACATTGACAGATTTCAGAGCTAACGCCCCTCTGTAAACTCTTTCTGTTATGTGTTATTGAGATGTGTGGGCGATGCCCCCTAATATTATAAACAATAAAAAAATAATCAGAATTAAAAAGAGCGTTAAGCCAGAGGTCTCAGAAGTATAAAGGATGATAGGGTGTTGAAAGGTGTTGCTCTCCTATTTTACAATTTCTGAAAAATGATTAGAATTAAAAAAAGAGGCCTAAACCTGTGATCTACATAATATTTACATTGACAGATTTCAGAGCTAACGCCCCTCTTCAGACTCTTTCTGTTATATGTTATTGAGATGTGTGGGTGATGCCCCTAATATTACAAACAATAGAAAAATAATCAGAATTAAAAAGGGCGTTAAGCCTGTGATCTACATAATACAAATGATCATAAAATGTTGAGAGGTGTTGCTCCCCTATTTTACAATGTCTGAAAAATAATTAGAATTAAAAAAGGGGCGTTAGCCCTGCAATCTCAATAGCATAAATAATGATAAGGTTTGAGGGGCAGCGCCCTGATATCTATGGATTTTAATTAGCAAGAAAACTCAAAGATCAAGAAAATTTTATGATCATTTATTAAGAATCCTTTTCCCCCGCTTTATGTATTTTTGACCATGGATTTTATGAAACATCTTCGCAAGATTATACACGTAGACATGGACGCTTTTTACGCCTCAGTGGAGCAGCTAGATGATCCCTCTTTATCTGGAAAAGCGCTTGCTGTTGGGGGAAGTTCCAGACGCGGTGTTGTAGCCGCAGCTAGTTATGAAGCTAGAAAGTTTGGAGTGAAAAGTGCTATGAGTGGCAGGCTAGCGACTAGATTATGTCCCCACCTTATTTTTGTAAAACCACGGTTTGAGCGCTACAAAGAAATTTCACAAATCATCCGTAAAGTCTTTTTTGAATACACCGATTTGGTGGAGCCCCTGTCTCTCGATGAAGCTTATTTAGATGTAACCGTCAATAAATTTAACTATCCCAGCGCCACTATTTTAGCAAGGGAAATACGAGAGAAAATAAAAGATAGGACTGGACTTAATGCTTCGGCAGGTATTTCTATAAATAAATTTATCGCAAAAATTGCCAGTGACATCAATAAACCAAATGGACAAAAAACTATTCCACCAGAAGATGTAATAGATTTCCTGGAGACGCTAGACATAAGAAAGTTTCACGGCGTAGGAAAAGTGACTCAAGAAAAGATGTATGGCTTAGGTATTTTTACAGGAGTCGATTTAAAGCTTAAAACCTTGGAGTACTTACAAGACCACTTTGGAAAAAGCGGTTTACATTATTTTAATGTAGTTCGCGGTGTTCATTTAAGTGACGTGAAGCCTTCTCGAATCAGAAAGTCTCTTGGAGCTGAAAGAACATTTTCAAAAAATATTTCTTCTGAAATTTATATGTTAGAAAAGCTTGAAGATATCGCAGAAGAAGTTGAAAGACGATTAAAGGGAAGTAGAGTTGCTGGTAAAACCATTACCCTAAAACTAAAAACCAGCGATTTCAATATTCAAACTCGAAGTAAAACCTTAAAGTTCTTCATTTCCTCCAAAGCCTTGATCATGGAAGAAACCAAGGCTTTACTCTTTCAAGAGCCTATTAAAGACTCCATCCGTTTACTGGGTATTTCTCTTTCTAACCTCAACACAGATAAAACAACAAAGGACACCCCGAAATTGAAGGAAGAACAATTGAAACTACCGTTTTAAAACGCCAACATCCATACTGCCATTACGAGCATAATGGTATTTTCTATAAAAGTAGCTTCTGTCATTGGCAAGTTAAGTGCTGTTCCCAAACACGCACATTTAATAGTTTTATTAGAAAACAGAGATTTGGTTACCCCTATGGTTGTTATTCCTAAAATGATAATTGTTGTTACTAAAGCTATATCCATCTCGAATCTTAACAAGAACATCAAGCCTAAGGCCGTTTCTAAAAACGGATAGATCCAGCCATACATCGGGAGAGCTTTGGCCAAAGGATCGTACATCTGAAAAGATGCAGGAAATCCTGTATAATCCAAAAACTTGAAAAAACTAAAAACAATATAAAATAGACCCATAAAGTCGAACATAAACGAATCCAGTTCCCAAGAAGAGAAATTCAATAGTACTGAAGCCGCTGTGATATATCCAAAGATCAGAAACAAGGGGAAAAGTTGTTGAAACTTAGACTGTTCTTGAAGGTTTGCACCCGAAGTGTCTTTGAAATCAGATTTTTTAGAGATCTGATATTTCTTTGAAATAGCTTCTTGAAGGGTAGATGCTTCTATATGCTGTTCCATGTCAATTTCAGCTTCCTCAGCTTCTAGATTGACAGAAACGGACTTAACATGTTCTAGATGTTCTAGCCCTTCTTTTACGCTTGCTTTACAATATTGGCAGGTCATGCCAGTCACTTTATAGGTATGTGTCATTATGCTATCTTTAAATTATAAGACAAAGTTAATCATTGTATCGAGTCTAATTTGATAATACTTCATCGTTAACCCTAGATCAAAAAGCGATTACACTAGTTATAAAAAATTAAACACTATATATTTGGAGCATTAATGTCTGGTGTCTTAATGGGTTTGCTAATAGCCATTTATGCTTTAATATTTGATAATATCTGGCTTTTTATTTTTGAAGTTTTTTTTACTTTTGCTATGGTAGGAGATGCTTTGATGGTGTATAGCCTTAGAAATGAAACTATGAATACTTATGTTCAGGATCATCCTTCTGAAGTTGGTTGTTATCTTTAAAAAAATGAGGAGAATGCAACAGAGTAAAGATTATTTAGAGCGGGAGATGAAAGATTAAGTGTAATACTTGTTGGCTTAATCAAGAAAATTAGTACTTTAAACTATAGTTGAATTTTTGGTTAAAGATTAATTCTTCTTGACACGAAAAAAACCTCAATTATTGAGGTTTTTTTTATCAGACACTTATTATAAATATACTTTCAAAAGTATGTTTAAAACAACATTTATAAAGAACGAATAAAACTACCACATAATGGAAAATGAGAATCTAAAATCGGAACTTAAAAAAGAGGACACTATAAAAAGATCTAAAATGTATATTTTTTTATTTGGTCTAGTTTTAGGAGCAGCGATAGGCGCTACCGCATATTTTTCAGATTGATAGAGTGTTTTTTATCCAAACAAAGAGGTTAATAATGGATTATATTGATTCTTATGTTTTTTATATGGTCTAATAGTCGGCAGCATAATTGATGCAATAATATATTTTAAAAAAAAGATAAATTAATCTGCTCTAAAAGCTTTTTCAAATTCAAGTAATAAATAAAGTAGAAAAAATTTACCTTTTTACAGGTAAAATTATAGGAATACCAGTTGATTTATATACCCTAAAGCTCATAGATGCTTTGTTTATTTAGTTATCAAACTTTACAAGTTCATCAACGTATTATATACTTATTTATTTAAGCCCCGTTTAGTTGTTTTTCTAGGCTACGATTTTGATTTATTTAATAGGCTTTGAAATTTGTATTGCTCTACAAGCCCTCAAGTTTTTGATGACCTTAAGGGTTTTGACTCTTGCTTTTTAACCTATATTAACTCTTCAAGGTAAAACCTTGAAGAGTTTTTAATCATTGTATCGAGTCTATAGTGCTTCCACAGGTCAACATAGAGGCTCCATAATAGGGGTTTTTAATCTCTTTGGTAAAGCTTAACCAAGACGCTCCTTTACTATTATTAGCCATAGGGCAAAGTTGTACATAAAGCAACTGATCAGTTGGGTTTGAAGTTTTTGCTATCGCAATGATATCTTCTGAAAGGGCTAGGAACTCCTCTCTTAGTTCGTCTATCGACCTAATTTTATCTGTATTTTGAAGCTTTCTCAACCTCAGTTTAGAAAAGGAAACCACCAATTTTTTATAATTGGTTTTGGCATCTTCAAAATTATCTGAAGCTAAAGCAACTTTAAGTTGCCTATAATCGGATAGAAGCTGAGTAATCGCTTTTGGATTTAGGTTTTTCTCCTCTTCAACAGAGAACTTTGGTTGTGAGATTTCTGTTTTTGGGTCCATCATGCTAGTCTTATCGGCAAGCTGTGCTTCAGAATCAATACTAAAAGCCCCTTGAGTAACCACCTCATCTCCTACTTGCAATCCTGATAAAATTTCAATAGTGTCTCCTGAGGTTTTTCCTATGTCAACTGTCGTTAATTTGAAGTAAACACCGTTTTCGTTTTCCAATTGCTTGTAAACTATAGAGCGCTTACCTGTCCAAAGCACTGAAGATTTGGGAACATATAGAGGGGTTTCGCTTTTTGTGTTTGAAGCGTCAGAACTAACTACTCCTGTGACAAAAATGCCAGGCTTCCATCTCAAATTAGGATTTTGGACCACAACCCTTACTTTGGCAGATCGCTCTTCTGTATTGAAAATAGGTGAAATAAAATCCACTTTACCAGTCACAGTTGCTCCTCCTATATTCATGCTCATTTCATCACCAACTTTAATGAGGTTTAGGTCTTGCTCATAAACATCAAACATCGCCCAAAGCGTGGACAAATCTGTGATTTCCATAAGTGCTTGTCCAGCTTTCACTTGGTCGCCCTGAGCTACCATTAGTTGTGTAACATTACCTGTTTGCTGAGCTCTTAAAGATATTGTTGCTAACTTAGACTTGTTTTGAATATCTTGCAAACTCAGTTCTAGATTCTCGATTTTTTGAACTACACTTTGCATTAAGCTTTCGTTATCCGTGCGTTTCGCTAAAGCGTATTCATCTTTTAAAACTTGAATAGTGGAAGAATACAATTCAGCAACTACTTGGTTATTTTGAACGGTTTCCCCTTCAAAATTAATGTTTAGCTGCTCAATTCGACCATCGAAATTTGCGGTTAAACTCGTTTTGCTTTTTTCATTGATGTCTAGTTGACCAGAAAGCTCTAAGGTTGAGGAGGTGTTTTTTCCATCGCTAACTAGAGTCGTTTCTATTTTAGCCAGAGTCCTTGCAGACTTAGTCATTCGGATAGCATCTGGATCTACCGTTTCCTCTAAGGTATTGGCAGGAATCAAGTCCATCCCACAGATAGGGCAATCGCCTGGTTCGCCGTTGCGGATTTGAGGGTGCATAGAGCAAGTCCACACTGAAGATTCTGTTTCTGCGGTATGATTATGATCCTCCATATTCTCTTCAGAAGAAAACAGGCTAGACCCAATAAAAATACCAAGAACTAAAACCAGTCCAGCGATTAAGTACGTTTTAAATTTAGTGTTCATTATTGAAATATGTTCGTTAATAATTAAATATGTATTTGACTTGAATTCCAATCAACAGCGACATAAAGCTTATAAAAGCGAGGCATTTTAAAGCTTTTTCTAAAAGCAAAATTCCCCCCACAACAAATTGCCAGCCTAGAAACATAGAGAGGACAATGCCGAGTTGTATAAAAAAGTTTGTGGAGGCCAGCAAAAATGAACGCCCAAAGTGCCATCCAGAAAAACCCCAAGGCAGTGTTGGAGGCATTACCCCAATTTTCTAAAAAACTATCGCTGCTCATAAGTCTGAGTTTGAAGTTAAGTAGATTAAAGTTTCATCAGTTTTTTGAAGATCCGCGAGAGTTTTGGCTCGTTGTTTCTCATAGAGTAAACGCTCTTCCTGCAAGCGCAAAACTTCTTCTATTCCCATGCTGGCATTGGCTAATGCGGTTTCAGAAAGTTGAAGGATATCTTTTAAGCTCAATAGCTGCTTATCGTATAAGCTAAGCAGACTAAAAAGTTCATCTTGTTTATAAAGAGCAACTTGAATTTCAGTTTCCAAACGCGACTCTTCGTTTTCCAATTGGAATTCAATAGATTCTCCTTGTAGAGAAACTGCCTTTTTTCTAGATGTGTTCTTCTTACCGAAAATAGGTAAGCTCACCGATAGCATTGGCATAATCGCATCCTGTCCAGCCTCTGCATTTTGAACATTTCGGTCTTGGATAATAGCATAATCCAATCCTAAACCAAACTGTGGCATCGCTTCTTTTTTGGCTAACTCGCTTTCTGCCTCATTGGAGGCTTTCAATTTGCGAATCACTTCAAGTCGAGGGTGATTTCTAACCATAGAATCTATTTCAATCCATTCATTTTGTTCCAGAATCTGCTTTGGATTTAAAATTTGAACAGGAGTGTTCAACTTCCTGTCCATCAATTGATTGAGTTGCGTGACAAAAGCTTGGTCTTGGTCTTTTAAAACTTGAATTGTACTCAACTGTTTATCCATTTCCAGATCTACTCTCAAAATATCAACCAACCTGGCTTTATTATTTTTGTAGTTAGATTCTACTATAGCCTTGAGATTTTCTAAAATCTCAAGTTGTTTCGTTTCAAGTTCTGTGATGTACCTTAAGGCCAGAAGATCGTAATACTTCTGAGCAACATTAAGAAATAACTTCAATTTTTGATCTTGGAATTTTTCAAATTCAGCTTCAGCTCTAAACGTAGCAATGTCGCCTTTAACTTTATAGGTTCCGAACCAAGGCAACTTTTGAGTCAACGAAAATCTTGCAATCTGAGGACCAACTCGGGTTTCTATTGGACTTATAAAATACCCAAAACTCAAGTTGGGGTCTTGCCAAGATATGGCGTGTGTGATACCTTCAAGTTGTGCTTCAAAACTCTTGAATTGCGCTTTCAATTCCAAATTGTTTTCAGCCGCTCGGTGTTGTAAGTCTTCGAGACTTTGACTAAAAGAGGACCAGCTGAACATCAAAATACTTATAAAACAAGAGACTACAGTCCTCCTATGAGTGCTCTTGAATTGTGATTTAAGGGTTGTAAAATAGATTTCATGAGTTTAAGATTGAGTGGTGTTCATCGTTTTCTTATAAAAAAGGTAGAATAAAATAGGCAACAAAAAGTAGGTTAAACTTGCCATCAACATTCCACCAAAAGCAGGAATTGCCATAGGTACCATAATATCAGATCCTTTTCCAGTAGAAGATAACACAGGCAACAGAGCGATAATAGTCGTAATGGAAGTCATCACGGCTGGACGAATTCGCTTTTGCCCCCCTTCCATAACGGCGGTTTTCAATTCTGAAATTGTTTTCGTTGGATTATCTTTTAATGATTGTTTTAAATACGTGGCCATCAATACGGCATCGTCTGTGGCAATACCAAAGAGAGCAATGAATCCGACCCATACGGCAACGCTCGAGTTGATGATCTTCAACTGAAAAACATCCCTTAAGTTTTCTCCAAAAACACTGAAATTTAAAAACCAGCCTTGCCCATAAAACCAGATTAAAATAAAACCTCCACTGAAGGCTAGCGCTATGGAAGAAAATATCATAGCACTTATAGCCACTGATTTGAACTGGAAATAAAGGATTAAGAAAATAACAATCAGGACTAGTGGCATAATGATAGATAAGCGTTTTTCTGATCGTACTTGATTTTCAAAATTTCCTGCAAAGCGATAACTGATTCCAGAAGGGACAATTAAGTTTCCGTTTTCTATTTCAGTAGCAATAAAAGATTTAGAATCCTCAACTGCAGTGACTTCAGCAATTCCCTCAGCTTTATCAAAAAGCACATAGCCCGTTAAAAATGTATTTTCACTTTTGATGTTTTGTGGACCTCTAGCATACTCGATATCTACAATCTCCCCAATCGGGATTTGAGTCCCATTGGATGTAGAAATCAACATTGTTTTGAGAGTCTCTGGTGAATTTCTCAATTCCCGTGGATATCTTACCCTCACCCCATAGCGTTCTCTGCCATCAATCAACTCTGTAAGTGGCATCCCTCCAACAGCTACGGAAATAAAGTTTTGGACCTCATCTACACTCAGCCCATATTTTGCCAGGTTTTGACGCTTTAAGACGATGTTCAAATAAGGTTTACCAACAATTCTATCGGCGAAAACGGCTTCGGTTTTGACGGTTTCAACCTGTTTTAAGATCTCTTCTAGTCGAAGTCCGAAAGCTTCAATCGTTTTCAAGTCTGGTCCAGACACCTTTATTCCCATTGGAGCCCGCATCCCCGTTTGTAACATAATTTGTCTTGTTTCTATAGGCTGGAGTTGAGGTGCAGAAGTCACTCCGGGGATTTTAGTCACTTTCGAAATTTCATCCCAAATATCGTCTTTAGATTTAATGTGCTTTCTCCAGTTTCTGAAATAACGCCCCTCTTCATCTTGAATTAAGTACCGTTGAAAATGATTATCGACCTCGTAGAATAATTGATCGTTGACCTTGTCTGGCAAAATTTCGCCATCTGGATCTGAGAATCTATAAGTTTCAGTATCAAAATACAGTGAAGTTAATTCTGGAAACTTCAATATATATAGTGTTTCAGAAATTTGATAGTGTCCATTTTCATTCACACGATATGCAACGCGTTTACCATTCTCATCCAAGGCAAATTCTGACTTATAGGTAATGAGATTTTCGAACATAGAAATTGGCGCAGGATCTATGGCAGACTCGACTCGGCCTAATTTACCAACAACGGTTTTCACTTCTGGAATCTGACTTACCAACACATCCATTTGTTGAAGTTTTTCTTTGTTAAAAGAAATTCCAGAGTGTGCCATGCTGGTAGGCATAAGGATAAAACTTCCTTCGTCCAAACTGGGCATAAACTCTTTTCCAATACCAGGAAAGGTTCTTTCTAAGCCTTTCCAAACTTGGGTTTTTTCAACAGAAAATCCTATGGAATTGGAAAGGTGTTGAGACCATCCAAATACACTTGAAAATCCTTGCCACATTAAAACAGCTACCAGCAAGAACAGAGCTACTAAAGCTAGAAAGCCTTTCATTCTGGTCATAAAAAAATTCAAAATCTCTAGGTAGTATTTTTGTAGAATGAGGTAAAAGCCTAAAATGATTCCTAATAAAACCCCTACAAAAAGAAAATTACTAACTACAGAGTTTGCTGGACCTAGTGGAGACCAGAGCTTAGCTAAGCCTATCAAAAACCCTAGGATAATGACAAAATAATGCAGGTATTTGAGGGGTTTCAAATCGCGATGAGCATATTTGGACACCCAAAAACTCAGGGCATAGACACTAATAAAAATCCCTAACCAAAATGAGTAAAAAATAGCCCAGACTCCCAATAAAAGAAGAAGGATGTTTAAAGACCAAGACAGTTTTGATCTGTTCAATTTTATTTTAAAAATAAAATACATCAAACTCGGTAAAATCAGTACAGTTACCAAAAAAGCCGAAGCAAGAGCAAAAGTTTTAGTGTAAGCCAAAGGGATAAAGAGTTTTCCTTCTGCAGCTTCTAGACTAAACACAGGAACAAAGCTTACAATGGTCGTCAGCACAGCAGTTAAAATGGCAGAACTCACTTCCGAAGAACCATCGAAGATATTTTTAAGTAGATCACGATTGGGATGGTCTTCAAATTTTTTGACCACGTTTTCTGTTAAGATAATAGCAAGATCGATCATGGTTCCTATGGCAATAGCAATTCCCGAAAGGGCGACTATATTGGCCTGTATATCAAAAATCTTCATCGCTATAAAAACCAGCAAAACCGATATGGGTAAGACAGATGAAATCACTAAAGACGTCCTCAGATTGAAGATTATAATAATAACTACCAATAAGGTGATGATCAACTGTAAACTGATGGCTTCCTCTAAAGTGCCAATGGTTTCTTTGATTAATTCTGAACGGTCGTAAAAGGGAATGATTTTGAGTTTGCTTTCTGTACCGTCTTTCAAGATTTTAGTTGGCAAACCAGGGGAGACTTCTTCTATTTTATCTTTGATGTTTTGAATGGCTTCCATGGGGTTGTAACCATCTCGAGCAACCACCACGCCTCCAACAACTTCTGCTCCTGCTTTGTCCAGAATCCCCCTTCGCTGGGCTGGCCCAAGGTTAACTTTCGCAATATCTTTGATGTAGACAGGAACATTATTCACCTCATCCACCATCGTATTTTCAATATCTTTTAAGCTTTCGAGATCTCCCAAGCTTCGGATAATATATTCAACCTGATTGATCTCTAAAGTTTTGGCTCCTACATCTCGATTGCTAGACTTTACAGCATTAGCAACTTGCATAAGTGAAATACCGTAAGACCGTAAAGCCTCCGGATTCACATTGATTTGGTACTCTTTCACATACCCGCCAATGGGAGCAACTTCAGAAATTCCTTTGGCACTACTCAAGCTGTATTTCACAAAATAATCTTGAATACTCCTAAGCTCTTGTAAACTCCACCCTCCTGTCGGATCATTATTTTTATCTCGTCCCTCAATAGTATACCAATACACTTGCCCCAAAGCAGTGGCGTCTGGACCTAAGGTGGGTTTCACATCTGGAGGCAATAAATCTTTTGGAACGGCACTCAGTTTTTCTACAATTCTAGATCTAGACCAATAGAATTCAGTATCCTCTTCGAAGATGATATAGATACTAGAAAATCCAAACATAGAAGAGCTTCTCACCGTCTCTACGCCTGGCAAACCAAGTAGGTATGTGGTAAGCGGATAGCCAATTTGATCTTCAATATCTTGTGGAGATCGCCCTGGCCATTTTGTAAAGACAATCTGTTGATTTGCTCCCGTGTTGGGAATCGCATCTACAGGAATAGGATTTTTCGGTAAAAAAGAAAGATTCCATTGAAAGGGAGAGACTATTAATCCTCCTAGGACGATCATGGAAAGTAGAATAAACGACAATAGCCGTTGATTCAAAAAGAACTTTATAATGGTATTCAGCATAGGGATATGATATTAAAACAGGTACAACATGTTTCACTTTTTTCTGAAGTTGATTCAGTTGAAGTAAATGCGGTAAGTTTTAATAATCAAATAAGAAAGACCTGGTTAAGCAGCTGAAGGTCTAAAGAATGTTGGGGGGGATTGTAAAATTGAAATTCATCAATTTGTTTTTCAAAAACATCTAAATCGCAAAAATAAATTAAACTGAAAACAGTAAATTCTAAAGGAATATCCAAATCAAATTCAGCTTTAGAAAATTGGAGGATATCTTGCCCCTCAATAGTTTCAACCTCGTTATCACAACAACTAGACTCCTTTTCAGAAGGCATATGTTGGTGCATTTCGCAGGTTTGTGCTTTCGATAAAATAGCTTTATCTACTAAAATATTACCACAGTAATGAGCATCGATGGTAAATGACATCGTAGAGACCAGCACAAAAAAAGCTAGAGAAATTGATCCTATTTTAGAAAAAAATGATTTCACATTTCAAAAGTAGTTATTTTTATGAATTAATCTTTTTCTTTAACAGTATACTTTTGATAGTAAAAGGCTGGTAACAAAACTAATACAAATATAGGTTGAATTAAAAAACGCCTGATGTAAAAAATAGTAAGAAAGTTTTCTCTTTCCATATCACTTACAAATAACCAAAACAAGAGCGTCAAGATCAAATAGGCCAAGGCATAAAATACCATTGAAAATAGTATAGTTTTTCTACTAGGAAAAGCAATACCAATAATTGCTATAGAGATGATAGAATTGAGCCAATACCTCCAGCTTGTTGAGCCAATTACTTGCATGACATCAAATTCTGGCGCTTGAGCATAACTAGACTCTGAACTGTAAAATTCCAATAAGGGATCTAAAAAGAGCTTATGCTCATAGAAACGAATTAGCACAATCCCTAAAAGCAAAAACCCAATCAAGCCAATTTTTAAGACTTTATTCATTAACAGGTTTTACTTTAGGTTTGTAATTTTTAATCCATACGATCCAAAGCAAGAATACCAATCCATAGATAAAGGCTGGAAATAAAGTCCCGTGCATAAATTCTTGATATTCTGGTATCTCATAAATTCCAATTGTAAGCAAGGCTATACGAATGACATTAAGCGAATAAATGATAACACTCCCAGCAAAGATGAATAGAACTGTAGACTTGAAGTCCTTTTTAAATGCTAAAATGAAGGATAAGAAAAGGATGATGACACTTACAGCATTACAGCCCTCTACAACTCTAACCAAGTAACCCCCGTTTATACCAATACGCATAGAAGGATCGTAATGACTAGGAATACTATTGGTATCATATCCAAAAAGACTAATCAAACTTTCGGTTTGTAAAGCGACCATGTGGGTGATAATTTCAGGAAAATAAGGTTGATCTGGAGCGTGATCTAGATACAATTGATAGGCTATGGTGAGCAGGATATAAGTACCAAAGAAAACGCCTAGGAACTTAATAACAGCTTTATTTTTTCTAAAAATTTCCAAATTGTTGTATTTATAGCAATCCCCTCATT
Source organism: Psychroflexus torquis ATCC 700755 (assembly GCF_000153485.2). Taxonomy (NCBI): domain Bacteria; kingdom Pseudomonadati; phylum Bacteroidota; class Flavobacteriia; order Flavobacteriales; family Flavobacteriaceae; genus Psychroflexus; species Psychroflexus torquis. The sequence continues at coordinate 2,447,291 of NC_018721.1, read as the reverse complement.
AAAAATTAATTGAGAAGAAATCGTTCGCTAATATTTAACAAATTTATAGAAAAGCGTTCTTCTGTGTTGCTCTAATATTAAATACTTTTGCTTAAAATACAGATCATGACCCTTGAAAGCTTAAAACCCCGTATAAAAGATATCTTAAAGCAAGACAACCTAGTCATCGATCAGAGATTGACGCAAGTTTGCAGTATTCTCCAACAAGAGATTACAACTTACGATTGGGTTGGATTTTATTTCAAGAATGGGGATAAAAGAGAGCTTATTTTAAAAGCTTATGCTGGAGAACCTACAGACCATCTTATAATTCCTTTCGGAAAAGGAATCTGTGGACAAGTTGCAGAATCCAACCAAAACTTTGTGGTAGAGGATGTTGCTGCTCAAGATAATTATATCGCTTGTAGTATCTATGTAAAGTCTGAAGTGGTGATTCCTCTTTTTGTTGATAAACAAAATATTGGTCAAATCGATATCGATTCTCACACCAAAAATGCATTTTCGAAAGAAGATGAAGATTTTTTGACTTGGGTAAATACAGAAGTCAGTTATGTTTTAGAAATTTAATTATACAGCATTTTTTTGACGCTGTTCCTCTGTTAAGGGTATAAATTCTGGAACCAATTTTTTAAGAACTTCAATAGACTTGAATTCATCATTATTGGCAATTTGATTTACAAGATTCTCCAATAAAATTAATTTGGATTTATCAAATGCAAAACTTGACTTTGCAATCAATATTTTTTGATGGTGCGTAGCTTTAGTATTTTCTTTATCCGCAAGTAATTCTTCGTAAAGTTTTTCACCTGGTCTAAGGCCTGTGTAGACAATTTTGATGTCTTCATCTGGTATAAAACCAGAAAGTCTTATCATCTGTTTAGCTAGATCTACAATTTTAACAGGTTTGCCCATATCGAAAACATAAATTTCGCCTCCGTACCCCATACCACCTGCTTCTAATACCAGTTGGCAAGCTTCATCTATGGTCATAAAGTAACGTGTAATGTCTGGGTGTGTCACCGTAATAGGACCAAATTCTTCTATTTGTTTTTTAAAATGCGGAATTACTGATCCATTGGATCCTAGGACATTACCAAATCTTGTAGTAATAAATCTAGTTTCAGTGGTCTCTAATCTTGCTACGGATTGTACATAAATTTCCGCACTGCGTTTAGAAGCACCCATAATATTTGTGGGATTCACCGCTTTATCGGTAGAAACAAAAACAAATCTGTCAACTCTATTTTTCAAAGCTAAGTCTACTAGGTTTTTAGTACCAACGAAATTAACATCAAGTGCTTCAATAGGATTGGCTTCCATCATTGGCACATGCTTATAGGCTGCACCATGAAAAACCACATCTGGTTGGTGCTGTTCGAAAATTAATTCTAAGCGTTTTTTATTACGAACATTGGCAATCAATTTTTCATAATGAATTTCTGGAAATTTTTCATCCATAAATAAACTCATCAAGTGAAGCGGAGTTTCAGCTTGATCTAGCATTAAGATCTTTTTGGGCTTAAAACGAATGAGCTGCTTTACAATATCGCTCCCTATAGATCCCGCTGCACCCGTAACCAAGATGGTTTTATCTTTATAAATAGCGTTAAGTTTCTCCTTCTGAAGTTTAATCGGTGTCCTCTGAAGTAAATCTTCCAAATTTACTTTTTTGATTTCAGCCGAGATATTTTCACCATCCCAATCTTGAAGTTCTGGAAGTTTAAAAATCTTGAAGTTAAGTTCAAGTAATTTATCTAGAAATTCTGGCTGATTTGTGGATAATTCCCTTAATTTTTGACTAGAAATAATAATACAAGTTGCGCCTCTTATGTTCTTATGCTGTAGTTGGTCAATTGTGACTATTGGTAAAGTTAAAATTCTGGTTCGTTTGAGTTCACCAGATTCGTTGATGAAACCTACTACATTAAATTTCTTTTGAGTGTCTGCAATAATGCTTTCAGCAACAGCAACATCGGTAATACTTGTACCTAGTATCAAAACACGAGAAGATGTTGAATCTGAATGAATAAGTTGGTAAAGGCGTTTAACTAATACCCTAAAAAAAAACAAAGTTGAAAAGGCAATAAAACCATATACGATTGCACCAGCTTCTATGATGATTTTTTTTCCTAAAGTTTGGAAACATATTTGATTGATAACCATAATACATATAACAGCCAAAATAGTAGTTTGCAATTGCTTTATTGCATCCCTGAATCCAGTATATCTTATAATACCAGCATAAGATTTTAATAATAAGAAGATGATGATCTGTATACCGAATATTGCCCAAAAATTAAGGCTTAGGTTGTAATATTGCGGTTCAGGTTTTGAAATAGTAGAAATAAGGAAGAAAGTAGATTGGGCAGCAAAAAATACTATTATTGTATCGATAGAGAAGATGATACTTCTCGGCACGTAATTCTTCAATAGACCTTTAAGTATAACTAAGGCTCTTTGCTTTAATAGTTTTAAAATATTCATAAATTGATGAATGTTATTTTAGAAAGATTAGTTAAACTTTTCATAAGCAAATTTAATCATTAAAATCATTACAGAACAAATTGTAGTACAAAAGTTAATAACATAATATTTTCTATTTTAATCCATACTTGAGTTTTAAGTTAAAAAAAAAAGACTTTAATTTGTAAAAATTTTGACTAACATTTAATAATGAAAAAATTAATCATCCTTTTTATCCCTTTTTTAATCATAGGCTGTACTACGACTAAAGAAATTGTTTATTATCAAGATATTGATAATCAAGACTTAGAACCAGTTCCTGATGTCTATTCACATAATAAAATTCAGATTAATGATATTTTAAATATTGAAGTTGCCGCATTAAATCCTGAAAGTGTAGCGCCCTATAAATTTAACACTGGAGGAAATAATCAACAGCAAATCCAAAATATTGAAATGTTAAAATTGATAGGGTATATGGTAAATAGCGATGGTAAAATAAACTTCCCCCAACTGGGTAGAATTGAAGCAGGAGGAAAAAATACTCAAGAATTAGAATTATATCTAGAAGAATTGTTAAAAGAGTTTATTACAAATCCAACTGTTCGTGTAAGAATAATTAACTTTAAATTTACGTTTGAAGGAGAAGTAAATAATCCAGGAACTTACGAAACAACTGAAGAAAACATTACTTTACAACAGGCATTTGGTATGGCTGGCGGTCTTGGTATAAGAGGAAAACGTGAAAATATTTTAATTATAAGGCAGCTTGAAGGAGAACGAGTTGTAAAACGTATAGATATGACCAAAACTGATTGGATGAATACTGAGTATGCCTATGTAAAACCAAACGACATTATTTACGTGGAACCTAACAAGCCACAAATCGCTTCTGCTGGTTTCATAACTAATATTGGTACTGTACTTTCTGTGGTTTCAATTCTTACTACTCTAACCCTCTTAATTACTCGTTGATAACTATGTCTGAAAATATAAATTCAAATCAATCAACTTCAGTCCAAGAAGAACTAAAAAGTGAAGGGGACATCAAGCAAATCATATTCCAGTATTTAAAATATTGGCCTTGGTTTGTGGTGTCGGTATTTATTTGTTTGAGCGTTTCTTTTTTGTACTTAAGATACACAACTAGCATTTATAAAACGGCTATCCAAATTAAAATTTTAAAAGATGAAGGTGGCTTAGATTTAACAGGATTACAGGGTAGTGCACCACTTTTTGACTGGAGTAGAATAAACCTTCAGAACGAAATAGAAGTTATTAAGTCCAGAAGAATGGCCCAGAAAGTCATTAATAATTTGGACTTAGAAATTTCATACTTTAGGTCTGGAAACCTAAAAATATCAGAAATTTGGAAAAATGAAGTCCCTTTTTTGGTGAAATGGTCAAATGAAAAAGACTTCAAAGATATGTCTGGAAGTTATGAAGTGACGTTCACAAGTCTAACAAAATTTGAGCTCAATAATCCGGAAACTAATTTCAGAGAAAGCTTTAACCCAGGAGATACTATTGATGTCGAAGATAAAAGGTTCGTTATTGATTTTAATCCCAATTTTGATGGAGATCTCAAATCAATTATAAATTCTTCTTTTAGTTTCTCTAAAAGAAGTAAGGAAAGTGTAGCAGCTAGTTTGGCAGGAAGTCTCAATATTAATATACTAGGAGAAGGCAGTGAGATTCTGGATATTTCGATATCAGGTCAAAATCCACAAAAGAATGAAGATGTGCTTAATACTTTGGTTAGTGAATTTAACGAAGATGGTGTTTCAGACAAACGTTTGGTAGCTAAAAGGACTGAAGAGTTTGTTATTGAAAGACTTGTTTTTTTAGTAAATGAACTGGACACCGTAGAAAGTGGTTTGGTAGATTTTAAGAAAGTAAACGACTTAATAACCCTAGAAACTAGCGCAGGAGAAATTATTAATAAAAGCAGTCAGGCCGAGCTTAAACGTTACGAAATTCTAACCCAAATTGAGTTAACCGAAAGTTTTAAGGAAGTCATTCTTAATCAGGATGAATTTGAGTTGTTACCTGCGAATATTGGCATAGACAACTCAAACCTCAATACCTTTACAGAATCCTACAACCAAAAAATTATTGAACGGCAAAAACTTATGATGTCTTCAACAGAAAATAATCCTTTAATTATTGAAGCTAATCGCATAATGAAGCGTTTGCGAGACAACATCCTTAATACTATAGATGGGTATATCAAAAACTTGAATATTACTTTAGATAATATTCAAAATAGGGAGCAGATTTTTAATAGGAATTTTGGACAACTTCCGGAACAAGAAAAGCAGGTTAGGGTTATTCGACGCCAACAAGTTATTAAAGAAAAACTGTATTTATTTCTGCTTCAGAAAAGAGAAGAAGCTGCTTTGTCTAATGCTATTACTGCACCAGTGATTAAGGTTGTAGATTTTGCCTATACACCTGGTTCACCAATAAGCCCTAAATCAAGAGTGATTTTGCTAGCGGGCGGGGTTATTGGTTTTTTAATTCCTTTTGGTATTCTGTTTTTAGCATTCTTGCTGGATACCAAGTTAAAATCTAAAGATCAGATAAAATTTTATTTACCCAATATTCCTATTGTGGCAGAAATCCCACTGCGAAAAAAGGAAGAAAATACTATTATCGAATCTAACGAAAGAAGCGCTGTTGCGGAATCTTTCAGAATTTTAAGGACTAATTTAAACTACCTTAACCCTAAGAAAAGTGATCATAAAAACCTTCCCGAAGGTCAAGTGATTATGGTAACATCAACAACTAAAGCCGAGGGTAAAACTTTCGTTTCTTTAAATTTAGCTAATACTTTGGTCTTTACTAGTAAAAAAGTTTTGTTGATAGGATGTGACTTAAGAAATCCGCAACTACACAATTATTTAGACCTTAATAAAAATCATATTGGTGTCACAAATTTCTTGTATGATGATTCCGTAGGATTTGAGGATTTGATTTTAAAAAATCGAATGAAAAATTCCAAATTGGATATTATACTTTCTGGCCAAATTCCTCCAAACCCAGCTGAGTTACTTATGAGCGAGCGCTTCGAAGAAATGATTAATGCCGCAAAGGCTGAGTATGATTATATAGTTATAGATACTGCTCCAACTATTTTGGTAACCGATACAGCTTTAATTTCTAAATTTGCTAATTCTACATTATACGTAACAAGAGCAGGTCTTACTGATATTAGGTTGATGCCTCATATTAATGAATACCATAAAGATAAAAAATTAATAAACATTGGTCTTATAATAAATGGTTTACCTGAATCAGGAATTAGTGCTTATAAATATGGTTATACTTATGGTTATGCCTATGGTTATGGTTACGCTTATGGCGAAACGCCTTCAAAAAAGAAGTTTTGGAAATTCTGGTAGTGCTGTTTTTATAAAAATTAAATACAATCTTTTATTGTCTTTAATTTTTATAGCAGTCTTAAGTTCTTGCGGTAGCTCAAAACGAGTTCAACAAGCTGAGCTTAAAAGGTCTAATACGATCCAAAATGTTGTCGATTATTCTAAAAGATACATAGGCACACCTTATAAATATGGAGGAACAACTTCTGCTGGAATGGATTGCTCTGGGTTAATACAGCTCTCTTTTATGCAATATGGAATAGAGTTACCAAGAACCTCTAGGGACATGTCCAAGACGGGAAAGAAATTAAAGCTAAAGCACGTAAACGTTGGAGACCTCGTCTTTTTTAAAATTTCCAAAAACAGGAGGAGAATTAACCATGTAGGATTGGTAGTCAAAAAAACACCAGAAACGATTGATTTTATTCATTCCTCTAGCTCCAGAGGAGTTATGATTTCCTCTATCAACAATCCGTTTTGGAAAAAAAATTATGTAAAAAGCATGCGAGTGGTAAATTAAGTTAAGAATTTTAAAAGATGAAGTACCCCAATCTTCCGGTTTTGCAAATATGCACGGTTTTCTTGTTGGGAAGTTGGATTGGTTTTTTTGAAATTGGACTAGATTTTTCTCTTTATATAACTCTCACCTTAGTACTATTTCTTCTCTTTTTAATGAGCTTTTTTGTGGCAAGACGATTCCCTGCAACAAAACTGCTATTCACTGCTGTTTCTCTTTTATTTTTAATATCAATAGGGTTTCTTAATACCAAAATACACCTACCTAAGCATCAAGATTCTCATTATAGCAGACTCATAACTATTGACTCTACTTTACAAAATCCTGTTATATTCCAAGGTCGTATAATCAAAGCTTTAAAATCCAATGCTTTTAAGGACAAGTTTGAGCTCCAGATACAGTCCATTAATTCTAAGCCATATGAGGGGAAAGTCTTATTACAAATTTCAAAACGTCATGATTCAAATTTACCTGCGAACTCTATGGTTTCAGGTTTTGGACAAATGCAACTTTTTAAGAATCCTCAAAATCCTCAACAATTTAATTATAAAGACTACATGGCTACTCAGCAGATGAGTCATTTTATATCTACCGAATACAATCACTTACTCATCGAAAAAGAAGCAGGATTTAGCTTTTTAGCTTTTGGTGAAAAAATAAGATCCACCATTCAAAATTCGCTCCAGAAGCATGACTTCAGCAAAGCACAATTGGGTATCATACAGGCCCTTTTGCTTGGCCAAAAACAAGATATAGATCCAGAAACCTATGACCAGTTTTCTAAAGCTGGAGTGGTTCATATTTTAGCTGTCTCGGGATTGCATGTGGGTATTATCCTCATCATTTTACAATTTATAACCAAAGGTCTTTTAAGTCTTCGCTATGGTAGAGTATTAAGAAATAGTCTGGTTCTTATTGGTATTTGGGGTTTTGCCACACTTGCCGGTTATACACCTTCGGTGTTGAGAGCAGCAGTCATGTTTTCTTTTTTAAGCATAGCCCTAAACTATAGACGGAAAACAAGCGCCATAAACACCTTGGCTTTATCGGCTTTTTTTTTGATTATGATTAATCCTTATCTCATCTTTCAGGTCGGTTTTCAATTAAGTTACATGGCTGTTATCAGCATTGTTATTCTTCAGCCAAGACTATCTAAACTTTACAGCCCTCGTTATTATCTGGACAAAAAAGTTTGGGATATCACCAGTGTGACTATTACTGCTCAACTCGGCGTACTTCCCCTCAGTTTATATTATTTCCATCAGTTTCCTGGATTATTTTTGGTGAGTAATCTTATTATACTTCCAGGTTTAGGGATACTCTTAGGCGGAGGTGTCATTATTATCGCTTTAAGCCTTCTCGACTTACTACCAGAAACTTTAGTATCACTATACGCTAGCTCACTAGATGCACTCCTTTGGGTGGTCGACTGGATTGCCTCCCAAGAAAGCTTAATTATTAATGACATCTACTTTACAAAAACGATCTTAATATCCAGCTTAGTGTTGTTTTTTAGCTTAATTCTATGGGATTCAAAGCAAAAATTTAGAAGCTATTTTATTCTGAATTTATCGCTAGTAGCTTTACTTCTCTATATTTATATCGAAAACCGAGATCAAATTCAGCAGGAAGAAATCGTTATTTTTCAAACCTATAGAGAGTCTCAACTAGGGGTTTTAAAAGGATCGCATTTGACTTTATTTTCTGATCAGCCTCAAAACATAGAGTCCCCCGAATTGACTTATCATCTCAAGAATTACAAAACTTTGAAAGGAATCAAACGCATTGATTTTTCAAAATTAAAATCTAGTTATGAAATAAATCCTTCTGAAATTTTATTCGTTTTAGATAGCATTCCAGTATATCCCAAAGAAAACTTTGATCCCACCTATATCCTTTTGAAAGATTCGCCAAATCTCAATTTCGATAGATTATTGCAAGATTTAAAGCCTAAACAAGTGATTGCAGATGGAAGTAATTATAAGACTGATATTGAGCGTTGGAGAAATTCTGCGCAACTATTGGGTATTCCCTTTCATTCCACTTGGGAAGATGGAGCTTATGTATTTCCTAAAGATTAATCTTTAAATGTACTTTCAAATTTTGATTGGTAATTTTCCCAAGCTTCCTGAGTGGTTAACTCTTTGTATGCGCCAGTTGCTATCATTTTCAGATAAAGCTCTAATTGCTCGGGGGTTTTATAGCCGACAACTGGTGAGATTACATTGGCCTGCTCATCGAAAAAGACAACCGTTGGATAAGCAGACACCTTTAGCGCATTAGCGAAAAAATGCTGTGCGTTACGCTTTCCTTTACGGTTGGGTTTAAAGTTAGGATTGGTATATTCAAAATCTTTATAAAAGACTTTCTCGGTGCCTTCAGCATTAAATTTTACAGGATAGTAATGCATATTGATATACTTTGCTACCTCTGGATGAGCAAACGTATTTTTATCCATGGCTTTACAAGGCCCACACCAGTCTGTATAAAAATCTGCAAAAATCTTCTTAGGTTCATCTTTTTGAGCTTGTAAAGCCTCATTCATACTCATCCACTCCACTTGAGCGGAGAGCGAGGTAATAAAAAAGAGCATTATAGCTGTAGACCAGTACTTCATAACTTTTTATTTAATTTCATCATCTGCTATTTCAAAGCCTTCCGCCTCTAGGCCTTCCACTTCTTTTTCTTCAGCACCATGGGTTAAACGTTTTAATGGTTTTAATAGTAAAATAAGGCTCTAGTTTAGGTCTGCGTTGATATTAAGTTTTCATATCTAGATTCGATTTGATTATACCGTTTCAATGTACCTAGAGCAATTGTTTCTTCCACAAAGGCGTTGGCTCTATCGCTTCTAGACTTTATATTTTCCTTTATTCGATACCAATTCATATATTGTTGTAGATATTTTGTTGATACTCCCCAAAAGGTATTTTCAATCCATTTTTTAACTCTATTGTGAGTAGAATTAACGTGTTGTATGTGATACTTTCCTTTTACTCTTTCTCCTTTTGATGCATTTACGATGTGGAACTCTGTTTCGCTATCTTTGGCAAACCCTTTATAACTGTGATGGGCATCGCTACACAATATGGTTATATCCTTTATAACACGTTTACCGATAGCATTTTCTATATCTACTTTTCCTATTCGACCGAGTTTAGCCACGCTAAGGTCTAATGTTGATTTTCTATCCTGTGTTACAATTACCGCAACTTGATCTTTACTTATACCTCTCTTTTTAGACTTACCGCCTCTTTTTCTTGATTCCCTATCTTTTACCTCCATACCTTTTTCTGATCTTAGGAAAAAGGTTTCGTCACTCTCTGTAATACCTGTAAAGTTGTCTTGGTCATCGTCATTTTTAGTATCGAATGAAGCTAATATCTTATGACGCCAATCAAAGGCTGTCTTTTTATTGATGCCTAATTCTGAACTTATTTTATCTAAACTTTTTTCTTGAACCATAAGACTTAAATAAGATGAAATCATATCCTTTCTTTGAAGTCCCGCCATCCAAGTGCCAGTATATTCAGTAAAGCTTCTATTGCAAGACTTGCACTTATAGCGCTGCGAGCCTTTGTCAACTCCAAAACGAACATATTTTTCATGTAAACAATGTGGGCATCCGCCCATTTTATTATCTAAAATATGGCGACGGGAAGCCCGCTCAACCAATTGATTATGCTCAAGTGAATCTGTAATATCCTTTAACAGATTATCACGATCTAGAGTGGATAGTGATAGTATTTCCTCTTTTAGATTATCTATGTTCATAATCTAAATATACATATAATAGCTGTATTAAACTAGAGCCTAAAATAACTAAAACCCCAAAGGCTACTGTAAAGATAATAATCCCCATAAAGGTTTTAAACTCAAGATCTGTTTGAAATTGATCAACGTCTACTCTACCTACATAACGACCGTCTTTATAGTCAAATTTTAAGTAGGTCAATAACTTATCATCTACAGAAGCTTCATAAGGCTCTATCCTATCCATTAACTCTGATTTTGATCCTTCTTCTTCAAAAGCAAATAGCGAATTTATTTTTTCATCTGTATTTACTTCTTCAAAAATAACTTCATCAGAGGCATTTTTATAAAGTTGAGTTTCTAGTGTAAAAGCTTTATTTTTTTGAAAAATGCTATCTGTTTCATGATTCGGAACAAAACGCATTAGCTGATCTTGATCTGCTTTAAGTACAACAGTTATGCTTTCAGCTCGAGAGGATTCACCTATAATTCCAGCAACTTTGTTTCCTAAACCAGTTGCAGCAAAGTATAACCCCATCATAAGTGCTCCATAGCGTAACGGAGCTAACTTTGTGATAAAAGAAAGCGCTACTGGAGATGCAGAAAGCTCTCCAATAGTGTGAAGTAAATACGCAAAAATAAGCCAATAGATTGCCGCTTCACCGTTGGCTTGATAATCTAAAGTAGCAAATACCATAAAGAAAAAGCCAAGTCCCATAATGATAACACCAATAGCCATCTTAAATATAGAAGAGGCTTCCTTTCCACGCCTTTTCATCCAAGCCCAGAATAAAGCGACTGGAATACCAAATAAAATGATATAAGTAGGATTTAAAGATTGAAAAAACGCAGCAGGAACTGTGTAGTCAAAAACAGGTAAAAATCTATCTGTTTTTTGTTGAGCATAAATATTTAATAAGCCCCCTGCTTGTTCAAAAGCTCCCCAGAAAACAATGACGATCAAAAAAGATAGAAGTAAGACAATGAACCTATCTTTCTCTACATTACCATTAAGATCTTCATAAACGGTCATCATAAACCCAACTACAACAGATAGAAAAATAAAGAAAACGATATAAGCCGTCACTTCGCTTTCCATAAATTGGAGGGGAATTACAAAAGAAATAGCCAGTAGCAAAATTAAAACAATTAAGGATTTTTTGGTAGACAGCATTCTTTGAAAAATCTCTTTAATAGAAACAGAGGCTTCTTCGGTAGAATCTGGGTCAGGTTTATTTCCAACATGGGTCAAATATTTTTGTCCATAAATGTAAACCAACTGGCCTATCACCATACCGATAGCGGCTAGGCCAAAGCCATAATGCCATCCATATTCTTTAGCAACCAATCCTACTAAAATAGCAGCAATAGCAGCCCCAACGTTTATACCGATATAGAAAATGGAAAAGCCTTTGTCTCTTCTAGCATCTCCTTCTTTATAGAGTCCACCTACCATCGTAGATATATTGGGTTTTAGCATACCCACACCAAGGACAATAAGGAGTAAGCCACTGAAAAATGCCCAATCTTGTTCAATAGATAAGACTCCATGGCCTGCGACGAGAAACCATCCTCCAATCATCACCGACATTTTTTGACCTAAAATTTTATCAGCGATAATTCCTCCAGGAATAGACACCACATAAACGAGCATTGTATACCACCCATAAGTAGCCAAAGCTTTGCCTTCCTCCCAACCTAAACCAGGATTATCTGAACTGACCTTCGCTAGCATATAAAGAGTAAGTATGGCACGCATTCCATAGTAGGAAAAGCGTTCCCATAGTTCTGTAAAAAATAAAATATAAAGACCTGCTGGGTGTCCAAATAATTCTTTTTGATAAGCTGGTTTAATTGTGGTTTCCATATGGGTTAGAGCTTTTCTTTAATAAAATTTGTCATTAAGGTATAAAGGTGAAGACGTGTATTACCTCCGTAAATCCCATGATTCTTGTCTGGGTATATTCTCCATTCAAACTGTTTATTCGCTTGTACTAATGCCTCAATAAGTTGCATGGTATTTTGCACATGTACATTATCATCCGCACTACCATGAACTAATAAGTAATTGCCAGAATTGAATTCATCCACATGAGTAATTGGCGAATTCTCATCATATCCAGCAGCGTTTTCCTGAGGAGTTGTCATATAGCGTTCTGTATAAACCGTATCATAAAACCTCCAACTAGTTACGGGTGCTACGGCGATAGCGGCTTTAAAAACGTCGTTAGCTTGGAAAATGGCATTAGAAGACATAAATCCTCCATAACTCCAGCCCCAAATGCCAATCCTGTCTTTATTTATAAATGGTTTTTCACCAAGTAATTTTGCAGCAGAAATTTGGTCTTCGAGTTCGTATTTACCGAGTTCTTTTTGTGTTACTTTTTTGAAATCTCTCCCTTTATAACCAGTACCTCTCCCATCAACACAAGCAACTATATATCCTTGCTGAGCAAGCATTTGATACCAATAATCATTGGTGCCAAAAAAGCTGTTAGATACAGATTGTGAGCCAGGTCCAGAATATTGAAACATCAATATGGGATATTCATTTTCTGGGTTAAAATTAGGAGGCTTAATCATCCACATATTAAGTTCATTTCCATTAACTTCAATCGTAGATAATTCTTTATCAGATAAGTTGTAGGCCTCAAGTGTATTCAATAAAGCTTTGTTGTCTTTTATCTCTCTTAAAATCTCTCCATTACTAGCTTTATGTAGGGTATAAACAGCGGGAGTTGCAGTGTTTGTAAACGTATTGACGAAGTAAGTAAAGTCAGCGCTAAAGTCCGCTCTATTGGTTCCTGTCTTAGTCGTTAATCTCAATTTATTTTTAGCGTTGGCCAGTACGGAGTAGACATCCCGATTTACACTACCATTCTCAGTACTTTGGAAATAAATTCTACCAGATCTATCATCGAAGCCATAAAATTTAGTCACTTCCCAAGCTCCGCTGGTCACTTGATTAATTAAACTTCCATCCTGTGCGTAATGGTAAATATGCTTCCATCCATCTTTTTCACTCGTCCAGATAAAACTGTTGTTATTCAAAAAAGTTAAATCATTTGTAACATCTACATAAGCAGTATCTTTTTCGGTGAGGGTTAACTTGGCTTCATTAGTTTTAGTGTCAACTAAGTAGACCTTCAACTCATTTTGGTATCTATTAAGACTTTGTACACTAAAAAGATTTTCGTCGGCTGTCCATTTCAACCTTGGTAAGTATTCATACTCTCCTAGATCAATTTTAGAAGTAGAGTTTCCTTCAAAATCAAAAAGATGTAAACTTACTTTCGCGTTGTCCTCCCCTGCTTTAGGATATTTAAAAACATCTTGAGATGGGTATAAACTCTGTCCATAAGTTCCGTATAGATCCATAGAAAATTCTGCAACTTCACTCTCATCGAATCTTAGGAATGCCATTTGATTTCCGTTTGGACTCCACTCAAAAGCTCGTACAAAGGCGAATTCTTCTTCATAAACCCAATCTGTAACCCCGTTGATCACTTCATTTTTCTTTCCATCGGAAGTAATTTGAGTGGTTTCTCCTGTAGAAATGAAGTAAGAATAAATATTGTTGTTTTTCACATAGGCGACTTTACCTCCTTTTGGAGAAAAAGTAGGAGACTGAATTTTGCCTTCATCAATTTTGGATAATGATTTTGAAGACAAATCGTAGACATAATAAATACCTTGTGACGATCTTCTAAAAATAGATTCCACCTCAGTTCCTAAGATAAGCTGAGTTTCATCGGTACTTAATTGAAAAGTCTGAAACATATCCAACCCGAGAATAGATTTACTACTTACGAGAGTTCCTGTTTTTTCACCAGTCTTATAACTATATATCTCGACTTTCATATCTTGACTAGCTGCATCGTAATCTTGAACTATATACGATTTACCATCCTTAAGAGACTGAAGAGACTGCATTCTTTCTTGGCTAAACTCGCCACCCCAGATCTCCTCTAAAGTTATTTCTTTATTTTGAGCGTATAAAAGAGTTGAAGAATAGGTGAGAAAGACGTAGAGAAAATAAATAAAAGCACGTGAACTTTTCATAGACTATATTTTGGAGATCAATTTTACTAAAAAAACATTTAAAATCGATTACTTTTTCAATTAAACTCTAAATACTATAAGTTATTATATGTCACCGCTAAACTAATGATGACTTTGGCTCTTTTTAGAATCAGTTTTTTGCGAGCTTAAAGCAGCTTATATTTTATGAAGTGTATCTTTGTCAATCAATTCTAAAGTATAAAAATGTCTAAGATATCTGGCTTTTCCAAGTTGACCAAAGAAGAAAAAGTGAAATGGGTTATAGAGCATTACTTATCAAATTACCCAAAGGCTAAAACAGTGATTCAACAGTATTGGAATTCTGATGAAATGTTACAGAGATTACATGACGAATTTACCGAAAACACCATCTCCAATTATTATCTACCACTTGGTATTGCTCCTAATTTTAATATTGACGGTGAGCTTTACGCACTCCCAATGGCTATAGAAGAGAGCTCTGTAATCGCAGCTGCTAGTAAAGCTGCAAAGTTTTGGCAAGACAAAGGCGGATTCAAAACTGAAGTACTTGGCACAACTAAGGTAGGCCATGTTCATTTTGATTTCAAAGGAGACACGGAAGAACTTAAGCATTTTTTTACACAGATAAAGCCTTTATTTTTCTCGGCAACAGCTAGCATTACCAAAAACATGGTGAAACGCGGGGGTGGTATCAAAGACATTCAACTTATAGACAAAACCCAACAGCTAGACAATTACTTTCAGCTGTATTGTACCTTCGAGACAAAAGATGCTATGGGAGCAAACTTCATTAATTCTTGTTTAGAACAGTTTGGACAAACTCTTGAAGCAGAAGCCTTAACTTATGAAACTTTTAAAACTCAAAACGAGTTTCCAGAGGTGATTATGTGCATTCTGTCTAATTATGTTCCAGAATGTTTAGTAAGAGCTGAAGTCTCTTGCCTGATTTCAGATCTTGGCGAAACACAAGAAGAAGCTAATCATTTTGTTAAAAAATTCTCACAAGCTATTAAAATCGCCAAAATAGAACCTTACCGGGCAGTCACTCATAATAAGGGAATTATGAACGGTGTTGATGCCTTGGTTTTAGCTACGGGAAATGACTTTAGAGCTGTGGAGGCAGGCGTTCATGCATATGCAGCTAAAGAAGGGAGTTACTCGAGCTTAACCCATATAGAAGCTAAGCATGGTATTTTTAAATTTTGGATAGAAATTCCTCTTGCTTTAGGCACCATTGGAGGCCTTACGAGTTTACACCCCTTAGTTAAGCTTTCCTTAGCCATGTTGGGAAATCCAAGCGCGGAAAAACTGATGAGAATTACAGCAGTTGCAGGTCTTGCTCAAAACTTTGCTGCCATCAATTCTTTAGTGACTACTGGTATACAAAAAGGGCATATGAAAATGCACTTGATGAATATTTTAAATCAATTTGAAGCTAACAAAGGTGAGCGAATGCAAGCTGTGGAGTATTTCAAAACACATACAGTGACACATTCTGAAGTGATTTCCTTACTAGAAAGACTACGTTCCTAATGGACACACAAACGTTTTACAGCCACGGCAAGCTTCTTATTACAGGAGAATATTTAGTACTCGATGGAGCTAAAGCCTTGGCGATACCTTGCAAATTTGGGCAACACTTAAAAGTCTCTCCTTCTTCAAGCCAATTTTCACGATGGATAAGCTACACTCAACAAAACGAAGTTTGGCTAGATATTGAATTTGATCTTTTATCCATAACAAAACAAAACATAAAATCTGAATCTGATATAGAAACTCGACTTTTTCAGATCCTATATGAAGCTTTTCAATTGAATCCTAAAGTGTTTACTCAAAACTATCGGTTCGAAACTAATCTTGAGTTTCCTAGAGATTGGGGCTTGGGAACATCGTCTACTTTAATAGCTAATATTGCAAAGTGGGCGAATGTAAATCCCTATGAATTATTAGCTAAAACTTTTGGAGGTAGCGGTTATGATGTTGCTTGTGCTGAGTCTGGTTCAGCTTTAATATACCAGCTCGAAAACCATCTACCAAGAGTAGACCCTGCAGAAATCCCAGAAGCGATAAAACCTCATGTGTATTTTGTACATTTAGGTCAAAAACAAAATAGCCGAAGTGCTATCTTTAATTATAGGAAAAACAAACCATTACAACTCGCTGATTACATTTCAAAAACTGATGAGATCACCTCAGAAATGTTGAAGGTTAAATCTTTAGAGCATTTTCAAAGCCTAATAGACAGTCACGAATCTTTACTATCTGAAATTCTTCAATTAGAGCCTGTTCAAAACCACCTATTTCATGATTTTCAGGGTAACATAAAAAGTCTTGGAGCATGGGGAGGAGATTTCGTCATGGCCGTAAGTAAAAGCAATCCGAAATCCTATTTTAAATCTAAAGGCTATCCTACTATTTTGAAATATTCGGATATGGCTTTATAAACAAAACCCCTTTTAGTAAGGACTAAAAGGGGTTTTGTTAGTTATACCAAATTAGACCTATAATGACGCAATAAATCATTTCTTTTTCGCCTGCTTTTCATCAAAAATAATTACCGTAGCTAAGGCTATACTAGTTATTTTTGATTTCAATCAATCAATCAAAAAACCTGTGCTGAGCTACGTCGTAGTATAATTCAATTTATTCATACGGCATTATAAATATAATTTGGTATTAGTAGTAAATACCTAGTGATTAGTAAACCAAATGACGATTGTCCTCTATCTCTTTACTGTTCTTTAAAGCTTCGATAATAGGGCTTGTTCTAGGGTTTAATAAAGAGCGTGTTCTTTTCTCTGTTTCTTCTTTAGCAACAGCTCTATAAGATGGTAGAGCTTGTGCCCCGTTCTTCTCCAAAAGTTTTATAACATATACCCCCGTTTTTCCCTGTAAAGGTTTAGAAATATCATTGACGCTCATAGCAAAAGCAGCACCTACTATTTTTGGCTCTGTCCCACCTCCAGGAATAAATGGATTACTGATATTAACCGAAGATGCTTTTTGCTTATTCACCCCAAATAATGAGGCAACAGCATTTAAGTCTTGCCCTTCTATTTGAGATTTAATTTGTTCAGCTTGTTTTTGTTTTCTTAAAATCGGGGTAACAATAGCAGAGGCTTCTTCTGTCGACTGTAAGCCTTTCTTAGATATTTTAGTCACTCTTGCCACAATATATCCGCTTCCTGTATCAAAACTCTTAATGTCTCCTGTCTTAGTTTCTCCTTCAAAAGCCCACTTTACGATAGAACGTTGACGACCTACACCTGGAATACTTTCGTCCAATTTATTAATTCCATTGACAGGCTTTACAGTAAGCCCAGTACTATCAGCCTCTTTTCTAAAGTCATTATCTTTTGCTGATAATTCAAATTTGCTGGATGATCGGTATAGTTCGTTTAGTGTTTTTTCTGAAGGCTCGACTCTTTTAGTGACTGTAGCTACTTTTAAAGCATCTTTAAGAGAAGTCCTGTCTTCAAGATAAATAACGTGAAATCCAAAATCGGTTTCTACGAGTCCATAGCTATTGACTTTAGCTTCATCGAATACATAATCATTGAATTCTGGAACAAGAGCTCCATAAGTGATCCAGTTGAGTTGACCTCCGTTCTCTGCACTTTGGCGATCTGAAGAAAATTCACCAGCTAACTCTGCAAACTTGTCAGAATTTCTTCTCACAACATCCGTTAAACTATCTGCTAGGACTTTAGCTTCCTCTTTTGTTCTAGTTACTGAAGCGTCTACTCGAGAACCATTATAAGTTACCAAAATATGGCTCGTTTTTACAGAATCTGCTTTTTGAGTACGCTCTACAAGTTTTGAGATTTTATAGCTTTCGTTTTCGTAATAAGGGCCGTAAACATCGTTCACATCCAACTCTAAAATAGCTAGGGCAAATTCACCTTTCATGTTATACTCGAAGGTATAGTTATCATTGTATGGCGTCTCTGAATGAACAGCAATAAACTCTTGAACATTATCTGTGGTATTAAAATTAGATAAGCCTTCCGATTGTTCTACCTTCTCGTCAGTCGTAAGTTTTGTGACCTCGTCTAAAACGAAAGAGTTATCTTCTTCTGAAGGCGTTTCTTCAAAATACACATACTCCAAATTACGCTTAGCATCTTGCTGAAACCTTTCTTTGTGGACGTTGATATAATTTTGAATATCAGATTTTGTAACTTCAACTTCTTCACCCTTATCAAAAGGAACTTTTACGAATTCAAAAGTAAGGTTATCATTTTCTTGGTGATAAATTTGTTTGCCTTCCAATAAGGTAGTTTGTACTCCTGCCTTCACCATATTAAAATAAAGTTGTGACTTTGCATTCACTTCCATAGATTGCTCAAAGTTAACCCATTGTTGATATTGTTGTGGAGACGTTATCTTCAACTCAGCTATGAACTGCTTTAATTTTGCTTCATCAAAAAACCCAGCATCGTTGGAAAACCTTGGGTCTCCAACTAATTGTTGAGACATAGCATCTGTGATCTGGTCTGCACCTACTTCTAGACCTAAGCTCTCAAACTCTTGTTTTAACAACGTTCTTCGTAAGTTATTTTCCCAAGCTTGGTTAGCTGCTTGTAATGTACTTACGCGCCCTTGGCTTTGTTGTACAATATTTTCTACTTCTGCTGCAAATTCTTCTCTACCAATTTCTTCATCACCAATTACACCAACACTGCTAGTTGCTTTGTCTGAAGAAAATCCTCCATTCTTGAATAAGTCTGTAAGTACAAAAGCAAATAAAGCTAAAGCTATAATTACAATAAGAAAAACTGTTCGTTCTCTAATTTTACTGAGTATTGCCATTTTAAGATATTTTAAGAAATCTAGTGAGCGAAAATAAGATAATTAGCCCATATATAGAATTTTGTCGTTTAAAATATTTGAAACTCTTTTAAGTGGAAAATTTGAATTAAAATTGAAATAAAACTATAGAGTATAACCCAGCTATA
Source organism: Psychroflexus torquis ATCC 700755 (assembly GCF_000153485.2). Lineage (NCBI taxonomy): Bacteria > Pseudomonadati > Bacteroidota > Flavobacteriia > Flavobacteriales > Flavobacteriaceae > Psychroflexus > Psychroflexus torquis. Next base: position 2,428,173 of record NC_018721.1, on the reverse strand, counting down.
GCCCTATTCTGAAGTGTCAAGCTTAATAGAAACCAACTCTATTTTTTTGCTAGAAGCTTCCAGAATTTTTATTTTAAATTGGTCTATCTCTACTTCTTCACCTACCTCTGGGATTTCTTCAGTCGTATTTACGATCATTCCACCCAAGGTTTCATAATTTTCACTTTCTGGAAGATTTACTTTATATTTTTCATTGATATAGTCTACATCTAATCGTGCTGAGAATTTATAAAAATTACCTCTTATTTTCTCTTCTACCAAAACCACAGAATCGTGTTCGTCTTCAATCTCACCAAACAGCTCTTCTACAATATCTTCTACAGTCATCATCCCACTTGTTCCTCCATATTCATCAACAACCACAGCAATACTCTTTCTTTTTTTAATAAGGATATTAAGGATTTCTTTTACCAACATCGTTTCAGGCACAAAAACAACTGGCATCAAAATACTTTTGATATCCTGTGGATTCCTAAACATTTCAAAAGAATGGATATAACCTACAATGTCGTCGTTGCTTTCTTTATAAACCAATAATTTAGACAAACCGGTTTTTGTAAAAATTTGGACTAAGTCTTGAATGCCATCCGAAATATCGACAGCCACAATCTCATTACGTGGAATCATGACTTCGCGAGCTTTAACTTCGGAGAATTGTAAAGCATTTTGAAAAATTTGTATTTCAGAGTCAACATCCTGATTGAACTCAACGGTTTCCATTTGTTCATTGATGTAATCACCAAGTTCTACTTTACTGAAGTTGAGCTGTACTTTATCCCCTTCAATTTTGAAAATTTTCTTTAGAATAAAATCAGATACCCAGATCACAAAACTGGAAATAAAACTGAATAAGTAATAAAAAATAAATGCAGGAACGCTGAATACCTTGAGCAATACGTTGGCATAAATCTGAAAAAAGACCTTCGGTAAAAATTCTGCTGTAAAGAGAATGACGAGTGTAGAAATTAAGGTTTGCGTAAACAAACTGGCTTCAACAATAAGATAACTAAAAAATTCATTTTGTAAAGGCCGGAGAGTTTCAAACCAATTCATAATGAGATCGCCCATAAAAAAACCATATACCACTAAAGCGATATTATTACCTACCAGCATTGTAGCGATAAACTTGGAAGGTTTTTTCGTTAAGGTTTTAAGCACACTGGCAATTAGGTTGCTTTGGTTCTTTTGAAGTTCGATATGCACCTTATTGGCGGACACAAAAGCGATTTCCATACCAGAAAAAAAGGCCGAAAGTAACAAGCATAAAATAATAATGAGGACTTCTGTACTCATTATCGTTTATTTTTTTGTTCAATTTTGTTTCTAAAACGTCTTTTGAAAAAAAACATAAACACCGCAAGGGCAGAAAAAAATAGATATAGATAAGCTCTACCTTCGCTATCTGCCCAAGTCCTTATAGCTTCTATGATGAAAAAGATGGCGAAAGCGATATAGGCAAATTCAAAATACTTGAAAAATTTCATTGGTCTTGGATATATTGGATACCTGTATTAGTTCTTGAGTTGAAGGTATTAAATTTCTGATCGGAATCAAAACCTTCTCCCTGATTTCTAGCCCCATTGGAAAGTTGCAATTCGTAATTATAATCTGTGAAAAGCCATTCCCGTTTTTGATCCCAATAAAGTTGAGGGCTTCTCATAATTGTACTATCGGAGGTCACAATACTTACGTTTTGTCTTAAGTCGATAAGTCCAGTTTCCAAATATTGAATAGCATAGTCTGAAGTCACCGTATTTTTACTAGAGTCTTTTTCAAAAAAATCAAGCTCAATACCTTGAGGAAATTCTCTAAAAGGGAATTCCCTATTAGAAAAATCTAGCATTTCTGGACTTCTCAAATTAGCTTTTACAAAGCCACTGTCTGTATAAAAAAGATTAAGGTCATATACCTTGGATTGAGGTTCTAGAAAATCTTTTTCCATCTCCTTTACATCTTTTAGGTTTCCCTCACAAGCAAAAAGCATTGCTGTAAAAATACATACAGCAATGCTTTTGTAAATGAGTGATTTTTTTTTTGTCATTTTAGAGGGTTGGTACAACCACACTTTCACGTATCCAACAATTAGAAAAAGAAATTTTCTTACCTGCTGCATCTTCTTGAAAGATATCTGATTTTTGTGGAGCTCTACCCTTATAGCTTGCAGCAGTGGCGATGGCTGTGGAACTTAAAGAGGGATCTACACGGCCAGCTCTTGTAGCATAATCTGCAGCCAACCAGTAAACTGATCTTTTGTCAAAAACAGATTCACCACAATTATTTGCACTTTTAGCATACATATCCGCTATCTTTAAATAAGCGATCCCCATTGAAGGCTTGTTGTCTAAAGCTTTTCTGTAATAGTTTCTAGCTTGAGAAAAACTTCCTTGTGCTTTATAATTATTGGCGATTCTATAGTAAATTCTAGATTTTCTAACTTTATCTGAAGCTAATTCAGCAGCTTCATTTAAATACTCTAATGCTTTTGATCTATTTCCATCGGCTTCTGCAAGTTGCCCCAAAGAATAAGCAGAATTTGCTGATGGCTCTTTTTGATGAAGAGCTTCTGAAACTTTGAAAAATAAAGGATCTTCTGTACAGTCTTTTGCAGAAAGTCTCGCATTGGCATTTTTTAACCAATCTACATCGTTTTTCTTTTCTTCAAAATCTTTATTGTAAAGCGGGATTAGGTTATCGCAATCTGCTTTAGACCCTAACAAAGAGTTTACACTTCCTTTAATTTTAGTGTAATTTCTTAAATATATTTCAGAATTTTTTAAAATCCTAGATTCTCTAGATGTCAATTCTTCTTGCGCTTCTTGTTTTTCTATTAATGGTTTAGCTTCAGTTGCTTTGTCATTTTCTTGAGTTTCAATTAAGTCAATCACCTCATCGTACTTATCAAATAAAAATTGAATATCTCTTTCTCCAGTATCGTTTAAGTCATTGGCAATTCTAAAATAGGCATAGATAGCGACTGGTGAAGAAAAATTGTCCTTGTCGATTTCAACAACATCTTCAAAAGCTTCAAGTCTTTCCTCTAAAGTCCCAATTTTATTTTTATACTGGATCATTGCTATATCAGCTAGCATATCTCCTTCTTTGGTACCATTAGGAAATTTATCTAATCGCATTTTTTGATTAGCAATGTATTCCTGGATAAACTGCATTTTCTCATCATCAGTTTCTGCTAGATCTATCATATCTTCAAGCATTTTTCCTCCACGTTGATAGATAAGAATGTTTAAATCAGCACAATTTTCCAAGAGATCCTTATATTTAGGATAGGCATCGTCAAAATTTTTGACTTTTGCGCTCTCATTAAATAAACTAAGCGTGACATTACAATCTTGAGCATTTGCTATACTTAAAGCGAAGAAAGCTCCAAAAAGTGTAAAAGCGATTTTAAACTTCATAATTTTAAAGTGTTTAATTATATTTAGATTTAATGAACCATTTATCGTTGAAAGAGAAACTCAAAAATACACTAATGAATTTTTCTTGTATTAAATTATTATTAGTTGTTCCTCTTTCAAAATATTCTACCCCCAAGTTAGTATTGGTAAACACACGACCTGCAGGTAAACCTAGTCCAAATGATATGCCAAACTCATCAATATCTTCACCTCGATATTCTAGACCTGTTTGTTCCATTCTAAGACCTGCTCTATAAACCACTCGTTTAAAGTAACTTACAGGATCATTATACCTAGGAATAAAATATCCTCCTAAACGAAAAACATTAGCATCAATTTGAGCTACATCAGGACCAAAATTATAGGAAAGTGAAGAAAAATCTCCAGCTTGGTAATGTTCGTACTCCAAGCCTAAAAACCATTTTTTATCTTCACCTATTCCAGCTCCAAAAGCTAACATTTCAGGTAATTTTATTTCAGAATCTCTAGGCTCCACATTAAATTCGTCTACAACAATTTCAGTGTCGTTTTGTCCAATTTGAATAGTTGCGAGTTCTCTTCTACTATTCACACTTAAACTTGAACCTGTTTCGTACCTCAAAGATGTATTAATAGTCAATTTTTCATTTAAATTAAATTTATAGAGCGCACCAAAATTATAAGACAAACCATTGATGTCGACAAAATTAAGTTCTCTCGAAGCAAACTGAATCTGATCTCTAAAAATAAGACTTTTATTCTCAATATCTCCAAAATTATAGTTGATAGTTCCTCCTAATCTAAAATTTTTAAAGGGCTCGAATCCTACAGAAAAGTGAATCGTATTTAGCCCACCTCTTCCATTTAGACGTGATACAGTTGTTGTGGTCCTTTCTTCTAACTCATAACCCACGGCACTTCTAGGTTTGATTCCAAAACCTACACCAAGATTATTAAAAGGAAGTCCAATAGCAATGTAATCCAAAGTCAAATAATCTAAGTCATCAGAACCAGAAGCAGACTCCAATTCGACCGAATTGGTTGTAGCTCCAGCGGTAAAAGTTGTTAATTTCAGGTCTGAGTAGGCTGCAGGATTTTTTAAATTCAAATGAATACTATCTCCCAACATTCCTAATCCACCCATAGATCTGTTTTCTACAGTTCCTCTAAAGGCTTTAGTCCCAATTCCAAGAAAAGAATAAGGTGAGGACGAATTTTCTTGTGCTAATACAGAAGAAGTCGTTAAAAGTAGCGCCGAAGTAAAAAGAATAAATCTAATGAGCATTAATTTGAATTGAGTTGTAAAATTTTATTTAAGCCTTTTAATAAAAAATTCGAAGTGGCAAATATGCTATTTTTTATAGATGCTGACAACAAATAATAATCTCCTCCTGTTAAAACAACTGTTAAATCTTCATAATCAGCAAGATAATCTTCAATATAACCATCGATTTCATAGCAAACTGACTTGAAAACTCCAATTCGCATCGCTTCATGGGTAGATTTACCGATGAAATATGTGTTTTGACAAGACTTCGTTATCAACGGTAATTTTTCTGTAAACGTATGCATTGCTTTAAAACGCATTTGTAAACCTGGAGAAATAGCACCTCCTTGGTAAGTATTTGTTTTGTCCAAAAAATCGTAAGTGATACAGGTACCTGCATCTATGACCAAAACATTAGCATTAGGATAAATTTCTGAAGCTGCGACTACAAGGGCTATTCTATCTAAACCCAAGGTTTCAGGGGTCGTGTAATTATTCTTAAAATTGACTTTACTTTCATGAGTAAATTCAACAAGATTCAGCTGTGAAGTCAATTTATTTTTTAAGTCTTTTGGAACTTGAGCTGTTGAAGATATAATACCATTACTGAGTTTAGGATAGGCTTCAATAAGAGCATTTACATGTGTTAAGACATTTTCTGAAGAAGATGACGAGCTTTCTAGCAGTTGATCTTGATCAAATATTGCTAGTTTAACCAGTGTATTCCCTATGTCAATAGCTAAATTCATGTCAAAATTTAGAGTCAAAGATAGTGATAAGAATATATCAAGTTTTGTTTTGTAGAATTAAATAATGGTTTTATATTTGCAACCGCATTAAAACTGGTGCCTTAGCTCAGTTGGTAGAGCAAAGGACTGAAAATCCTTGTGTCCCTGGTTCGATTCCTGGAGGCACCACCTTTTAAACCTCAACTTTAATTAGTTGAGGTTTTTTTTATATTTAGCCCATGCACTTCCTCTATATAATTTATAGCAAACAATTATCCGAAACCCTACTCTTTTAAAAGAAATTCTAAATAAGAAATAGACCCTGGTTCCCCCGAGGCTTCGGGGCTGGAGGCACCACCTTTTAAACCTCAACTTTAACTAGTTGAGGTTTTTTTTATATCTAACGTATGCACTTCCTCTATATAATTTATAGCAAACAATTATCCGAAACCCTACTCTTTTAAAAGAAATTCTAAATAAGAAATAGACCGTGGTTCCCCCGAGGCTTCGGGGCTGGAGGCACCACCTTTTAAACCTCAACTTTAATTAGTTGAGGTTTTTTTTATATTTAGCCCATGCACTTCCTCTATATAATTTATAGCAAACAATTATCCTAAACCCTACTCTTTTAAAAGAAATTCTAAATAAGAAATAGACCCTGGTTCCCCCGAGGCTTCGGGGCTGGAGGCACCACCTTTTAAACCTCAACTTTAACTAGTTGAGGTTTTTTTTATATCTAACGTATGCACTTCCTCTATATAATTTATGGCAAACAATTATCCGAAACCCTACTCTTTTAAAAGAAATTCTAAATAAAAAATAGACCCTGGTTCCCCCGAGGCTTCGGGGCTGGAGGCACCACCTTTTAAATCTCAACTTTAATTAGTTGAGGTTTTTTTATATCTAACGCATGCACTTCCTCTATATAATTTATAGCAAACAATTATCCTAAACCCTACTGTTTTAAAAGAAATTCTAAATAAAAAATAGACCCTGGTTCCCCCGAGGCTTCGGGGCTGGAGGCACCACCTTTTAAACCTCAACTTTAATTAGTTGAGGTTTTTTTATATTTAGCCCATGCACTTCCTCTATATAATTTATAGCAAACAATCCCATAGATTCTACATCGGTGAAACTCAAAATGTTGAAAAAAGAGTTTTGATGCATAATCAACATGTCTTCAAAAATGCTTTTACTACCTCTGCTGAAGATTGGCAGATTAACCCTGCAATTGACATGAAAACGGTTGAGTCAGAACAGCCAGATGTAATAGGTTGGGCTGACTTTTGCAACGTCATGATAGAAGTAAAAGTTGGCAAAGGCAATTTCATAAAAGATTGTAAGAAACCCTTTAGGAAATGCTCAGAAAAAGGTGTTGGTGAGTATCGCTATTATTTTTGCCCAAGCGGATTGATTAAAGAAAGTGAACTCCCTGAAAATTGGGGTTTGCTTTATTTAAACGATGAAAATAAAATTGAAATAATAAAAGTAGCTTTGATACAAGAAGCTAACTTAAAAGCTGAACGAAATATTTTGATAAGCTTGATTAGAGGACAAGGTTAGTCTTTTTGGTAACACAGAGATAATAAAAATTTAAAAGGTCTTGACAGCCGTATTTAATTTATTATTTAATACAATCATAATGATTCAACCAATGGGTATATTGTTATCAACTTACCATTTTTGACATAGAGTTCAACTTCAATGTTTGAATAAGTTTTTGACTTGATTTTTCCATTGTCAATATTAAAATTAGCATTGTCGTAAGCATATTTTATTTCCATTAAAAGAGTTGCTATATTCCAATCCGCAGGAAAGAAACTACTTGGTGTTTTTTTATGAATCCATTTTTTGTTGTCTATATCATAAAATTCAAAATCTGCCAAAAATGTTTTATTTGTTTCGTTGGTTTTTAAAATCTTAATTATCCATACCCTTTCAGGATTGTAAAAGTGAACACCCGTAACATTTCCATTTTTTATTCTTCCAATAGATGCGTGAATAAAGCTATAGACTACTTCTGGTTTGAATTTTGTTCCCCTCGGTATTTCAATAAAACTTTTAATGCGAACTATATTTTTTTCAAGTACAACTTGTTGGGCCCTTTTAGAATTCGTTTTCTTCAAATTCTGAAATATTGGGGAATATTTCTTTATTGCTCTAATAGAGTTGTATGGACCGTCGCCATCCGCAAAATTAAAAGGAGTATTAGCTGAAACACTTACTATAAATACTCCGGAGGTAATGATTGTTTATTCGTCGAAGTGCTATTTGCAAGTACAAAATAATGATGTTCCATATTTGTTACTATCGGCTAAATAAAAACCACTTTCAATGGTTTTTATTTTTTGTTAGCTGTAATTTTTATTATTTCAATATTATCTAATAACCCTTGGTTAACGATATTCAGCTTCTTTTTTGAGTTTTTATCCATTTCAAATATTAACCTTACTTCATTCTCTGGTTCAAAAGAAGTTGGTTTGGTAAATACACTAGAGTCAATTGAATTATTTTTTATTAATTCAAATATTTCGGGAGAAAGGTCGGGTTTGGAACCTTCAAAGTTATCTAACTCAGTCCTTATAATGTTTGATTTAAAGTCACTGTAATTAACTTTTTGACATGCCCATGATTTTGCGCCTATTGACTTTTTAACACTTTCAGCAAATGATTTAATATTCTTTATTTTCATTACATAGTCACCAAATTGGTCAGACATGTACTCTTCATGAGTTAAGGTATTTGTGCCACATAATATGTAATAGTTAAATCCAGAAATTACTGAGGTGAAAAATTGCCTGTCTAAATTTTCAAAAACCAAATTACTATAGCCTTCCTTTTCGTCACGGCTTTCATCTCTTTCTATTTCCCTGTAATATTTTAAAGATCCAAATTGAAATTTACCTTTTGAAATAAAGTTGTCGCAAGTGCTTTTTGAGATGTACTTATAGAAAGTTAAATTTTCAATATTTTCATTTTTTGGATTAATATTGATTTCTCCAAAGAGTTCTTTTGAGTTATCTAATTTACCCACAGAATTTATATAAGTTGAGACCGATTTTATTAGAGCTTTAATCTGCTCATTAGAAAATTTAGCGCCTTCTTTTGTAACTGAGATTATCTGGATAAGAATACTTATTTTTTTGTGTGTATACTCAACTCCTAGATTCTTTAAAAAATTTCTTTTCATTGGTTATCAGTAATCACAGCTAACATACGGATAAAACAATAAGTTGTGTTATCCGTAATTTATTAATACTATAAACTTAGTAATTTTATTATTGCCTTAAAAGTCTCAGCATTAAAAACATGCTTTAGCAAACTGTGGAATCTCAGAAGTAATTAACCAAAAAAAACTCAGAGCAAGTCTGAGTTTTAGTTTTTTATTCTTTTTAAGTGCAGAAACTAAAGCAATAATTGAATAGCAGTGCACTGAGTTGCAAAACTACGATATTTATTTATATCTTATCTTATTTGTAATAATGTTTTTAATTACTTGATTCTTAAAGTTTTTAATAAATAAATCATCAATCTCATTAAGGAAATCATTTTTTCTATTTATAGAAATATGTTCTAAAAAGTAAGAAATAACTTTTATAGTTGCATTCAAAGAGCTTCTATCACTTCCATCAAAGTCAATATTTGGGACAACAGACAATCCTCTTGGTGTTTTAAAATCATACAGTACATCTCCATGTGAACAAATATTTCTTAATAAAACTACAGTACTCATTAAGTTTTCAAATTTATCTGAATTTAAAACTCCTAAACTTTCTGTAACTCTCTTTTTGATATCTTCATTCCTAATGTTTTTAAATAAGTTTAATAATACTCCAAAGGTGAAAAACTCTAATGTTTTCCAGGCAGGAGCGTAAGTATCTAAAGGATTATTTAAATGATGTTTTTTAAGAGTTTTGTTATTATGTATAAATTCTTTCGTGTAGACTCTACTTAGCATACTTCTTTTCCAAGGTGTACTTTCAATAAAACTATCTTTTACTATGGTTTTATCTGCAAACCAAGATGGAGAATGTTTAAACTTATTCGAAACATAATAAACAACTTTAGTTCTAAAATTTATTTCTATTCGGTTTAAATATTTTAATAAAATATTCCTTAAATCAACATCTAAGTAATATAAAGCTATAACATCGGATAGTTTAGTTCCAAGAGCCAAATTATGGTCAGCATCTATTTCAAAGTGATGCCAATAAAACCCCAATCTGTAATATCCAATGTCTAATAAAAAGTCTTTAACCTGTTGTTCTTCATAGTCAAGAATTAAGTTTCTTTTTTTTAAGCTTCTAATTTGAATATTTGTGTTTGTTGCTATGTTCCCCATTTATTTAATTAGCTATCTTGTAAATATTAAATGTATAATAATTAAAAATTCCGCGATCGAGCTCAAAAAAGCTTACTAGTTGTCCACAAGTTATACTCTTAAATAGTGTGCACGAATGCGTAAAAATAAGGTTAAATAACTATAATCTAATAAATTACGCAATCCACCATCTTTTTTATAGATTTTCAATATTTTAAATTCACCATCTTTCAACTAATAGCATATACTTACACAGTTTTTATCGCTAGATTTATTATCTTTGAGTGACTTTCATGCTTATGGAAAATTACTTCATCACTCAGAACTTTCCTGTTTCAAATCATGTGCATGAATATCTTATAAAAATGCATGGCACAGATCACATACAAGTGTCTAGGAATCATTTTATAGGGATGATCATTCTTAACCTAAATTCCAAGACCTTTTCCAGACCACCAAAGCGAAAAAAGAGTTTGGTTAAGCTTTTTAAAGTAGAAATAAGCGAATTCTATTTTTCCAGAAATGACCTGTTTCTCCACCCAGATCATGCGATTATATTCAACGATACCATAGATGGTTTGTTTCGAGACGAAGTGTACAAGAACCTATCATAAAATAAGATAAAGTGTTAAAGCCTATCTCTTAGCGAATTTGTTTATCGGTTTAATCGTAAATATTTTGGATATAGAATGTTCGATAGGCTAGTTATTGATAGCATTACGGCTAATAAACATTAATTGGACATAGAATAAATTAGATATTAATGAGTGTGTTTTTATCTGTGTTTTTTATTTTTTCGATGGCTAAAATATTAGCTCAGAGGAATTATTTTCTTTCCCTAAGAAAGAGGATTTAGGCCTCACGTTCTTTGCCTATGTTTTATGCAAGGCAAAAAAGATTCTCATAAATATCCTTTTAAGTGTGAAAAAAAATGAAGAATTGCGATATCTAAGCCAATTTTCAAAAAGCACATGATAAACATCCATTCCGAAATTTACGGTTTTACCGTAACATGTTTACGGTTAAACCGTAAACCAAATTCAAAAGTCTCTTGTATTTTTGCCTTAGTTAAATACTTTTAGTTATGAAAGCAATTGAAATTTTAAAAAAAATGAATACTGAAATCTTGGCTCCTCTTTTAAAAGAAGCAGGTTTTAGTAACGATGGTGATATATGGTGGAAATCTACTGAAGAATTTTCATTGGTTTTAACCCTTCAAAATTATTGGTGGTCGACCGATGATAAGATTGATTTCAGAATTAACTTAGGTTTGATGATTCCACCAATTCATGAAAAATCTAAAAAAAGACCTGAAATCACAGAACTTGCGGTGTGTGTATCTCAAGATTGTTATTTGCCAGAGAGCATTCAATTTCATAAATATAAAAACAGCATTGGGTATTGTATCAAAAACGGCGATAATGTTAAGGAGTTTTTAGAATTGATACAACGTGACTTTGAAAAATTCATTATGCCTCAATTATTAAAGCAAAAGACCCTTGAAGATTGCGTTGACTTTTATAAAGATGTCCCATTCTGGAATCAAAGATTAAATAGATTTATTGAAGAACAAAGATTCAAACTAATGAATAATCTTGCTGGTTAATAAAGTTTAGTAGTGTAAATTGAATTTTGGAACGATATTCGATAAGTTTATTTCAATTCAAAAAAACTTCAAAATGCAATATACATTACCTAAGACCATTAGCGCAAGCCTTCTCGCCCTCTCCATTCTACTCGTTTATTCTTGTAATGACAATAAAACCTCTGCTTACAAAGCAGAATCTTCTGGAAACCTCAATCAACTTTCGGTTATTATTACCAATGAAGATTGGCAAGACTCCATTGGAGAAAAGATAAGAGAGATTTTTGCAGCAGATGTTGATGGCCTCCCTCAACAAGAACCAAAATATGCCTTGCGCCAAATCCCTCCAATGGCTTTTAGTGGTTTTGCAAGAAAAAACAGAACCTTTTTAAAAATTGAAAAATCTAAAGAAACGGGACATCAGATTTTGTTGGACTCATTTGCAAAGCCTCAATTTGGTATTGCTATAACTGGCTCAAATCAACAAACTATAATTGAAGAATTGGAGCAAAACAAGGACTCTTTCCTGGGAAAATTACATGATACGGAGCTAAAAGAGAAAAGGAGACGCATGAGCAAAGCACCAAAAAAGGTGGACGTCTTGACAAAATCCTTAGGAGTTTCCATGTTATTCCCATCAGCTTATCGATATGCAAAACAGGAGGATAACTTTTTTTGGATGCGGAAGGACATCAAGAATGGCAGTATGGAGTTATTAGCTTACGAAGTTTCAAAATCTACAATTGAAAGAAATGGAGACATTATTGCTAATGTGATTAAGATGAGGGATTCTGTTGGGAAAAATATACCTGGCCCCACTGAAGATACACATATGATTACCGAAGAGGCCTATGCTCCTTATTTATTTGAAACCGAAATCGATGGAAAATTTGCTTATGAAATCAAAGGAACCTGGGAAGTAAAAGGTTTTTTTATGGCAGGTCCATTTTTAACTTATGCTATTCGAGATGATAAAAATGACAGATATGTGATTTTAGAAGGCTTCGTATTTAAGCCATCCTCTTCAAAAAGAAATCAAATGTTCGAAATTGAAGCCATCTTAAGATCCGCTAAATTTCAAGATTAAAAATGTCGAGCCATTTTATAGTCTATCACAAAAATATAGCTCGTTAAAAAATGATTGAATCAAAAATATTAGACTAATAAAAGTCAGACTTTTTTTTAGTTAATGGCTCTAGTTAAGGTGCGCGTTGATATTAAGTTTTCATATCTAGATTCGATTTGATCATACCGTTTCAATGTAACTAAAGCGATTGTTTTCTCCACAAAGGCATTGGCTCTATCGCTTCTAGACTTTATGTTTTCCTTTATTTGATACCAATTCATGTATTGTTGTAGATATTTTGTTGATACTCCCCGAAAGGTATTTTCAATCCATTTTTAACTCTATTATGAGTAGAGTTAACGTGTAGTATGTGATATTTTCCTTCTACTCTTTCTCTTTTTGATGCATTTACGATGTGGAACTCCATTTCGCTAACTTTAGCAAACCCTTTATAACTGTGATGGGCATCGCTACAATATGGTTATATCCTTTATAATCTTCATCAGTTTTAAATCAATCAGCGAATTCTAGAAAATTTTGACCCTCTTAATATGTTCATAATTTAATATAATTACTAGCATTAAAATCGGGGTTTATATTGTGACCTCTACAAATTTTTTAAATGATATGATCTCTATTTGATATTCAGATTTAAATGCTCATTCCATATGCTTTCTTAAATCCACACTTAAATGGATTCTGAGGGTATTGTAAATATAGACTGCATGTTTACTCATTTTACAGCTCATTGAATAATACCAAATTATATTTATAATGCCGTATGAATAAATTGAATTATACTACGACGTAGCTCAGCACAGGTTTTTTGATTGATTGAAATCGAAAAAATAAGTAGCATAGACTTAGCTACGGTAATTATTTTTGATGAAAAGCAGGCGAAAAAAGCCTGTGACGAATTTGTATCGGTAAAACGATTTATTGCGTCATTATAGGTCTAATTTGGTATAAAGTATGATTGCGGGAAAAAGGGGATTAAAAAGTTGCGGTAAGATAGCGAGTAGCAATTGAAAAATTATCACAGGCATTAGGATTAGAATAAAAACATTGCCAACAAAGAACTCAGGTGAAAAACAACACTTTTCGTTATTAATTTTTGATCCTATTCCTCTAGGTTTACAGATTTATAATTGAGATTTTCAGATTTTTGCTGGCTTATCCTTAAATTATTTTTCACCCAAGAGTCTATATGTATCTCTCATCTTAGGATGAGCTTAATGTCCCACTTGCAAAAGACCTATTTCAACAGCTTAAGACAGACCGCTATTAAAGACAGTTTTACTATCCTCTTTAGCTTCAAGCCTACTTGTATTCACCAACAGTTGAAAGGTTTTTAGGTTTCCTTTAATATGTATTAGAATTAGATAAAAACCTTCACAAAAAACAACACATCAGATAGTAATTTTTAATAGTGTATATTTATTTCGTAATTTAAAGATAATTGATATGAAAACAACATTTCTAGGATTAGGCTTATTAGTACTCCTGTTTTCTTGTAAAGAAGACAAAACAGACGAAGCGATGGTCAATCGCGAAATCAAGCAATATACTATTGAACAATTTATGAATAACGAAGCTATAGGTGGTGGAAGTTTTTCATCGGATAACAGTAGCTTACTCATTTCCAGTAACCGCTCTGGTATTTATAACGTGTACACTGTTCCTTCTGAAGGAGGAGAAATGAGGGCGATTACAACCTCAGATAGTACTTCGATTTTTGCAGAATCTTATTTCCCAAATGACAATAGAATGCTATTAAGTGCCGATGGTAATGGGGACGAAATAGATCATTTATTTGTAAGGGATTTGGAAGGAAATATAAAAGATATCACCCCAGATAAAGAGGCGAAATCTGCTTTTTATGGCTGGTCAGACGATGACCAATATCTGTATTTTGGCTCTAATAAGAGAAATCCGAGTTATTTTGATGTTTATAAAATGTCTATTGATGATTTTTCTTCAGAACTGATTTATCAAGATGACAGTGGACTCAATTTTTCAGGAATGTCTAGTGATGAAAATTATTTTGCACTCACCAAATCTTTAAATACAAATGATAGCGATTTATTTCTTTATGACGTAAAGACTGAAGAAATGATTAAAATCAATGAAAATCAAAGTAAGAACTCGTCTCAAGATTTCTCGAATGATAATTCTAAATTCTATTACACGACCGACGATGGTGGAGAATTCTCCTATTTAATGTCTTATGATTTGGCTACTAAAGAGAAGAAAAAAGTTCTGGAAAAATCTTGGGATATCATGGGTAGTGGTTTTACGTCCGAGGGAAAATACATGGTTGTTTATGTGAATGAGGATGGTAAAAATGCAATTCAAGTTTTAGATTCCAAAACAATGGAACCTATTGATTTGCCAGATTTTAAAGATCAAAGTATCACAAGTGTTGGTTTTAGCGATGATGAAAAATGGATGCGTATGTATGCTGGTGGGTCTAATTCCCCTTCAGATTTATATACCTATAACATAGAAACGAAAGAGCAACATAAATTAACTGATGTTCTTAACGAGGCTATAGATGTTGAAGATTTAGTAACCGCAAAAGTAATTCGTTTCAAATCCTTTGATGGTGTTGAGATTCCGGCTATCTATTACTTGCCACATCAAGCATCTGTAGAAAACAAAGTGCCCGCTATGGTTTGGGTTCATGGTGGTCCTGGCGGACAATCACGACAAGGGTTTAGTTCTCTTATTCAATATATGGTCAATCATGGGTATGCCGTTTTAGCGGTTAATAATCGTGGGAGTAGTGGTTACGGTAAAACATTTTACCAAATGGATGACCTCAACCACGGTGAGAAAGACTTACAGGATTGTGTAGAAGGTAAAAATTGGTTGGCATCGCAAACTGAAATTGATGGCGACAAAATAGGTATCATTGGAGGTTCTTATGGTGGATACATGACCATGGCAGCATTAACTTACACTCCAGAAGAGTTTGATGTGGGCGTCAATCTTTTTGGGGTGACCAATTGGATAAGAACATTAAAGAGTATACCACCCTATTGGGAATCTATGAGAGAATCCTTATACCTAGAACTAGGAGACCCTTTTACAGCAGACTCTATTAGATTAAAACGCATCTCTCCTTTATTTCATACCGATAAAGTCACTAAACCATTAATCGTTTTACAAGGCGCTCAGGATCCTAGAGTATTACAAGTAGAAAGTGATGAGATTGTTGCTGGTGTTAGAGAAAATGGTGTCCCCGTGGAATATGTTTTATTTGAAGATGAAGGTCATGGTTTTGTTAAAAAGGAAAATCAAATAGAGTCCTACAGTAGAATTCTAAAGTTTTTAGATAACTACCTTAAAAATGAAAATACACCCTCTGAGAATAAGACCGAAACTACCGAAATTGAAGATGTTTAAAAAAAGAGCTCTATAATCAAAATATAGTAGCACTTGGAATTAGACAATTATCGCCTTTAGCTATAGATACTTCTCTGAAAAAGGGAAGTAATAATTAAACCTGTAGAATTAGTTTTAAAATAGATGCCTCTAAAAAAATGATTATTCAATCTGAAAATTTAGTTTGATTCAATGTAACACGAGGTTCTAAAATAAATACCGTTTAAACCATTCAAAATCAATACCCTATAATAGATATATTTTATACTGAAGATTTAAATAGGATTTATTCGAATGTTATGCTTAAAGACAATTAACCCTCGTAAAATATGAACTCTAACCCAGATTACATAGGTCTGTCATATCAATTTCTGAACCTTGCAAAAGAGGCAATCAACGAAATGGAAAAACAAGGCAATAGAAATTTTATACTTTCTGACGCAAAAGAGGATAAGGATGATTCGTGGAGTGAATATGAAAATAATACCAGATGGAATGACATGAATGTTGGCGTACCTATTCTCTTTAACTTTTATCATGGCTTAGAATTAATGATGAAAGGTTTAACCCTTGAAGTATCGAAAGATGTAAAACTTGATCATAATATTAAAAGTATCTATAAAAACCTTGCTTCAATGCAAGATGGTATTTCGCATGAATTAATATCTCTTTTCTCTAAATACATAGGTGAAGATTCACCTTTTCAACAATTTTTCAAAGACAATGACTCTTCCCCAAAAGATTTTTTCAATGTCTTAAAGTACCCAGAATCGAAGAAGAAAACTCGGTTTTCATTTTCGACGATTAGGAGTAATGAAGATAATGGGTTAAAGAGATTTATAGAAATGATATCAATAATATTCGAACTGAAATTATTAGATGGAACACAAAGCGATTATGAGTATAACACGCGTTACAACCCAGTGCAGGTCTGCGCTTCGAATTATCGTTCAAACTGAATAAAACTATTATTATCTTCGAAAAACAAATACTAGTTTTAAACTAGACCGCTGTGTAGGTCAAAACCGTTATGCTTCATTCATAAAATTCCTCTAGAAATGTGAGTTTGAAATAAAGTTATGAAAATGGACAATAATACATTCAAAATAGAACTTGTCAAGCTGATATTAAATATAGACAATAACAACTTTATCAAAAGAATAACGGCTTTGATTAATAATGAAAAATCAGACTTTTGGAAAGAATTGACTAAATATGAGCAAGCGAAAATTAAAAAGGGAATTGAGCAGTTAGATTATATAAAAAGGACTTCATATAAGGAGATTCTCAAAAAGATTTCTTGATGGAGGTTTTCATTTGGGAACTTGCCGAACACAAAACCAAAAGACTCATCGAATATTTATTGCAGGAATGGAGTTATAAGGTTAGAAGGATTTTTTAGAATAATTGACTACAAAAATCGAACAGATTTCGAAGTATCCTGAAGGTTGTCAAAAATCGATGGAATTTGGAGGAATCTATAACTGCGATGTCACAAATCAAACGACCTTTTCTACCGAGTAAATTTTGGTAAAGAAGAAATTGAAACCATCACTCTTTTCGAACAAGACAAGATCCTGATAAACTAAAAAAGCAACTGGAACAGGAACGAAAGCACAACAATGGCTATAACAAATAAGACGAAAAGTAACATATTTAAAGTCTAAGGTGTGTTTACGAAGATCATCAAATTTTTAAATTTGGATTATTGAGAAAATTTAAAAATTCGGATCTGTGCTTAGCCTATAAAGTGTTTGTCTCCGTAAGAACAAGACCCTTAATCATTAGAATAAATGACCTCTAAACTTGAATGCTATAAGTAAGGTCTTGGTATATTTTTTGATCTAGGACGCGCATGGGACAACCGAATGAAAATAAGACACAAAAACAGGGCTTTGTAGGTATACATGGAGCACGCCAACATAATCTTAAGAATGTAACTTTAGATATTCCCCGCGATGCATTAGTCGTATTTACCGGGGTTTCAGGATCAGGTAAGTCATCGCTTGCTTTTGGCACTCTGTATGCCGAAGCTGAGCGGAGGTATCTTGAGTCTGTTTCGCCGTACGCCCGCCGACTTTTCCATCAAATGCCTATCCCAGAAGTCGACAAAATCGAAGGTCTTCCCCCAGCCGTTGCTCTACAGCAGCAAAGAGGTTCAGGCACTACGCGATCCTCAGTTGGCTCCGTGACTACATTGTCTAACTTGTTACGCATGTTATATTCCCGTGCTGGTGATTATCCAGACGGACAGCCTCTTTTATATGCTGATTCATTTTCAACCAACACACCAGAAGGAGTTTGCCCTAAATGCCATGGATTGGGTGAAATACACCAAGTCACTGAAAAAAGCATGGTCCCCGATGATTCCTTAACGATAAGAGAAAAAGCCATAGCGGCATGGCCCCCAGCTTGGCAAGGGAAAAACCTTCGCGACATTTTGACCACTCTCGGCTATAATGTGGATATCCCTTGGAAAGATCTTCCCAAAAAAGATCGCGACTGGATCTTATTTACAAACGAACGCCCACAGGTACCTGTATATCGTGACTTAAGCCGAGACGACGTAAAACTTGCCATCAAAAGTAAAACTGAACCTAGTTATAAGGGCACGTATACGGGTGCGAAAAGACATGTTCTGCACACTTTTGCAAATACGCAAAGTACGTTGATGAAAAAACGTGTGTTGCAGTACATGATCAGTAGCGAATGCGATTCCTGTAAGGGTAAACGTTTACGTCGCGAATCGCTTTCTGTGACTTTTGCTGGTTATGATATTGCCGACATTTCGAGATTACCTCTAGAGAAATTACTTTCTATTTTTGCTCCTTATGGTGATGGCAAGGCGCCTGCTTTGCTTAAATTAACCAAACAGCATCAGGAAAAAGCAATAGTAGCTCAAAGAATCGCCGAAGATCTAGTGGCGAGAGTCATTGTTTTATTGGAATTGGGCTTAGGCTATTTATCCTTGGAGCGCAGCACACCTTCTCTTTCCCCAGGGGAACATCAGCGGTTAAGACTAGCGACCCAAGTGCGGAGTAATTTGTTTGGTGTGGTGTATGTATTAGACGAGCCTTCTGCAGGATTGCACCCTGCTGACACGGAAGCTTTACTAAAAACTCTGGATAGATTAAAAGCTTCTGGTAATTCACTATTTGTTGTTGAACATGAGTTAGATGTGATTCGTCATGCCGACTGGATTGTAGATGTAGGTCCGGATGCTGGCGAAGGTGGTGGTGAAATTTTATACAGTGGACCACCGGCCGGTTTAAAAGACAGTAAACGGTCCAAAACCAGAGAACATCTTTTTAATGATCTGCCTTTTAAAAAGACCACACCCCGAAAGCCTAGTAGCTGGTTGAAATTAAGTGGAGTAACCAGAAATAATTTAACAGATCTTGGAGTATCATTTCCTTTAGGAGTTCTAACGAGTGTCACTGGAGTTTCAGGCTCAGGCAAAAGCAGCTTAGTGAGTCAAGTATTAGTTGAATTAATGTCCATAAAATTAGGAAAGGGCCTTTTTAAAGAAGAAGACGAAGAGGTCTTACAAAAAGATACCGTAGAGACGCTAGGTGGAGAAATCATCGCGGGTTCAGAAGGTATCAAACGCATGGTGGTGGTCAATCAGAAACCCATTGGGAGAACACCGCGCTCTAATCTGGCAACCTATACTGGCTTGTTTGATGTTGTACGGAAATTATTTGCTTCAACAAAATTAGCAAAAGCACGCCACTATAATGCCGGTCGCTTTTCATTTAATGTGGGTAAAGGTCGTTGTCCCAATTGTGATGGTGAAGGTTTTGTGATGGTTGAACTACTCTTTTTACCAAGTGTCTATGCGCCCTGTCCAGTTTGTGAAGGTGCGCGGTATAATCCCGAAACCTTGGAAGTTACGTATCACGAAAAAAATATCAACCAAGTTCTTGACATGACCGTAGATAAAGCAGCCGTGTTTTTTGAAAAAGAAGACCGAGTCAGTCGTCCCCTCAAGGTGTTGCAGGAAGTAGGTTTGGGTTATTTACGTTTGGGCCAGCCAGCAACTGAGCTTTCCGGCGGAGAAGCACAGCGAATTAAACTTGCTACGGAACTCCAACGACTAAGCCGGGGAAATACACTTTATATTTTAGATGAACCCACTACGGGCTTACACCCAACAGATGTAGAAAAATTACAACTCCAATTGGCTAGATTGGTGGATGCTGGGAATACTGTAATTGTAGTAGAACACGATATGCAGGTAGTTGCTGGAAGTGATTGGGTTATCGACATAGGTCCTGGAGCAGGAAAAAAAGGTGGAAAAGTGGTAGCAGAAGGCACTCCAAACGAAGTTGCCAAAAACAAACTCAGCAAAACCGCAATTTATTTATCAAAAACATTAAACGGTCACCCATAATTCTAAAGAATACTTCATCCCAGATTGCCTTTTAAATATTGTATAAAGGATCTTAATTTTTTTTTGCTACTGTAATTAAATAAACGGTCAAATAGTACAGTAAAATAAGATTCTAGGTCTCTTTAAATTTCTTAACACTAAATAAAGTCTATGAATTAACCACGTAGATTGATTTTAATCTTAACATATTTCAGGACAAGACACTTCAAACGATAAAAAATGAAGCCACCTTAAAATTGGTTCTTATGCCAAGACTATAGGTTTATGTCAAGCCTTCGCTAATCTGCTACCTTGTGTTGATAAATTGATAATAGTTTTGGGCTTGTACTTTCCGAGGATTCGGTGAGCAAAAGGCACAGGACACTTGCCTTTTAAATTTAAAAATAGAATTAAAACTGCATCATCAGCTATGATTCTGTGGAGTAAAAGACGTTATTTGATTCAAAAAAAATTAATAAAGAACAAATTTTGTATTATCGGACTCTCAACCATGACTATTACATATTACCTAAAATTTGGCTTTTGCAACATTAACTAAAAACAATCTATAATTTAAAAAACGTATGAAAACGCTTACAAAATTTACAATGGTATTATTATTAACCCTTGTATTTTCGCCATCCTATTCTCAACAGAATTATCTTCCTGGCTACATTATCAAGAAAAATAAAGACACCATTAACGGAACTATAGATTTTAGAGATTGGGATAAAACACCAGATGAAATAAAATTTAAATCTAATACCATAAATAATCCAGTGGCATATAAACCTTTGGATATCATTGAATTTGGAGTAGAAGATCAAATATATTCCAGTGGAATTGTAGAAACAGAAGTGACAAAACTAAGCACCAATGAACTTAAGACTTCTACACAACTAAATATTAAAATTGATACGACGTTTCTGCAAGTCTTAATTCGAGGTGATAAAGAATTATTTTACTATAAAAACAAAGACTCACGACAAAATTATTACATAAAAAGAGATGGAAAGTTTGATTTATTAGTTCATAAAAAGTATATACAAGAACAAGGAACAACTGGTAAAAATGTAATTGTCGAAAACAATAGATATCTAGGTCAATTGACTTTATATCTTAAAGATTGCCCCACTATAAGCTCTAAGCTTAAGAACACCTCATATACGGAGGGGAGTTTATTCCGGCTCTTTAGATATTATAATGAATGTACATCCGTTGACATAACTTTCCAGAAAGAACGAAAGAAATTAATTATTGAAGTGGGTGCCCTCGTTGGAGCCTCTTTAACTTCTTTAAAATTAAGTGGTTCCGAATTTCCAGAGCTTACTCGTGTAGACTATCCACAGTCTGTAAATTTTGCAGGAGGGATATTTTTAGACTTGATCTTCCCTAAATATCAACACAAATGGTCTATAAATAGTGAGTTATTTTACTCTAGTTATAATGTTGAAAATCAGTTTAAAGAGGTTTTAAGTGGTGAGAATAATTTTAGCACAACGACTACAGAATTTGCTTATTCCTATATAAAACTCAACACTTTAGTACGTCTTAAATACCCTGTTGGTAATATGTTCATCTATGTAAATGCGGGTGTTTCTAATGGCTTCTCAATAAGTGAAACTAATTATCTGAAAGAAGAAATTGTTTTTAATTCCAGGGTGAGCATAGTTGAAGGAAGAGCTCTTCCTTTAACAAGAAACTATGAGCAAGGGGTTCTATTTGGAACCGGACTAACGTACAAGAGATATTCTTTCGAAGTTAGAACTGAAATAGGAACTGGAATTTCTAAATATATAGAGTTAAGCAGCACAACAACCAGATTTCAATTTTTGCTTGGATATAAATTCTAAGGTGGAAAAAATAGTTTTATAGAGGTCTTAATTAGCAAATTAAATAAAGAGCAATTTCAGGATATTCTTGATAAGTTGCTCTTTTTTTTGGGTAAAACAGAGTCTTAACCGCTAACTCTATATATTACAAGGTATACACAAACCTAAACGTGACAAATCTAGGCTGAATAAAGGTTTCTGAGCTAAATACAGAAATATTATTTGCGCTGTTCCTAACCTGAGAATCGATATCCAAAAGATTAGTTGCTTTAATTTCGTATTCCCACTTAGCATCTCTATCTTTTCTGTAAGAAAGGCTAGCATCCCAGTTTTGGAAAGACTGTGACTCACCATTACCGAGGTCTTGGTTGGTATAAGAATAATTGGTCCGGAAAGTCACCTTTTTCCAGATATAAGCGTCGAAGTCTATGGAAGGAGCGTTTGTTATAAACTTGGTCTCTCGGCTTCCTTGGTCATTATTAGTGATGCTGTAGCGGTAATTAAAACTCACATTTGGAGCTACTTTAAAGTTTGTACGAATCCCAGGGGTATAAGTTTGGGTGAAGCCTTCATTAAGCGATTGCAAACCTTGGATAAACTGGTTGATTTTACTATAGTTAAAACTAGTGTTGATTGTTGCTCTTACTTTCCCAAAGGTTCGCTGAACACGCCCAAAGACACTCACGTTTTCATCTGCAAAACTAGAATTGAAGAAAGTGCTGGTTCGGATAACATTCTCAAAGTTTGTTAAGCTCCGTATTTGATCGATATTACTGGAATATGCTGCTCTGGCAAACACATTGGTATAGTTGAAAAGGTTGAAACTGCTGTACAATAAACTTATGTTATTGGACAAGGCATTTTGGAGTTCAGGCTCCCCAAATTGAATACTATTGAAGCTGTTCAATACTAGACCTTCAGCCAATCTTGTCACATCCGTAAATTGATTACGCATATCATATTTCAAAGTCAAAGACTCACTCTTCTTAAACTGAATTCGAGTTTCAAAATCTGGTAAAAACCTAAAGAAATTATCCTCGTAAGTCACTCCAAATTGTGTGTTCTTGTTTCCATAAGCATGAACAGAAAAGCCGGGAGTAAATGTGAATTTGCCCACTTTCACCCGATAATGGACTCCTAAATAAATATCGCTAAAATTATACTGTACATCGTTAGTAGCCCGCCCATTATTGAAAGTTGGTGTGGGTGCAAATTGAGACCCATCATCAAGAAATTGAAAGATATCAGAATTGAAGTCTTGACGACTTAAGATAGTCCCCAATGTAAAATTGATATTGCTTTTCGTATTGAGGATATTGTAGTAGTCCAATTTAGCATCCAACTGATTGGACTTGATACGCCTGTCTTGCGTCAAATTGTAGGTTTGCAGTGAGGTATCCAGACCTATGGCTTCTGCTGTGGTATCGAAGGGGTCTTCGCTATTTGGGTCATTCCCTAAACGAGCATTGTAAAATGGATCTTCATCTTTTATCAAATGCTGAGCCTCCAAAGCAAAAATATTATTTTCATTAAGCGTATAGTAATAATTTAAATTTTGATTAATACTGTAAGGGTTAACCTCATCCACTTGGGTTGTATTTCCTATGACTGAAGAAAGTATGTTTTGGTCTTGAGAATCCTCAGAAACACGCGCCAAAACATCATAGTCTAATTGATTATTGAAGTTTGGTTTGTAAGAGGCGCTAAGTTTTAATAAGCCTTGGTTAGACCGTTCTTCACTAGATTGCTCTGTTCGTTCATCGGGAATACCAAGATCTGAATTGGTATATTGGACAAAACTGTTTTCTTTGGATAGAATGCGACTGGTATTGTAAATAAGAAATCCACTCAAGTCTAAAGACTGCTTTGGAGAATAACTAAAGTTACCGGTGGCCAATTTATTTTCTATTTTAAGGGCATTGTCTTGATTGGTTAAGAAATTAAGACTGTTATCTCCAAGATTTATACTAGTTCCACTATTACTACTTGGGGCCCTAAAACCTCCACCAAAACCTCTAATATCCCTTCGCGTTAGGGCAGCTTCTCCCGTATTATTTATGTCTCCTATAAAATTAAGGCTGTACTTGGGACTGTAATAGAATAATTTGGGCTGAACCAAATACAACTCATCCTCTGGAGATGTTCCTGCTGCTGCAGTTATATTACCAAACCAAAAGCTTTCCTTTCCATCTTTCAGTTTGATATTCATCGCCACATTATCTTGGTTATTTCTCACCCCACTTAGCTGGCCCACTTCAGAATAATTTCTCAAGACTTGGATCTTATCGACAGCTTTCGAAGGAATGTTTTTTATAGCTAATTTGGTGTCCCCATCAAAAAAATCTTTGCCGTTTACCATGAGCTTATTCACCACTTTCCCTTCTACTTCGATCTGGCCGTTTTCATTAATCTCTACCCCTGGTAAATTTTCAAGGATATCTTCCAGCTTTCGTTCGGTACCATCGCTAAAAGAATCCGCATTGTAAATAAGAGTATCTCCTCTAATGGTCACGGGCATTTCGTAACTTATCTCCACTTCATCTAGAGATTTATCTGTTTGAAGGGTGTACACTTTTGTAATATCATTTTCATCAGTGGTCAAAACCTCTTCAAAAGTCTTCATACCAATGTAACTCACTTGTATTTTATAGCTGCCATTTTTACCAAGCTGTAATTTAAAATTACCATTAGCATCCGTAATACCATAAGACTCCAGACCACTTGTTGCTTGATTTATAGCTACTACATTGGCTAACTCCAAAGGAGTTTGTAAGCTATCTTTAACGACACCTTGTAATTTAACTTGGGCAAAAGTGCAGGTGGTTGCAAGAAGTAATGCAACACAAAATATTTTATTCATAAATTTGTGTGAGGTGTAAGTTGAGTTTTATCTATCAATTTAATTTGGATCAACTTCTTGGTCGGCCTCTATTGTTTCTCATCTCAAGCATTTTCTCTTGAATCGTTGCTTGATAATCATTTTTCGTGATCTCTTTACCTTTATCTGGAGCTTCAATCTCTATCACCTCTTCTGGATTTATGACTATTTTAGAACACAAAATGACAGTATTTCCCGCACTCACCTCTAAAATAAGACCAGGAAGTCCCCAGTATTCTCCAGGACCATGGCTTACTGGAATTTGAAGTGTGTACCAAGCTTCTACCTCAGTTGTTTTGATCTCTAATTCTTCAGTTTCAACAGCTGTTGAATCAGTTTTAGCTTCAGTATTCGTTTCTCTTAAGTCTCCCCAAGAAAAATTGTACCACTCCAATTCATCGGTTGGTATTGAAGCCGTTGCTTTAAAACACATATATTGTCCTATCGATTTAGACTCAGCCCCCAGCTTCCATTCAATAGCTGCTAACTTATCTTTCACTAGAAATTTCTTGCCATAAAATTCTTGACTTTGAACTAGGGCCTTTTGTTTTACATTTTTGTATTGCTCACCTCTTGTAAAATTATCACCCCAAGAATCTGTGGCTCCAGAAATCGCATCTATTTTCTCGTCTTCATTAAACACAGACTCTTCTTTATTGAAATCTAAAGTATACGTCTTTTCCAATCTATTCTTTAAACGGGCTTGAATTTGTTTTTTTTGACCTTCGCTCATTCTAGCTCCAAAACTTCCTAACTCCATCTTGGCTTTAGAAGAATAAATCGCTTGCCCCTGAAACTCCTGAGCATTTAAATTAGGCGAAAATAACAATAATGCAATGAAGACTAGACTACTAAATTTTAAGAAAATTGATTTCATAATGCGTTTTTAAAATAAAATGTCAAACGAATGTAGAATAATGCAAAACGCGTCACCCTATTTTGTAAAAATATTAACAAAGTAAGGAGCAGCTTTTGTTCTGATAGCTTTTTAGTTTAATTAAACTTCTGTATATTTTAAAATATTGAAAATATTAAAGATGAAAATAAAAACACTAAGCCTTTCAGTTATTATTCTACTTCTGTCTTGTAAAGATGTGCAGGAAAGGGATAATAAAATGGATGAAAAAGCTAATTCTAATGCTATCACAGAAGTTGCAAGTTTTAAAGGCCAACAAGTCACTGGAGTCACTACAACTGATAAAGGACGCCTTTTTGTGAATTTTCCAAGATGGAGAAAAGGGGTCAAAAATTCTGTAGTGGAAATAATTCCTAATTCTGACCCTGAAAGCTATCCCAATGACCTTTGGAATTCTTGGGAAATTGGCGAGCCTATTACAGAAAACAAATTTATTGGAGTTCAATCTGTGTTGGCTTTTGAGGACAAGCTATATGCCTTGGATACCAGAAGTCAATTGTTTCAGGACGTAATGGATGCTCCGCGTATTTTCGTTTTCGATTTAGCCACAGATACTTTGTCTAAAACTTATATATTAGAAGAGGCAAGCTATTATAAGGATTCTTATATCAACGATCTTAGAGTAGATAAGAAGAATAATAGAATCTACATAACAGATTCTGGCCATCCTGGATTGATAATTGTAGATATTGATTCTGGAAAAACCAGAAGAGTACTGAACGAACATAGCTCTACCACCGCAGAACAATCCTATTTAACTTTTGGTGAAAAGAAATGGGAGAACACCATACATTCTGATGGCATTGCTTTAAGTACTGAAAGTGAACGCCTATTTTATCATGCCCTCACTGGGTATAGCCTGTATTCTATAAGTACGGATGCGTTAAAAGTCGAAGACGACGAACCAATTGAAGATCAGGTCACCTTTGAAACTAAAACAGCCGCCCCCGATGGGATGATTTTCGATAGAGAGGGGAACCTCTATTTTGCAGACTTAGAACACCATAAAATTCAATATAGAACACCCGAAGGCAATATTCATGACCTTGCAGAAGGGGAACAGATCCGTTGGGCAGATACCTTTAGTATTTATGAAGGCTATCTTTATTTCACAAATTCCAGAATTAATGAAGTGGGTGCTGATATCTCATCGATGACCTTTAGCCTTCATAAAATAAAACTTCCTTCTTCACAAGAAGCTCATTAAATAAATATTAATAAAAAAATGATTCAACGCAACCTATCCACATATAAAGAGTCTTCTTAGAAACCAAATAGTTATGAAAATCAAATTTTCAGCCTTAATTATTGTTGCAATTTTATGCTCATGTATCAACGATGATGATGATGATGTCACTCAAGCTACATTGGAAGGAGATTGGAAGCTCGTCCAGATGTCGGGAAGCATTCCAGATTCAGAAACAACAGGCTCGGATATGGAGTGGCAAGAGTCCTATCGTTTTTTTGAAGATGGCAACTTTTTAAAAACCAGAGAAACTGAAGAGAGCGTTGTAGAGCTTACAGGAACTTACCGTTTCAATGATGACCAAGGAAGTTTAGAGCTCACCTAAGCAGAAGAGAGTCAGATCATAGGCTCTTGCCAATCTGATTTAAAAGAAAATCTGTTTTTTAGCTCTAATGATGTCTTATCAAGTACGTGGAACCAGTGTGATGGTCCAAGTCTAGATTATGAGAAAATCTAATACCTGCTTACTAAAATTTACCCTATAGAATATACCCAAATTTATACGTGATGATTGCCCATAAAAAAACCGTCTCCACTCTGGAGACGGTCTTAAAGGCTTAAATTCAAAATAACTATACTCTTTTTCTTAGTATAGGAAATTCAAAGCAGTCACGTCGTTAGAATTAAACTCTCCATCTTCGTTATTACTAAAACAGGCTAACATGATAGACGTTGGATCAAATCCTTGTGGAGTTCCCGGAATGTAGTTTGCACCTACACCAGCGGTTCCTTCATTGGTATTTTGTCCACAACTCTGGCGACTAAAAAAATCAGTGTGTCTAAAACCTACAGAATGTCCAATTTCATGAGTGATCACGTGCTCAATGACGTTGGTATTGTAGTTACTCAACCCGAAAATCTGAACAAATTTGTTGGGATTTCCATTACTAGGAAAACCTGCTGATCCTCCAGCACCACTAGGGTTGTTTACAGTATTATTATAGACTACCATATCTTTGTTTTGATAGTTGGTTCCAAAAGTAAGATTGAAATTGATATTCAAATTCAGTCGGTTATAATTTGCAATAGCCCAACTCAAAGCTGTTCTCTCGTTAGAGGTTAAGGCTTGACTTCCACCCGTATAACCAATTACAGTTATAGTTTGAGGACTTACTAAGGCGTTAGTACTATATTGTTTATTATGGATATCCTCATAACCCTGGAAATCTAGTCCGCTAAGTTCCTCTAGAGACATCACGATATCTCCTTCAATTCGAATCACCTCGCGCTTCTCACCACCAGGAAGAACCATTTCTTCACGTTGGGCTCCCAACGCACTCAAATGGTTTTTAGAAATTAAGTCTAAGGTAGGTTGATCTAAATTGGAGGGAGTCTCTGATGTATTGACTCCTAAAATAATTCTTTCAGAGTTATCAATTTGGTTGGTATCCAAAACCTCTTCGCTTGTAACTTTGTCAGCTTCACATGATCCCAAAAGCAATCCGAAGACCGCTGGGACAATAAATAATCTTTGTAATTTCATAATTTTTAATTTAATTTAGTTAGAAATAATTGCGCAATTATTCATTTATATTGCCCTAAAATACTTTTTAATGTTGTTATGAGTTAATTAATTGTAAAATTTTTAGTTTTATTTAACAAACGCCTATTAATTAAAGTCGCGATTTATTTGGGAGAATTAATATATTTATTTGAATCATCTAAAAAAAACTCATGAAACTCATCCTTCCATCTTTATTTCTAATCTTCTGCACTTTAACTGATACTTATTCGCAAATTACAGCCTCATTTTACACCAATAGTTCAGGCTCAAAATTTGCTGTTGGTTATAATATCAATGAGAGGTTTTGGACAGATCTTAGAATTTATTCAGATACTTCTATTGATAATATAACCCCTGAGATTGTCATCAATCATAATATTGTGACTAAGACAAGTTATGATGTTTACTTGGGTGCTGGTGCCATCTTAAATAACATTAATGGCGTTGTTATTCCAATTGGTATTGGCATTAAACCTTTTGAAAATCTAAAAGATCTATCTTTTAATATCGAGTTTAATCCCATTTATGAATTTGATCTCGATAACTTATTTGTGAGAGGATTTTTAGGAATACGTTATAAATTAAATTGATTTTTGTTTGAAAAATATGCAGAGCACTTCATCACGTATAAAAAAGAAAACTATAGCTCTATTTAATTCCATAATTCAACAGAAAGCTTAACTCCAAATTTTTACATTAACTTCCCCACTAATAACATTTTATAAAACTTGTTTAAAATTAAAATACATTATAATTAACCCACTATTTTAAACACCTATTAATTTAAGCTAAGACAACATCCATAAACCCTTACTCCTATGGCATTTTTAAAAGTAAAACATGTATTGGTCCTGCTCCTCATTATTGGATATTCTTGTGATAAAGCTCCAGAAAAAGAAAAAACTCCAAACGAAGACCTCAACGCTTGGTTTGAAGAAAAATACGAAGAATCTCTCCAAAAAAGCCCCTTAAAGCTAACGTCTTTAGGAATAAAGGATAAATATGATCAAATTGATGATTTAAGTCTTGACGCTCAAATCGAAGATGCAAATTGGATGCAGGAGAGTGTTGACGAACTCAAGAAAAATTTCGAGTATCAATCTCTTAATAAGCAAGACCAAATGTCCTATGATATCTGGCTTTACCAAAATGAGCTTCTTCAAGAAGGCCTAGAGTATCAAGATGTAGGGTATGTCTTCGACCAAATGACAGGAATACATACGCAACTTCCTAGCATGCTTATCAACTTTCATAAAGTAGATAGCTTAGAAGATATGCAAGCTTATGTTAGTAGAATTCAAGGAACGGCAAGAGCAATCAATCAACTGGTCGATAGAGCAAAATCTCAAGCTTCCAAAAATATTCTTCCGCCTAGATTTGCTCTAGAAACTGTCTTAAATCAGAGCAAAGCTATTGTCACAGGGCAGCCTTTTCAAGACACAGAGGTTAACTCCCCTTTATATGACGATATGCTGAGAAAAACTGATAGTCTTTTAACTCAAAATAAAATAGATGATCAACAAGCTAAGGAGTTAAGAACAGCTTCAAGAGAAATGCTGCTTAAAGTATTTCAACCTGCCTATAACAATCTCATCGCTTGGACAGAAAATGAAATCCCAAATGCTTTAGAAACCCCTACAGGAGTGAGTCGGCATCCCAACGGAAAAGCCTTTTATGACTATACACTTAAAACATCTACCACGACATCACTTACGGCAGATGAAATCCATAACATCGGCCTAGAGGAAGTAGATAGAATCCAAAAAGAAATGCTTAATATCAAAAACGAAGTTGGTTTTGAAGGTGACTTGCAAGAGTTCTTTAAGTTTGTAAATGAGGATGAGCAGTTTTATTTTCCAAACACCGACGAAGGTCGTCAAGCCTATCTTGATGAAGCAAAACAATATATCGATGAACTCACCAAAAAACTACCAGACTATTTTGGTATTTTACCAAAAGCTAGTTTACAAGTAAAACGCGTAGAAGCCTTTAGAGAGCAAGATGGTGCTCCACAACATTACAACGCGGGAACTCCAGACGGGTCCAGACCTGGCACTTATTATGTTCACCTTTCGGACATGACATCTATGCCTAAAACCACTATGGAAGGCGTAGCCTATCATGAAGGCAATCCAGGACACCATATGCAAATTTCTGTAGCGCAAGAGCTAGAAACCGTTCCAAACTTTAGAACACAACTAGGCTACAATGCTTACGTAGAAGGCTGGGCTTTATATTCTGAAAAACTTGCTAAAGAGATGGGAGGATATAAAAACCCGTATTACGATTTTGGACGACTAGTCAATGAAATTTGGAGAGCTATAAGGTTGGTAGTGGATACAGGACTGCATTCCAAAGGTTGGAAAGAAGCTGAGGCCATTCAATATTTTAAAGATAATTCTTCCATCTCAGAAAATGCTATAATAGCAGAAGTTCAGCGTTATATGGTCATGCCAGGGCAAGCTACAGGCTATAAAATTGGCATGTTAAAAATTCAAGAGTTAAGACAACGTGCAGAAACTCAACTTGGCGATCGATTCGATATCCGCAAATTCCATGATATCATCTTAGGAAGTGGGGCTTTACCCTTAGAACTTTTAGAACGACAAGTGGACTCTTGGATCGAAGTGACTAAACAAGAATCATAGTTAAGGTAGAGATTTTCTCAATACTTAAATTTTAGGATAGATATAAAATAAATCACAACATGCTGAATTGAAGAACAGTGGTTCTTATATTATGGAATAGGACGTCTCTCAAAACACTCCTATTATACCAAATTATATTTATAATGCCGTATGAATAAATTGAATTATTTTTTGATTGATTGAAATCAAAAATAACTAGCATAGCCTTAGCTACGGTAATTATTTTTGATGAAAAGCAGGCGAAAAAGAAACGATTTATTGCGTCATTATAGGTCTAATTTGGTATTATAGATGGAACCAGCATTCAGATGAGTATCGATATGGAAAATGACAAAAAGGCGAAAGCACTATTTGAAAAGCTTTCTCCAAGTGGGGAAATCCGTACCGACTTTCAAAAAACCAGTTATGAATTTAATAACGGTAGCGTTTCCGATCAATATGGTACCCATTGAATGCTAAATTCTAAATAACAAAAACGTTTTCTAAAAGCAAACAAAGCAATCTCAAATCTAATTAAAGTATCATTCTGAATGTATCATGCAGCCAGACTAATTTCAGAATTTTAAATTATGGATAGTCAATTATTTAATAGACCTTAAAACTCCAAAAGTTTCGGGAAAAGGTAACTACTTAAATTTTGAAACCACTTTTTTTACACCTCAGTCTTTGATTTTCGCTTCAATTTAATAACGGTCACTTCTGGCCATATACCAACTCTACCTGGGTAGGCCAAGAAGCCAAACCCCCGATTGACGTTAATGAATCGCTTGGCATTTTCATATATTCCAGCCCATTGCTCATAGCGATATTGAACAGGACTCCACTTGAACCAACCTGGGATTTCAATCCCAAATTGCATTCCATGGGTATGGCCACTCAATGTAAGTTGAACATCTTTCTTATGGTGTTGAATGACTTCGTCCCAATGAGAAGGATCATGGCTCATCAAAATCTTAAAGTCAGCAGCCTCTACCCCATCAGCAGCTTTTTCAAAATCCCCTGCTTTTTTGAAACCTCCTTTCCCCCAATTTTCAACGCCAATCAAATGTAATTTACTATCCCCTCTTACCAATTCTCTGCGTTCATTTCTTAATAAATCCCAACCCAAGTCGGAATGAACATTTACAAGATCTTCAAAATTTTGTTGCTTATCAGTTTGACTTTCAAAATTATAATAATCGCCGTAATCGTGATTTCCCAATATAGAAAAAACACCATCTTCCGCTTTCAATTGACTAAAAAGAGGGGTCCAAGGTGTCATTTCATCAGCTAAATTATTAACGAGATCGCCAGTAAATAAGATCACATCAGACTCCTGTTCATTGACTAAGTTGATCGCGTATTCAATTTTTTCCGTATTATCAAAACTTCCGCTATGGATATCACTCAGTTGGGTAATGGTATAGCCGTCAAAAGCTTCAGGAAGATTATCAAATTCCAACTCATAGGACAATACCTTAAAGTTATACTTACCCTTGTACATCCCATACAAAAGTGAAAGGAAAGGGATAGCTCCAAGTCCAAGAGCAATAGTGCTTATAAATTTTCGTCGAGAGGGTAAGTTTTCTGTGGATGTAGTGAATAGTTTACGGTAAGCATAAACCAATAAACGAATAATATCTTCACCAAACATCCAGAACACCACACTCAACTTCAGTAAAAGTAAACTTAAGAAAATGCCACCCATATAAGCTCGAAAACCAGTAAGCGAGACATTTGGACTTGACTCATAGAAGGAATAAATCAACAGTCCTACCACAACAGCGGTGATGCCAGTGTAAATCCCAAGGCTCCACCAAAATTTAAACAGGGTTTTAAAGGCTTGAAAGGCATAGACCTCAATAGCAAGAAGGATAATAATAGGGACAATCCAGCGCATCTTTTTTTTTGCAAATATAGTTTTAGCGGTTCTTCTAGTCCGCTATTTAAACAAAGTTTTAGAGGCGTTTATTCTGAATTTAATCCAGCAAGATTAACTATTCAAAAGACCACTGTTACATTCTCTTAAATTAATGCGGATGTCGGGTACCGTGTTCCGCTGAAGGACTTTTTGAAGCTTCAAAAACATGATGATAATAGCGTATTAAAAATGTCTGTTAGATTGGTTTCAATGAATATTTGCTTAAAAAAATTCATTGAAATTATATCGAGAATGCTTCAGATAAAAAGAAACCTCTCGATACATTAGTGCTAAAAAGCATGTAATTATTGTCATTTCGAGTTTTTTTCTTGACTGAATAGGAAAGAAAAAAATATCGAGAAACAAATTTAAACATGAATTCAAAAGCCTTCAACAAAAAACTTAATATCAGCTTTCTTATAAGCTTGAATTCAACTAATAAATGCAACTTTTAGATTTGATTATTATAGCTACTTTTTCAAAACAAGAAAGAGGAAAATATTCCTCTTTCTTGTTTTGATGGAAAGGTTATTTTTACAGCATCAAATCGCCAAAAAAGAAGTTGCAATGAGTCACCTTACCAAAGAACAAAGATATACAATATCTGTAATGCGCAAAGAAGGCTATAACCATAGAGCTATTGCAGAAAGTATAGACAAAGACAAGTCAGTAATTAGTCGAGAGCTAAAGCGTAATAAGGATCAAAGAAGCGGTGAATATCGCTATGAATTAGCTGTGAAAAAGTGTCGCGAGAGACATAAAACAAAACCTAAACAGATTTGTTTTACAAATGAAATAAAAACAGCTTCAGAAAGGCTTTTAAAGTTAGATTATAGTCCAGAACAGGTAGTAGGGATATTAAAGAAACACCAAGAACCTAGTGTAAGTGTTGAAACACTTTATCAACATATCTGGAATGATAAAAAACATAAAGGAACCCTACATAAGCATCTAAGACATCAAGGCAGGCGTTATCGTAAAAGAGGCGCAGCAAAGGATTCTAGGGGTATTATAAAAGACAGGGTAAGTATAGAAAAACGACCTAGTAAAGTGGAGCTCAGAGATCGCTTTGGAGATCTTGAAGTGGATTTGATAATAGGTAAAAATCACAATCAAGCTATTCTAACAATTAATGATAGAAGCTCTGGAATGCTTAAAATGAAAAAAGTTCCTTCTAAAGAATCCAAAGGGGTAGGCTTAGCAATCATAGATTTATTAGAGGATTGGAAACCTTATTTGAAAACTATTACAGCGGATAATGGAAAAGAGTTTGCAGACCACCTTGTGGTAGCGCAAGAGCTAAATATAGATTATTATTTTGCAAGACCTTATCACTCCTGGGAACGGGGTTCAAACGAAAACCTAAACGGACTGATAAGACAATATTTACCTAAAAAAACAGACTTTACAAAAATCACTGATTACCAAGTAAAACAGATACAAGAGAAATTAAATCTAAGACCTAGAAAAAGGTTCAATTATGAAAATCCTATATTTGTAATGGATCAATTATTATTTAACCCAGAAGTTGCATTTATGACTTGAATCCGGCAAGTTTAAAAACTTGATAATATGTACTTATTAAAAATGTCAGTTCGAGTGGTTTCAATGAATTTTTGATTAAAAAATTCATTGAAATTGTATCGAGAACGCTTCAGTTAAAAAGAACATCTCTATAAATCCTGCCGAAAACGTCGGAATACTCGATGGGACAAATCGACTTAATATCAGCTTTTTCAAAGCATTAAAATTTGACGATAATAGCATATCAAAAATGTCAGTTCGAGTGGTTTCAATGAATTTTTGCTTAAAAAATCATTGAAATTGTATCGAGAACGCTTCAAATAACAAAAACCTCTCGATACATTAGAACTAGAAGTATCTAATTATTGTCAGTTCGAGTTTTTTACTTGACTGAATAGGAAAGAAAAAAGTATCGAGAAACAAATTTAAACATAAATTCAAAAGCCTTCAACAAAAAACAAGAATGCTCAGTCGTGATATTAATTTAAGTCCCGAAAATATCAAAACCAAAGCCCCAAATTATACAAACGCTTTTCAGAAAAAGCATCATTAACTAATGCTTCTAAATGCAATTGAAAAATATAAGATCAGAGCCAGCAAATCTTAGTAACAAAGACAAAAGCCCTTCATTTATAGAGGGGGCAGAGCCCTTGAAAGCTAAATAGAAATAAGGTTAGAACAATCACCTAGTTCAATTTTGGAAAAGCCATAATTTCAACTAAATTTACATTCAATAAAAATTGACTTTATGGCTTCCAAAAAACGACTTTTCCTTGTTGATGCATATGCGATGATTTTCCGCGGGTATTATGCCCTCATCAAAAACCCAAGAATCAACTCCAAAGGACAGGATACTTCTGCCATTATGGGATTTATGAATTCCCTTTTTGACGTCATAAAGCGAGAAAATCCCGATCATTTGGCAGTTTGCTTTGATAAAGACGGAAGCAAAGATCGAAAAGAAATGTATGTAGAGTACAAAGCCAATAGAGATGCAACCCCAACCGTTATCAAAGACTCCATCCCTATTATACAGGATATTCTCCACGCTATGGAAATTCCTGTCGTAGAAATCTCGGGTATGGAAGCCGATGATATTATTGGGACACTAGCTATACAAGCGGAAAAGCAAAACTATGAAGTCCATATGGTTACTCCAGACAAGGATTTCGCTCAACTGGTTACTGAGAATATATTTATGCAACGCCCTGCAAGAATGGGGAACGGAGTAGAAAAATGGGGCATACCAGAAGTCCAGAAAAAGTTTGGAGTAGAACGTCCAGAACAAGTCATCGATTTCTTGGGTATGATGGGAGATGCTGCGGATAATATCCCAGGCTTACCTGGAGTAGGTGAAAAGACCGCTAAGAAATTTCTACAGCAATTTGGTTCCATGGAAGTACTCTTGGAAAACACAGATCAGCTGAAGGGAAAGATGAAAGAGAAAATAGAAAAAAATGCAGAATTAGGACGCTTATCTAAAAGACTAGCTACGATCATTACTGACTGTGACGTCACTTTCGACGAGGTGAAGTATGAAGTTTCTCCACCAAATGTTGAGAAAGTCTTAGACATCTTTAAAGAGTTAGAATTTAGAAGATTGACAGAGCAGTTTGTAAAAATGTACAACAAAGGAGAAGCTATCGTAGAAAAGCCCTCTCAAAACACATCAAGCTCTCCCCAAACTGCTGGAGCTGGACAATTTTCTCTTTTTGGAAACGATACCGATGTTTCCAATATTGAACCTAGTCATTTTGATGGATACAAAACCTTAAAAAGCACAGACCACCATTATCAGTATGTAAAAGGAGGTCTCTCCCTAAAGCTCTTTATAGAAATACTAATGAAGCAAAACTCGGTGTGTTTCGATACAGAAACTACCAGTTTAAAAACTCTAGATGCCGAATTAGTGGGAATTGCTTTTTCTTGGGAGAGCCATAAAGGCTTTTATGTGGCCTTTCCGGAGGATCAAAACGAAGCACAAGAATTAGTAGAAAAGTTGAGACCATTTTTTGAATCTACAGAGATCGAAAAAGTAGGTCAAAACTTAAAGTATGACATTAAAGTATTGGCCAATTATAAACTTAAAGTAAAAGGACCGTTGTTTGATACGATGCTTGCGCATTACATCATCAACCCAGATATGCGGCACAATATGAATATCTTGGCAGAAACTTACCTCAACTATTCTCCACAACCTATTGAAGACCTCATCGGTAAAAAAGGTAAAAGACAAAAGACTATGCGAACAGTAAGTTTGGAAGACCAAACCCAATATGCTGTAGAAGATGCCGACATTACCTTTCAACTCAAAACTTACTTTGAAAAAGAATTAAAAGA
This sequence comes from Psychroflexus torquis ATCC 700755, assembly GCF_000153485.2. Taxonomy (NCBI): domain Bacteria; kingdom Pseudomonadati; phylum Bacteroidota; class Flavobacteriia; order Flavobacteriales; family Flavobacteriaceae; genus Psychroflexus; species Psychroflexus torquis. The sequence goes on along the minus strand of NC_018721.1, from coordinate 2,391,267 downwards.
AGCCTCCAACGAGCCTTTGTTTAAAGATATGGAGATTCCCTTATTACGGGTCTTGGCAGCTATGGAAATTGAAGGTATCAACCTCGATAAATCAGCTTTAGAAAACATTTCAGAAAAGCTAGATGAGGACATTGAACGCCTGGAGAAGTCAGTATATGTGGAAGCGGAAGGAGAATTTAATATAGGATCCCCAAAACAATTGGGCGAGATCCTATTTGGCAAATTGGAAATTGCAAAAAAACCTAAAAAAACTAAATCTGGTCAATACTCCACTGGAGAAGAGGTCTTGTCTAATTATGCAAAAGATCATAAAATAGTACGCGAGGTTTTAGAATGGAGGCAACTCTCTAAACTCAAAAGCACCTATGTAGACGCTTTACCAAAACAAATTCACCCAAGAACCAAGCGCGTCCATACCGAGTTTATGCAAACCGTAGCAGCAACTGGTCGTTTGAGCTCCAATAACCCTAATCTTCAAAATATCCCCATTCGCACAGAACGTGGACGTGAAGTAAGAAAAGCATTTGTCCCTAGAGATGAGAATTATGTGTTGCTCGCTGCCGATTATTCCCAAATAGAACTTAGAATTATAGCAGCCTTGAGTCAGGAAAAAACGATGATGAATGCTTTTAAAAATGGAGAAGATATTCACGCCTCAACTGCGGCAAGAGTATTTGGTGTGGATATAGAGGAAGTGACCAGAGCGCAGAGAAGCAATGCTAAAACTGTCAACTTTGGAATTATATATGGAGTGTCTGCTTTTGGATTGAGCAATCAAACTGACTTGACTAGAAACGAATCTAAGGAGCTGATAGAGACTTACTATAAAACCTATCCTAAGTTGAGAGACTATATGGATGAGCAAGTGGAATTCGCAAAGGAGCATGGTTACGTCAAAACAGTCATGGGTAGGCGGCGTTACCTCAAAGACATCAATGCTAAAAACCATATAGTGCGAAGTGCCGCAGAACGCAACGCGGTGAACGCCCCTATCCAAGGAAGCGCTGCAGACATTATAAAGGTTGCGATGATAAACATTTATGACGCTTTAGAAGAACAGAATTTTAAATCCAAAATGCTCCTGCAAGTCCATGATGAATTGATTTTTGATGCTCACAAAGACGAAATCGATGCCTTAACAGCACTGGTTAAAGACAAGATGGAAAATGCCTTTAAACTGGATGTCCCCCTAGATGTGGAGATGGGTACAGGACAAAACTGGCTGGAAGCTCATTAAAATAAAATACCACGAGGCCTAGCCATCGGGGTATCTGAATTCTATCTTAATTGATCATATTTTGTCAACCTGAACTCGTTTCAGATTCTTGATTGAATTTTAGATAGGTATAAATTAGATTCTGAAACCATCCGACTTGTTATAAAAGTCGGACTTGTCCAGAATGATAAAATATATAGATTTTAGGGCAATGCCTACCCCACAATATTAACGATCTTACCGGGCACGATAATCACTTTTTTAGGAGTGCGCCCGTCCAGTTGTTTCTGTGTGCGCTCATCGGCCATTACTATTTTTTCGATCTCATCTTTGCTTAAGTCCAAAGACAATTCTAGTGTAAACCTCATCTTTCCATTAAAAGAAATAGGATACGTTTTAGAATCTTCTTTCAAGTAGTGTTCTTCAAAAACAGGATAATCCACTTCAGAAATACTAGTGGTGTTGCCTAAAAGTTCCCATAACTCTTCAGCGATATGAGGAGCATATGGTGAAATCAATACTGCTAGAGGTTCTAAGACCTCTCGAGACTTACAATTTTGCTGAGTCAACTCATTCACGCAAATCATAAACGTAGAGACTGACGTGTTGAAGCTAAACTCTTCGATATCTTGAGTGACTTTCTTAATGGTCTTATGCAGAATTTTTAAAGATTCCTTCGAAGCAGGTTCATCAGAAACGACGAAATCCTGTTTTCCCTCTTGGAGTGAATTAGAGGTAAAATACAATTTCCAAAGTTTTTTTAAGAAATTATGCACCCCAGACAGTCCAGCAGTACTCCAGGGCTTTGCTTGTTCAAGTGGTCCTAAAAACATTTCGTAGAGTCTCAAACTGTCGGCTCCAAAGTCTTCACAGATATCATCTGGATTGACCACATTGAATTTGGATTTTGACATTTTTTCGACTTCTCGAGCTACAATAAATGAATCCCCTCCCGACCTCCCCGAAGGGGAGGAGATTGGGTCGTAAAGCTCTCCGTTTTTTAAAATGAATTCAGCTTCACTAAATTCTGAACGCCAATTTTTTAAACCTTCAATATCTAATTCATTAGACGAGTTGACTAATGAGACGTCAACGTGGATTGGTGTAATAGTTGTAAGGTTTAATGATGAAATATAAAATTCATTACTTCCAATTAAATCTATATAATATTGTAATAGTTCTTTCTTTACTAATTCTTCAATCTCTAAATCACTAAGAGATTTTTTTAGATCACTTGATAAGAATACGGGTTTTATTGCAAAGGATTTTTTTGTTGAAGTCGAATTATCTTTTGAATGCCAAGAGAAATCTGGTTCATAATTGACTCTATAAACAAAAGCACTCTCCCCTAAGATCATTCCTTGATTAATCAATTTTTTAAAAGGCTCGTCTACTGGAAGTACTCCTTTGTCGTTTAGGAATTTGGTCCAGAATCTAGAATATAACAAATGCCCAGTGGCGTGCTCGCTCCCTCCAATATACAAGTCAACATTGTTCCAATAGTCTAAGTTCTCTTTGGAAGCGATGTGTTGATCGCGGTTTTCGGTTTCCATATAGTGAAACAAGTACCAAGAACTTCCTGCCCATCCAGGCATGGTGTTCAATTCCAATGGAAATACTGTTTTATGATCTATCTTGGCGTTTGAGACCACTTGATTCTGCTCAGTATCCCAAGCCCAGTCTTGTGCTCTTCCCAAAGGTGGAGCTCCATCTTCTGTAGGAAGGTATTTTTCGACCTCAGGCAATTCTAAAGGCAAGTATTTGCTCTCTATCATTTTTGGTAAGCCATTGATGTAATAGACAGGAAAAGGCTCTCCCCAATACCGCTGTCTAGAAAAGACGGCGTCTCTTAGTCTATAATTTATCTTTTCAGCCCCTTGGCCCATGTTGGCCAGAGCTTCAATCGCTTTGGGGATCGCTTCCAAAACGCCCAGACCATTCAGAAAGTCAGAATTAGCGATTTTTGTCGCATTAGATTTATCTGTGTAGGCTTCTTTAGAAACATCAATGCCTTCAAACACGTTGGGAATAGGAATTCCGAAATGTTGAGCAAAATCATGATCCCGTTGGTCACCACAAGGGACAGCCATAACAGCTCCTGTGCCATAACCTGCTAGGACATAATCTCCAATCCAAATTTGAAGGGGTTCTTTAGTAAGAGGATGCTCGGCATAAGCCCCGGTAAAAACACCAGAAATGGTTTTAACATCTGCCATACGTTCTCTCTCGCTTCGCTTTGCGGAAGCTTTTACATAAGCCTCTACTTCTTCTTTTTGCTCAGGAGTTGTTATTTTAGATACCAAATCATGCTCAGGAGCTAAGGTGATGAAAGAAACACCATAAATAGTATCAGGTCGGGTGGTGAAGGTCTCAATCCTCTCCCCCTGCCCCTCTCCCAAGGAAAGGGGTTTAACTTTACTCTCTTCAGATGGCTTCGCCATCTTATCATAGGAAGGTAATTGATCAAGTTTGGTTTTGATTTGATCGAGAACTTCATCTATATTTCCAATGACTTCTTCGTTTTTAAATCGAATAACTTCAAAGCCTTTTTTATTTAAAAATTGTGTTCGTTCTTCGTCATAGGCTTTGGTTTCATTATGATATTCTCCATCGACTTCAACGACCAAAGATTTTGATAAACAGACAAAGTCTGTAATATAATCTCCGATTAAATGTTGCTGTCGAAACTTATATCCCGATAACTTTTTAGCTCGAAGTTGTATCCAAAGTGTTTTTTCAGCCTCAGTTGGTTGATTTCTATTTTCTTTTGCCTTTTCAATAAGGGTGTGAGCATTATTTCCACCTGTCATGTAGCCTGGCTTAGTGTTCTCTTCCCCTTTGGGGAAGGACAGGATGGGGAATTCAAGTTGCGCTCCCACCGATTTTCCAATCCAGTTGCGTTGGGTTTCTTTTAGGCTTTCGCTCCAGTCTAAATCTTCAAGTCCACTAAGTAGACGATCTGCAAACGCAGAAATACGCATGCTCCACTGCTTCATCTTTTTTCTGGACACAGGATGTCCTCCTCGTTCTGAAACCCCCTTCACAATTTCATCATTGGCCAAGACCGTACCTAGGGCTGGACACCAATTGACTTCAGTTTCAGCAAGATAAGTTAAGCGGTAATTGAGTAGCAGTTCTTCTTTTTGGTCATCGGTAAAAGCTGACCATTCTAATGCGGAAAATGAAGTTGTGTTATCATCTGCCACTGCGTCCACATTCGTATTTCCCTCTTTTTCGAAAATATTGACTAATTCTGGTATAGACTTGGATTTTTGAGCTTTGGCATCATACCAGCTTTCAAAGAGTTGAATAAATATCCACTGGGTCCATTTATAATAATCTGGATTACTGGTACGGACTTCCCGACTCCAATCGAAAGAAAATCCGATTTTATCGAGTTGTTTACGATACCCTTTAATTATATTCCTTTGATAATTCTCTTCATCAACACTCGTTTCCTTAGATTTATCGATAAGAGCTGAATTCTTAATCTTGCCATTATCTTTTACATATTTGTCTAATATTTTCCCTTTGTTATCTAAACACCCTTCAATATTAATTTCAGTTGTTGATGATGGATGTTGACCAGTTTGAATAGCATACTGCTCTGCAGGAAGCCCAAAAGAATCATAACCTTGTGGGTGCAGCACATTAAACCCTTTATGTCTTTTGTAGCGGGCATAGATGTCGCTGGCAATATACCCTAGCGGGTGGCCAACATGAAGTCCTGCTCCAGACGGATAAGGAAACATATCCAACACATAAAATGGAGGTTTAGGGTCTCCTTCAAACTCCTGAGGTTGTTTCGCTCTAAAGGTTTGGTCTTTCGCCCAACGCTTCTGCCATTTGGTTTCTATTGCTTTAAAATCGTATGCCATAATAAGTTACTTATTTCGAAATGGCAAAACTAATATATATGGCTTTAACTCCTCACCGAGATTGGAATTAAAACTCAAAAGTTAAAGCATGAGTTGATTTGGAAAGTGCTAAAATTTATAGCCGATATTGAAGTCGCTTGGAGCTAGGAATTCATTTGGATTATTTCCTAAGATTTCTTCCTACACCAATTTGAGTTGAAATGTAAATCCACTTGAGTTTATCTATTTAGAACCAACAGCAAATCCAACAGCTACATCAAAAATGTATGGTGTTCTTCAACTCTATTTCCTTGTTGATTGACATAAAAGACGTCTACCTCTCCAATGTGTGAATATGTAAATACTTCAACGAAAAAGCCATGGCCTTTGAATTCTGAATTTTGCCAAAGTAAAAACAGTAGTATAGATGAATGCCAAATTTTTCATAATCAATAGAATTATCAAAATTTGCAAGAAGGGAAACTCCATAACCAAAAGTCTGGAAATTGATATATTCCTAGCTCGCATCTAAAAATCCAGCAGCAAGACGCTTGATAGTCCCCAGTCTAAGTTTATGGATTTTTTCATAATTGTTTTTGGTAATAAACTCTGCTTTTGGGGAGTCTCCATGTTTTGCGAAAAAGAAAATATAAGAAATAGCACTAGTGCTAGACAGATTTCATCAGTATTCAAGTCAGTTAGTTGTTGCTGAAATAGTTGGAATTCGCATTCAGTACTTCTTGATATTAAGCTTATTTGCGCTCCCGATAGCAGAGGAAACCCCGCAAAGGCTGGGCGCTATAGGTCGAGTGTATAGCGCTTGACCAAAGGAAAAGCCGCTATACGCTCAAGACCTAAAAGCAAAGCCTGCGGAGTTAAAACGAATAGCGGGATAAAGCGCCCATAAAATTAATCTGAGGGATAGCCGTTATCATCTTATAGTTTTATATTTTTACCAAAAATTATCAAGTGGCCTCTTCCTTTGAAAAATACCAAAAACGACGATTGATTACCTCCTACTTTTCGGTGGTGATCAGTATTGCTTTGGTTTTATTTTTGGTGGGTTTGCTAGCGCTTTTGGTCTTGAATACCAAAAAAGTAGCAGATAATCTCAAAGAGCAAATCGCCTTAACGGTCTACTTAAAAGACACCGCCAAGGAGGTTGAAATAGACCAAATGCAGAAGTCTTTGGCCTTAGCAGAATACTCTAAAACCATAGTATTTGTCTCCAAAGAAGAAGCTGCAAAGGCTTACAGTGAGGAGATTGGAGAAGATTTCATGGAATTTCTGGGGTATAATCCTTTACAAAATTCTATCGATGTTTATTTTAATGCCGATTATGTCTCGGAAACGCAGATTGCAGAAATTTCTAGAGATCTAGGGGATAAGGAATTTGTAGACGAAATCGTTTATGATAAGCCGCTCATTGCCCTGTTGAATGATAACATTAAGCGATTGAGTTTTTGGATTTTAATAGTGAGTGGTTTACTCACATTTATTGCTGTTCTATTGATCAACAGCTCTATTCGTTTATCGGTTTATGCTAAGCGATTTACTATTAAAACCATGCAAATGGTGGGAGCTACCAAGCACTTTATTCGACGGCCGTTTATCTTGAAAAGTATAAAACTAGGTTTAATAGGCTCTACTATTTCGTTAATAGGAATGGGAGTTGTGTTGTATTATCTGAATAAAAGTTTTCCTGAGTTAAACCTAATTAGTGATGAAATTCTACTGGCTGCTATTTTTGTTGGTGTTTTAATCATGGGGATCTTAATTTCTTGGTTAAGTACCTTTTTTGCTACTCAGCGATTTTTAAATTTAAAAACTGACGAATTGTATTATTAATATGGGAGAAAGCAAACGTAAAAAAGAAGCTAAAGAAAGCGAAAAGTTAATTTTCGAAAAAGAGAATTATAAATTTATGATCATTGGATTAGCGGTGATTGCTGTTGGATTTATTCTGATGGCTGGCGGCGGTAGTGATGACCCCAATGTGTTTAATCCAGACATCTTTAGCTGGAGACGAATTCGCCTCGCCCCTACTGTGATTTTAATTGGCTTTGCTATAGAAGTGTATGCCATTCTACTCAAGCCAAAGTCTGCTAAATAATGGATGTATGGGATGCGAGTATCCTTGGAATTATCCAAGGACTAACAGAATTTTTACCAGTATCGTCTAGTGGTCATTTAGAGATAGGCAAAGCGATTTTAGGGAACAATAGTCTTCCAAAAGAATCTTTATTGCTTACCGTGATTCTTCATTTTGCAACGGCACTGAGCACTATCGTCATATTCAGAAAAGATATTGTTGAGATCTTCAAAGGTTTATTTTCGTTCCGATGGAATGAGGAAACTCGCTTTTCTTTAAAGATTATCATCTCGATGATTCCCGCGGCCCTTGTTGGGTTTTTTTTTGAATCTCAAATGGAAATGCTCTTTGGTGGAAACCTAATTTTGGTAGGATTTATGCTTATCGTGACTTCATTGCTACTTTGGTTAACCGATAAATCCAAGGCTATTTTAAAACCAGTTTCCTATACGAATTCCTTTGTGATTGGTGTGGCACAAGCTATTGCTATCTTACCAGGAATCTCGAGAAGTGGGGCGACTATTGCTACTTCTGTGCTTCTTGGTAATGAAAAGTCCAAGGCCGCAAGATTTTCTTTTTTAATGGTGATTCCTCTTATTTTTGGAAAAATTTTGAAGGATGTTACCAGTGGTGATATTTCTATAGACGAAGCTAATATGGTGAGCTATGGAGTAGGATTTGTAGCTGCTTTTATTTCTGGATTGTTAGCTTGCACCTGGATGATTTCGATTGTGAAACGCAGTAAATTGAGATACTTTGCTATCTACTGTTTTGTAGTTGGTGTTGGCTCAATTATTTTTACTCAACTGAATGGATAATTTAACTTTAGACGGAATAAAAGAAGGGCAGATTTTGCTTTTTGATAAACCTTTGCATTGGACCTCTTTCCAAGTGGTGAATAAGGTGAGATGGCTTATCAAACAAAAATTTGACCTTAAGAAACTCAAGGTAGGACATGCAGGGACCTTAGATCCATTGGCAACCGGTTTAGTTATTTTATGTACGGGCAAGGCTACAAAAACCATCGAATCTTTGATGGGACAAACCAAAATTTACACTGGCGAATTTACAGTTGGCGCTACGACTCCTTCCTACGATATGGAGACAGAAGTGGATAAGACTTTTGAAACCTCTCATATTACTACTGAGCTTATCCAAAATACCTTGCCTCAATTTAGAGGAGAAATCATGCAACGCCCCCCGATTTTTTCAGCCTTAAAAAAAGAGGGAAAGCGTTTATATGAATATGCCAGAAAAGGAGAAAGCGTTGATATTCCTAAACGTCAAGTAAATATTGACAGTTTTGATATTATCCAAAACAACTTCCCTAAACTCAACTTTAAAATCCAATGTAGCAAAGGCACTTATATTCGTAGTTTGGCCTATGACTTTGGTGAAGCCTTAAATTCTGGGGCTTACCTCTCTGAATTACGTCGAACTCAAATTGGAGATTATAATGTTAAGAAAGCCCTTAGCATTGAAGATTTTGAGAAGCTTATAGAGGATTAGTCAGTTGCCTTTAAGCAATTCACAAGATCCTCTGCGATATTTTTCCCCTTATCTTGGTTGTACCATTTCTGAAGAGTGATTTTAAATTCATCTCTCAGTTTTCCATATTCGGCTTTTTCTTTAGCAACCAAATCGGCAGCCTCCTTTGGTCTTGGTCCCCAAATAAATAAAAGATCATTTTCTTCAGCATTAAAAGAAACCAGCTTAGGTATAGACTTGCCGCCATTAGTTAAAAATTGGCTCATAAGTTCATCATTCTCGTCTCTTAAAATCAGTTTGAAGGTGATGAGCGGATTTATATCTGCTATTTTATTCATGATTGGTATGACAGGAGCGGCATCACCGCACCAGCCTTCTGTAATGACAAGCCAAGTTTGCTTTTTAGTTACCTTTTGGATAGCTTCAATTTGTTCTGCTGTTAATTCTGAAGTTTTTTCCCAACGATTCATTCGGCTAAAGCCTAGTTTAGAGTAATTGAGATACGACTCATTTTGAGTAAATCCTGTCGATTTATCTTCTTTCAACAAATCACCTACAAGTTGTTTATATTCTGAATAAGTAAGTGCTTTATCTAAGTGTTTTTTTATACTTTCAAGTTGTGTTTGTTCGTTCATGTGTGTTTTTTTTAAACAGTCGAAATATATTAAAATTATTACAATGGCAAAGGTAAGGTGTGAGTGGTGTATTGGTCAAGAAATTTATGAAAAGTATCATGATGAAGAGTGGGGAGAGCCCGTTTACGAAGATCAACACCTATATGAGTTGCTCTTATTGGAAAGCTTTCAAGCTGGTTTAAATTGGTTGACTATTCTAAAGAAGAGAGAGCAGTTCAGGGAGGCTTTTGATCAATTTGATTATCAAAAAATCTCTAAGTACACCAATGAAGACGTTTCCAGATTACTCAACAACGAAAAGATTATAAGACATAGAGGTAAAATTGAAGCTAGTATTACCAATGCGAAAGGCTTTATAAAGATTCAAGACGAATACGACTCGTTTTCTAAATACATATGGAAGTATGTGAATAAAGAGCCTATATTAAATTCATTTTCAAAATTAAACCAAGTTCCTTCACAAACTGAATTGAGTCAAAACATCTCGGAAGACTTAAGGAAACGAGGATTTAAATTTTTAGGGCCTACGACGATTTATGCTTTTATGCAGGCTTCTGGAATGGTTAACGATCACTTAACCTATTGTTTTAAGCATAAAAAAAGTGTCTAATTTGCATTAGACACTTTATATAATTAAAATTAATTCTTCTAGTTACTTACCACTTGAGTTCCTTCTTCAACGAAGGTTTTCACTTGGACGATTTTATTTTCATCGTAATCTACGATTGAAAGTTTACCATTATTCCAAAACATCCATTGTCCAACTTTTTTACCGTTTTTATAATTTGCTTTGGCAAGATTATTTCCTTCTCTATCAAAAGATTCCCACTCACCATGAAGTTTATCATTTTTGATATATCCCATTTGATGCAATTCTCCACTTTCATAGAACATAGTTACTTTCTGTAAATCTCCAACTTTTTCTGTCTTCACTAGGTCTTTATCAATTTGAGCAAAAAGTGTAAAACTCATTAAAAAAACCATTACAAAGGTGCTAAATGCTTTCATATCTCTTTTATTTAGATTCAAATATACATATAATTTACATTTAAAACACATTTGGTTAACATTAGTTTTACAAAGCCTCTTAAATATCCCGTGCATAGGGCGATTCACTTTTAAAATAAAACAAGCATACAGTGTTTAAGTATGTCTAAAAATTTCCTCGACATCCTCTTTATTAAGACCGTTAACTTGTTATTTTTGCAAATCCTGCAATAAACCACAAAACATGTATAGAGATCACAATAACAGCGAGTTAAACATAGAGTCTTTAAATAAAAAAGTTACTTTATCTGGCTGGGTACAAAAGATAAGAGACAAAGGATTCATCATCTGGGTAGATTTACGAGACCGATATGGCCTTACTCAGTTGGTTTTTGATTCTGATCGTACGCCTAAGGATATCATGGAAAAAGCTAAAAGTTTAGGCCGCGAGTTCGTTATACAGGCAGAAGGAACGGTTATAGAAAGAATATCTAAAAATAAATCCATCACTACTGGAGATATTGAAGTGTTGGTCGAAAAACTTACCATTCTCAATATTTCTGAAACCCCTCCCTTTACAATTGAGGATGAAACTGATGGTGGAGAGGATTTAAGGATGAGATATCGGTATCTAGATATCCGAAGAAACCCTGTTAAGAATAAGCTTATCTTCAGAAGTAAAGTCTCCATGGCTGTTAGAAATTACTTGACACAAAAAGAGTTTATAGAAGTTGAAACTCCATACCTCATCAAATCGACCCCCGAAGGCGCTAGAGATTTTGTGGTCCCTAGCCGTATGAATGCTGGTCAATTTTATGCCTTACCACAATCTCCACAAACGTTTAAACAACTCCTTATGGTTGGAGGATTAGATAAGTATTTTCAAATTGTTAAGTGTTTTAGAGATGAGGATTTACGCGCAGACCGACAACCGGAATTCACACAAATCGACTGCGAAATGACTTTTGTTGAGCAGGAAGATATTCTCAATACCTTTGAAGGCCTAACTAAGTATTTACTTAAGGAAATAAACGGTGTAGAGGTCAAGGATTTTCCTCGTATAACTTATGATGAAGCTATGCAAACTTACGGGAACGATAAGCCAGACATTAGGTTTGGGATGAAGTTTGGCGAGCTTAACGCTATTGCTCAGCATAAAGACTTCAAGGTTTTTAATGAAGCTGAACTCGTCGTGGGTATTGCTATTCCAGGAGCTGCAAGCTATTCTAGAAAAGACATCGACAAGCTCATCGAGTGGATGAAGCGCCCACAAGTTGGTGCAAAAGGAATGGTTTACGTAAAATGCAATGAGGATGGAAGTTTAAAATCATCTGTCGATAAATTTTATGATGAATCTGATTTAAAAGCGTGGGTAGAAAAAACTGGAGCTCAACCTGGCGACCTTATTTGTATTCTTTCTGGTAAAGCTAACGCTACCCGTGGACAACTAAGCGCTTTACGAATGGAAATGGGTAATAGATTGGGCTTGAGAAAACCTAAAGAATTTGCGCCACTATGGGTTGTCGATTTTCCTTTATTAGAATGGGACGAAGCTACACAGCGCTTCCATGCTATGCACCACCCATTTACTTCACCAAAAGAAGGACAACTTGAATTGCTAGCCACAGATCCTGGAGCAGTAAAGGCTAATGCTTATGATCTGGTTTTAAATGGAAATGAGATTGGCGGAGGGTCCATAAGAATTCACGATCAAAAAACACAATCCATGATGTTTGATTATCTTGGGTTTACTAAAGAAGAAGCAGAAGCTCAATTTGGGTTTTTGATGAAAGCCTTTACTTACGGCGCACCCCCTCACGGTGGTATTGCCTTTGGCTTGGATCGACTTGTAGCGATTCTCGGTGGACAGGAAAGCATTAGAGACTATATCGCTTTTCCGAAAAATAATTCTGGAAGGGATATTATGATTGATGCACCAGCAGAGCTAAGTGCTGATCAATTGAAAGAGCTTCACATTAAAAAGCTCTCCTGACGCTGATGTCTTTATAGGTGATTAAATAATATAACACTAATTTAAAACAGTGCTTTTAAAATGAGGCCTTTTAAACAACTCCCTTCTTTACAACGTTTTTTGGTTTGGAAAACCAAGCATTTGACAGATCATCAATTTACACTTATTTTGAGTGCTTTGATAGGTTTTACTGCGGGTCTTGGGGCTGTTGTTATTAAAAATCTCACGCATTTTATTCAGAGTTTACTAGAAAAAGAGTTCATCGTAAATTATCATCATGCCTTTTATTTCGTCTTTCCAGTTATAGGGTTTGCTTTGGTCTATTTTATCATTAAAAAAATTATACGTAGGCCAATTGGGCACGGCATACCCTCTACCTTGTATGCTATTTCTAAGAAAAAAGGGATTATGAAGCGTTTTCAGATGTACGCTTCATTAATCACAGCCCCTATTACTGTTGGTTTTGGAGGTTCTGTAGGATTAGAAGGTCCTACAATTGCAACAGGAGCTTCTTTAGGCTCTAATATTTCAAGGCTATTTCGCATGAATCAAAATATGCGAACCCTCCTTATCGGTTGTGCTGCCGCTGGTGCTATGTCCTCCATTTTTAAAGCACCAATCGCGGCGATTATATTTGCTATTGAAGTTTTTAGCCTAGATTTAACTTTGGTAAGTATGTTACCTCTTTTGATGGCTTCTATTTCTGCCATTTTAACCTCCTATTTTTTCTTTGGATCCAGCACAATTATTCCTTTTGTACTTCAAAATAATTTTACAATTTCTGAGGTTCCTTTTTACATAGTATTAGGTTGTATATGTGCTTTTGGATCTATATATTTTACAAATATTTATTTTAGGATACACAAGATTTTTTCTTCGATTAAAAACACTTTTCTACGGATTCTTCTAGCGGGAACTAGCCTAGGAGTACTGCTTTATTTTATACCTCCACTCTATGGTGAAGGTTATGGTGTCATCAATCATTTGCTTTCAGAAAACTATCAAGAAGCCTTACAAACGAACTTTTTCAATGAGTTTCTTGATAATATTTGGGTTGTGATCTTACTTTTAGCAGGCTTAGTTATCTTCAAAATAGTAGCTACATCATTAACATTTGTTGCTGGTGGGGTAGGTGGTATCTTTGCTCCTGTTCTTTTTATGGGAAGCGCTTTAGGGCATTGTTTCGCTTTAATAGTCAATCACTTAGACTTTTTAAACAAACCCATTTCAACGGGTAGTTTTACAATGGTTGGCATGGCAGGTATGATGGCGGGTGTACTGCACGCGCCTTTAACAGCCATCTTTCTTATTGCCGAACTCACCGGTGGATATCAACTTTTTGTGCCTTTAATGATCACTGCTTTGATTTCATATTTAATCACACAATCATTTCAACCCCACTCTGTTTATACAATGGAATTGGCTAAACGCGGCGAACTTCTAACACATGATAAGGATAAAAATGTGCTAACTTTAATGGATATTCAACACGTTGTAGAGGATAATTTTGAAGTCTTAGGCAATGAGATGAATCTTGGGCAAATAGTAAGTGAAGGTGTCGTAAAGTCCAAGCGAAATATCTTTCCTGTGGTGGATAAGGATTACTTATTTCAAGGGATCATCCTTTTGGATGATATACGAACAATCATGTTTGATAAAACCCTTTACGAAGAAATGAGAGTAAGTGACCTTATGCAAAACGCTCCAGATATCATAGATTTAAATGAATGCAAAATGAAAGATATCATGCAGAAATTTCAAGATACAGGAGCATGGAATCTCCCTGTGGTGAGGGATAAGAAATATGTTGGATTTATCTCAAAATCTAAATTGCTAACGGCCTACCGTCAAAAATTAATAGAAGTTACTGTTTAAAACATCACTATGAGAGCACTTATCAAATTGGTTTTTCTTTTAATCCTAGCTGGATTCTTACTTGGGTCCTACTTCAAACTTTATGAAAGTGATATTATAGGTGAACGAATTATAGGAATAAGTGTACTAGCTAGCGCTTTTATATTGATGCCCCTCTTCCTAGCCCACAGGTGGAAGGGGAAACGCCTACAAGATTACACATTAACTAAGGAAAACATAGATAGAATAAATAAACTTTCAGATAAATCTAAGGAAGATAATAGGAAGGATAAATCCAGTGAGTAAATAGACCTTTAATTTGTTGAAAATGACTTAATTAAAGCAAAATATAATTCAATTTAAAACACATGAAAGATAAATTTTATTTACTTTTGTATCATTATTAATTATTATTTATTATTATGCAAGGTAAAGTGAAATTTTTCAATGAATCTAAAGGTTATGGATTCATTACAAACGACGAAACAGGAGAAGATATTTTTGTACACGTCACAGGACTTAATGGTGAATCTCTTAACGAAGGAGACGAAGTTGAGTACAATGAAGAAGAAGGAAGAAAAGGGATGAACGCTTCAGATGTACGTTTGATCTAATCATATAACATTTTTTTTTCAAAATCTTAAAACGCCACTCTTTCGAGTGGCGTTTTTTTTGTGAAGATATTTATACCGAATTTAATGTTTCGTAATAAATTTAATTTGTTGCCAAGCAACTTTTACTGCTTTATAACTTTAAAAGTCAAAGCCTCTTGTTGTTTGTTTTTTATAGTTACAAAATATACACCCGAAACTAGATCCTCTAGATCGATGTTTTCTTTTACATCATTAAAAGACTTAACCAACCTGCCTTCCATAGTATACACTAGGGCTTGATCAAGTTCAATTTGATTGGGATTATTAAAATTGAGAGTGTTACTTACTGGATTAGGATAAACAGAAATTGAATTTAAACTTTCAAAATCATCTATATTTAAGTTACACGTTGATGAGAAGTTGTAAGATCTATTGTCCGTTATAATGTTCCAAGTGTCGTAAGGTGGATTATTATTAATGGCATCATCTACATTTAAAACTTTGACGCAAACATCAGTTGGTACAACTATATTACTTGCTGACTTATCTGCTCCTGGCCTTGGGTAACCTTCATGTCTAATGTCTAGGATTAAGTTTGCGTAATCAGTTTGATCACTATCTAATTTGATTATTTCTAGAGCATCAACAGTTCTAAATTCTGCGATTTCTAAATTAGGGAATAAAGTCAAATCAATGTTGACAAAATAAATAAATACAACATCAACACCAGAAACATTATTAATGTAAATTTCTTTCAAATTAGTGTTATTAACAAAAATATCATTGAAAGCATTCGGATTGTCATAGGTTGGAACAAGTTGATTATCTGAAGCATCTAAAATTTCAAGAGCTGTAAAATCTTCTATACCTGAAATATCATCAATTTCTCTAAAACTAATGTCAAGTTCAATAATATTCTCAATATCAGCAGTCAAAACCTGCCCATTGATAACTCCATCAGTATCGATACCTAGATCGATCAAGGCTTGTTCAAAATTTTCATCAGGTACGGAGGTAACCTGAGCAAGTGAGAGATGGGTACTTAGAAAAAATAAAATAATAAGAGTGGAGAGTTGTTTCATAATATAAAGGTTTGATTTAAAGTTAGTTAAATTTACTATACAAACCAAAAAACTCCTTTAGATTAATAAAGGAGTAAATTTTAAAATGTAAAATAAGATATGCTACTCTACAACTTCTGCATCTTCAGTATTGTCGATCAAAACTTGACCTCTGTAGTACATTTTACCTTCATGCCAATGTGCTCTATGAAACAAATGCGCCTCACCAGTGGTGGTGTCTGTAGCGATTTGTGGCATCTTAGCCTTGATATGTGTTCTTCTCTTATCTCTTCTTGTTTTCGAGATTTTTCTCTTTGGATGTGCCATTGCTCAAATGTATTATTCGTTTAGTAATTCTTTTAATTTATCCCATCGAGGATCTGTATCCTCTTCCTTAGTATTCTGTTCTGGCTGTAATTCATTTAACTTTTCAAGGATTTCCGACTTAATACTACCGTCTTCTACCCCAGGATGCACTCTTTTCGCAGGAAGACCAAGTATAATTCCTTCATAAATATACTGTTGGATTTCTACTTCGTAATCGCTATGAGGTAAGATTAACAACTCTTCATTATCATTATTGTAATCGTCTCCAAACTTCACAACTAGTGATAAGTGATTACTTATCTGTTGATTGTAAGGCTCTAAAGTAAGATCGCAATTTACGTTAACGTGTCCTGTAAATTCGAACTCAAGTTCAAGCATGTTTGCTTTTTTGGTGAGTTCTAAATCAACACTAACGTCTGCATTATTAAATTCATTAAAATCAAAAAGCTCAAAGAACGAATTATCAATTTTATAATCAAATCTATGCTGTTCAACTTTCAATCCTACAAAAGGTATGGCGTAAGCCTTAAACTTTCTCATACAACATCAGTTTTCAGTTTGCAAATATATTAAAATTAATAATACTCTCTAGAAATAACTAAAATGATTTCTGAGTTTGTTTTTGTAAAGGATTTTTGTTTAGTTTTAAATATTCTAATCTGTTTTTAAAGATAGAAATAGACATAAAAATAGCTTGTGTAAAAGAACTCCCCTCGGCTATACCTTTCCCTGCAATATCGAAAGCTGTCCCGTGATCTGGAGATGTTCTTATTCTGTTAAGCCCTGCAGTAAAGTTAACACCATTGCCAAAAGACAGAGTTTTAAAAGGAATTAAACCTTGGTCATGGTAGGCTGCAATAACGGCATCAAAATTAGCATTATTTTTACTTCCAAAAAAGCTATCAGCCGAATATGGGCCAAACACAAACTTACCCTCTTCTATAAATTTTTTGATGGCTGGTTTTAAGACCTCATCATCCTCTTCGCCAATCACTCCTCCGTCACCAGAATGGGGATTGATACCAAGCACAGCAATTTTAGGCTCCCGAATATTGAAATCTTTTTTCAAAGAATCGTGAATAGCATTCACCTTTTTTTTAATAAGTTCTTCAGTTATTTTACTAGAGACGTCTTTAACAGGAACATGATCGGTAAGCAGTCCTACCTTAATAGTATCTGACACCATAAACATTAAGCTGTCGCCTTTCAATTCTTGAGCTAAATAATCTGTATGTCCTGGAAAATTAAATTCGTTAGATTGAATGCTTTTTTTATGAATTGGTGCCGTTACCAGCGTATCAATATCCTCTTTTATCAAAGCTTGAGTTGCAGCCTTTAGAGATTGAATAGCATAGCCCCCAATTATTTTATTTTCTTCTCCAAAGCTTATTTTTACATTTTCTTTCCAAACATTCACTACATTTATCTTTCCTTCAATAGCTTCACTAGCATCGGTAATACCATTAAATTGTAGCTTGATGTTAAATTGATTACCAAAAAAGGACATCATCTTTGAGTTGGCAAAAATAATAGGTGTAAAAAGCTCTAAAACTCTTGGATCTTCTAGAGATTTTAATATTATCTCTGGCCCAATGCCATTCATGTCTCCTATGCTAATTCCTACCCTGACATTTGACTTAGTTCTCATAAAATTCAACTATTTTTGTACCCAACAAAGGTAACGAAATAATCTACAAAAATGTTTACAGGAATAATAGAGGAAGTAGGTAAAATCTCTAAAATAGAGGTTTCTAAAGGGAATATAGATTATACCATACAAGCAAACTTTGCCAAAGAGCTTAAAATTGACCAAAGCGTGGCGCATAACGGCGTATGTCTTACCGTGGTTGATATTGAAGACGGCAAATACAAAGTCACTGCTATAGAGGAGACACTCAATAAAAGTAACTTAAACCATCTTGAAATTGGGCATTATATCAATCTAGAAAGAGGCATGAAAATGAATGCTCATCTAGACGGGCATATTGTTCAGGGCCATGTGGACCAAACAGCCGTTTGCCAACGTGCTGAAACTAAAAATGGAAGTTGGGAATATACGTTTTCCTACGATCCAAAATTGATGAACGTAACCATTGAAAAAGGGTC
Organism: Psychroflexus torquis ATCC 700755; assembly: GCF_000153485.2. Taxonomy (NCBI): domain Bacteria; kingdom Pseudomonadati; phylum Bacteroidota; class Flavobacteriia; order Flavobacteriales; family Flavobacteriaceae; genus Psychroflexus; species Psychroflexus torquis. The sequence continues at coordinate 2,373,079 of NC_018721.1, read as the reverse complement.
TATTACTATTAATGGAGTGAGTTTGACTGTCGTCAATTCAAAATTAAACGAATTCAGTGTGGCTATTATCCCCTTCACTTATGAGCACACCAATTTCAAAAATTTAACCGAAGGCGATGTCGTTAACTTAGAATTTGATGTGATAGGAAAATATGTAAAACGCTTGCTAGAACTTCAAAACAATTAGTTGAGATTAGCATCATTGATTAGCACATTGAAGAGGTCGGCCTTTGACTTAAGAAGTAATTCAAAGGCTTTAATCTCCTTTACTTTTGCATTGATGAGACCTACTTCTCTAGAATTGATAAGGAAAACTGAGCTTTCGCCAAACGAAAACTTTCTTTCTTCCGCTCTTAATAAATCTGAATTGTCTTGAACAATAGATTTGAAAATTGTTAACTGTTTAATATAAGAAAGGATTTCATTCCTTGAAGCTTGTATTTTGTTTTGAAGTTGCAAGGTCTCAAAATCAAGATCTAATTCCGCTTCATTGACTTTAATTTTGGCAAGTTTCAAATCTCCTCGTTCTTTCCTCAAAAACAAAGGCAATCTAAAATATACCCCCGCCTTGTATTCGCTAGCATTAAAATTTAGATTATCAACTTGATTAACTCGTTCGTTGATGAAATTATACTCTAGGTCCAATTGTGGCTTTAGCATATCTGCTTTCAGGTTTTGATTCACCCGAAGCTGATCAATTTTAAAATCCAATGCCCTTATTTTAGGGTGATTTTCCAGCACAAAATCTTCCAGCTGAAGCAAATTTGTCCCTAAAACAGGATCTATACTTCCAGCAGTCAAATCTTCTGAATCCACAAGAGGATTAAGTTCCAAAGGCACATTGTTTTCGAACCAAAGAAAGTTCGATAACGTCAATCGACTCTTGATCAATTTTAGATTAGCTTGTTCCAAGCTCAACTTTCTATTTTGAACAATAATTCCAGCTTCCAGAGTATCTATTGTTGGAATGTCACCCTCTAATGCACTTTGCTTAATACCTTCAAACCTCACCTCAGCACGTTCAACAAAATCAATAAAAAGGCGAACTTCTCTATTCGCTAAATACCAGTCTAAATAAGATAATACAGCATCATAAAGCAACCTGTTGAGAAGTATATCCCGTTGAGCTTGACTCAAATCCTGCAAAATTTTAGACTGTCTTAGATCTGCCATCCGCTGGTTGATAAATAAGCCTTGACCTAAGGGTACTGAAACACCTGCACTGTAAAGACCGTCTTGTGGTACATTGTTTTGAGGATTGAGAAATTGTCCTTCATTTTGTTCAAAACCAGCCTTTAGTTCTACTCCATACCAAGTTGGAATCTTGAAGGTTGAGTTTAGAATGTCATAATATTCACTCCCTTTAAATTCTTTATTCTGCCAGTCGATCTCAACCTTAGGATCGAAAGCACCTCGAGATTTAAGCAACTCAGCTTGTGCCGCTGAAATTTCAAAATTAGCGAGCTTGGAGAGGGGGTGGTACTCTTTTACGTAGGCCAAAAATTCATTAAGGCTCAACGTGTTGGTTAGGTTTTCTTCTTGAGCAAAAACATTATGGAATAAAAACAAGAATAAGATAGAATAAAAGCGCATCATTTTCCGGCATTTTGATTCTTGTTGCTATTTTTATTAGACTCTTGAGGTTGATAGTAATCTGGTGGGAATCCATTTATTTGTCTCCACATTTCATACCAAATAGAGACGTTGTTGAGAAGGGCAATGGTTCTTGCTCCAGAACCTGCTCTTATAACCTCCGGCCATTCCTGTTCATCTGGGTTTGGTTTTATGAGCACTCGAAATTTACCATTGTCGCTGATGGTTCGTTCTACAGCTACAACCTCCCCTCCATAAGTTCCGTAAGAAAGATTGGGCCAACCTGAAAAGAAAATAGCAGGCCACCCATCAAAAATGATTCTCACATTCTCACCAGGATGCAATAAAGGTAAGTCTATAGGTCTAACGAAGGTCTCGACAGCCATTTCAATATTGATGGGCATGATACTTATAATTTTCGTTCCTGCACTAAAGGTTTCTCCAATTCCCTTCTGTATAGCCCTATTGATAAACCCATCTTGAGGAGCGGTGATAAAAAGCATACCAGAGCGGACTTTATAGTTAGTGAATTCATTTTTCAACTTAGTCATTTGTGCTTCTGTATCATATTGACCAGACAAAGCTGTAAATTTATCACTTTCAGCCTTAGAGATTTTCTCTTGATAATTGGCCTTAATACTAGATATTTCTATTTTAGAATTTATCTCTTGGTTTTTACTGGAAAGCAATTTATTCTTTTGTGAAATGACTTTGGCTTGGCTATTTTGGAGCTGAAGTTTCTTGGATTCAACATCGGTAATAGCTTTTAAGCCTTCATTCTCAAGCGTTTCAGTACGTTCAAATTGACGTCCTGCAATGCTGAGCTGTATTTTTACAGCTTCCAAGTCTATACTATCAGTTTGGACTTGAAGCCGAGCTTGCTCGAGGGTATTTAAAGATTGTTCTAACTTAAGCTTTCGTTCTTCTTTAAGCGCTTCAATTTGGAAATTTAAAGCGTTCACTTTACTAGTATAGGACTCCAAAGAAAAGTTCTTTGCCGTTATTTGTGACTCTGTTCTCATCAATAAGTTAGGGTCAAAAAACTTATCAGTGACTTCAGAAATATGCAAAATTGTATCGCCCTTATTAACAATTTGACCCTCGCTCACATACCACTCTTCAACTCTACCAGATATAGCAGACTCTATAGATTGTGGTCTTTGATTGGGCTCTAACGTGGTTACAAACCCATTACCCTGTACGTTTTGTGTCCAAGGCAAAAACAAAACAACTAGAAATACGATTCCAAAAATAGACATAATCTTGTTGAAGGTTAGAAACCTATCTTTATTGAATGTGAAAAGCATAGATTTATAGTGAGATAAATCTACTTTTTCATTCAGTTTTTCTTTTGATACATCTAGCATAACTATTCTTTTATAGACATTACGCCATTATCCATAAAGAAGAAGCGATTGCATTTGCTCTTCCATTTGTCACTTCGACTCACTATAACTACAGCCCATGGCATGTTGGGGTCTGTAATAAAATCTATGACTTTACTTTCTTCTTCATCCAGAAAATCTTCAGTTGGATCCTTTAGCACTAATAATTTTGGTTTAGAGGCCAAAGCCCTAGCTATCATAATCTTTTTACTAACAGTGTATGGCAATTGTCTTCCCTCAGAATATATGACCGTTTGCAGTCCTTTGTCTTGTGCTTTTACAAAATCTTTAAGCTGAAGTCTTTCTATTAAAAGGTTGACAAATTCCATAGAAATCTCTGGATTATTAAGGGTTATGTTTTCAAGAATTGTACCCTGAAATGTTCTATTGTTTGGGAAAAAGTGCCCAGCGAAATCTCTGAAATGTGTTATTTCTATGTTCTTTAAATTGATGTCATTCACAAAAACACTTCCCTCTATTTCTTCAATTAGTCCTACTAAAGTTCTAAGAAGGGTTGTCTTACCAGAGCCAGGCGTTCCTTGAACCAAGATAAGGTCCTTTGGTCGTATTTCCACATTTATATCCTTAAGGATATGCTTCCCTAGTAAATAAAGGTTAACGTCTTTATATTCGAAAATCATATCTTGATCTTTCCTAAGTGGTTTTTCACCGTCCTGCCTTTCTAAAGGTATATCTGTTATTCTACCAAATTTCTCTAATCCAGCCAATAAATCGTAAACACTTTCTAATCCAAGAATAAGCTTTTCTACAGAATTAATCATCAAGAGAATAATAATCTCCGCAGCAACAAATTGACCAATATTCATCTGTTGGTTTATAACAAGTAAACCTCCAACAATTAAAAGCGCTGCTGCTACAATAATTTTAAACACAATCATTTTGAAGAACTGGAATCTGAGTACTCTAAAATGACGCTCTCTAGCTTGAAGATACTTATAACTGGTTTCATCATTTCGCGAAGAAGAGTAAGAAAAACTCTCCGACACTTTAAAGCCCTCCAAACTTCTTGAAACTTCTTGAATCCAATGAGCAACCTGATACTTGTATTTGGATTCTATAAGGGCTTCTTTTACACCTTCATTTAAAGACAGTTTAAAAACAATATAAAAGAGAAGTAAAATCAAAAAACCAAAAAGAATAAAAAATGGATGATAAAAGGAGAGCAGAATCAAACCAAATAAAATCTGTATTATTCCTCCAGAGAAATCGATAACTAGCTTTGGTAAAGCCTTTTGGATGTTCATCACATCAAAAAAGCGATTGGCAAGTTCTGGGGGATATTGGTTTTGTAATTCTGAATATTTCATTTTCGGAAAACGATAAATAAGCTCAAAAGAAGAGCGTGCAAATATACGCTGCTGTAAATCTTCACCGATCCTTAGCTGCATATACCTCAACACTCCTGCAAAAGCAACGGTAAACAAAACTACAAGTGTAAGGACTATAACGGAGGCATTAAATTCACCACCTATAATAATATTAACGATTGCCTGTATTCCTAGAGGAAGTCCTAACTCTACAAGTCCAGCAAAAATGGCGTAGAAAAATATTTTTAACACAGGACTGCGTTCCAGTTTTAATAAACGCAAAAGCCTTATCCAAGGTAATTTAGTTTCTTCTGTCATAGGTTTAGCCTTTTAGGGTATTTGTCAATAAATCCTTATAGAATAAATACAAATTTGCCTTAGAATGACAATCGGTTAAATTTTCAAAATGCTCAGACAAAAAATAATGATTTAATGACCCCTCCATCACTAGAGAAGATAAACTATTCCGATAAAGATAATCTGGGTTTACTTCTAAAATAATAGCTGAAATCCTAGAGGCTAAGCGCTCATAAATACTGAAATACCCCGCTTTATTCTGCTCGTCGACTTGTTTATTATGATAGACTTTTACAAATTCTGAATTTAAAATATGCCTCAACTTTTTTCCATCTAGCTTGTAAGAGCTGTGTTGAGATTCTGGAATGCTAAACAAAACGTCTACAGCTTTCATTAGTTTATCTATTCCAGGTTTCATATTCGTGGTTTGCAATACAAACTCAATTTCTAAAATTCCCCAGTACAACGTCGACAAATAAAGCAAAAGCTTGTGTTTATTTTCAAAATATCTATAGATTGAACTTTCTGTAGAGTCAATTTCAAGAGCCAATTTTTTAAAATTAAACTCCTCAATTCCATGAATATCAATTAAATCTATACTTTTCTTAACAATATTTCTACCTAAAGGAGAACTTTCTGGGTCTTTTAAATAAAGACTAGAGTTAATGTCAATTTTTAAGTTGGATAGTAATTTATGCATAACTATTAATTCAGATCGCAAATCTAATAGTAAAACTATCAACATGGTCATAGGAATTGAATTTTTGATACTAACGAAATGTTAAATAAAATTAGGCCTCTGTAAACAGCGAAAGAATAAATAATGTAATTTGCGGTAGTTTTTACTTATAAATGAAACTCAGAATAAAATTTAAATCTAGACCTAGGCGGTTTTTACACAGGACAGAATCTTGTTTAAACTGCGAACACCATCTGGATATATCCGACGGGTTCTGCTCGTATTGTGGTCAAAAAAATTCATCAAAACCTTTAAATTTAAAAGAGCTCTTAGTGGAGTTTTTCTCTGGTTTAATTTCTTATGACTCCCGTTTTAGAAAAACTATAAGTGCTTTAGTGTTCCGTCCTGGAAAACTCAGTAAAGAATATATTCAAGGAAAACGAATAAAGTATGTCAATCCATTTAGATTTTTTATAAGCACTGCTATTATTTTCTTTTTAGCCATAAGCTGGATCAACAGAGATGACTTAAAAGAATTAAAGAGCACTTTAGAAGATGAACGAATTGAAAATAATGAAAACTTCAATTATGAATTTGACTTTGAGAAAAACTCAACTGCTTTTAAAATTGCCGATTTTATTAGGGCTAATCCTAGAACTAACTATACTGAAGCGATTGACTCTTTAGGAATAGAAGAAACTATTATGAACCAATTAAAATTCAATTTTTTATTTGGTTATACTAGGCTGAAAGAAAACCCAATAGGCTTCTTGAATTTTCTACTTCCAAAGCTGCCCTTTTTTCTGTTTTTCTTTGTCCCTATTTTTACTATTTTTAGCTCATTGTTTTATATACGGAGGAAAATCCCCTACACGCACCACCTCATATTCAATTACAATCAACAAACTGTTTTCCTGATTTTGCTTTTTTTGGCCATCATACTCAGCTTTGCAAGTCTATGGTTTCTGCTTCTGTATGTATTCTACCTGTATAAGTCTATGCGAAAATTCTACAATCAGAGTAGAATTAAGACAATGTCCAAACAATTTATTATAATCAACTTCTACTGGATAAGTGCTCTTTTTGTGCTAAGTAGTTTATCCATTTTAAGCATTGTCTTTTTTTGATGCTAACCAAAACATCATAAAACATACTTCTCTACCAATTTCCAAAGCACGTTCGAGATATTTTTCTTTTTCAAGTTTGGTGTTATCATAAATCTTTGGATCTCCATATGGAGTTGACGTTCTAAAAGCAGCACCAGGAATAAAGGGACAATTCTCGTCGGCTTGAGAGCAGGTCATTATAGCTATAAAGTTTTTTTGAGGATTTCTTTTATCATCGTAAAGTTTAGAATAGCAAAAAGTTGATGATTCATCGCTGAATTTTACTTCATAGTGAAGATTTTCACCTTTTGACTTGGAAAAAACTTCAAACCCTAAGCTTTCCACAGCTTTAATAGAATGGGGATGAAGGGCAGTGACTTCGCTTCCGCCAGAAAAGGCATTTATGCATGACGAGACTCCGTAAAATTCTGATGTAACACTTGCCCAAATTTGACCAAAATGGCTTCTCCTTGAGTTGTGAGTACAGATATAAATGAGGTCCGCTTTTCCTTTATTTTTAAGTTCAATATCCAAAGCTTTTGCGATACTTTTGAGTATTAATTTTCTTTCTTCTGAAATTGAATCACGTTCACTTTCAAGTTTTCGACACAAGCTTTCAATTTTTGGAAACATCAGAAATGGTATTTAGTTAAGGATATATCTAGAGTTTAATACTTCCACTTATTAGCTAAAGCGACTAAAGACAGCATAATTGGCACTTCTATAAGTACACCTACAACCGTAGCTAGTGAAGCCCCAGAATTAAGGCCAAATAGTGAAATGGCAACAGCGACAGCAAGTTCAAAGAAATTACTAGCGCCTATCATTGCCGATGGTGCACACACATTATGCTTCAATTTTAAATATTTCCCTAAGAACCATGTTATAAAAAAAATGAAATAAGTCTGAATGGTAAGAGGGACTGCAATCAACAAAATATCAAAAGGATTATTGACAATTTTATCCCCTTGAAAGGCGAATAAAAGGACTAAAGTAGTTATGAGTGCAATCATAGAGACTGGCTTCAGCTTTGCTAAAAAAACCGAATTAAACCACTCCAAACCCTTTTTCTTTATCAAGTATCTATTGGATAGATAGCCCGCAGTAAGAGGAATCACAACAAAAATAAGTACTGAATAAATCAAGGTATCGTAAGGGATTTCAATATTGGTCACTCCTAAGAGAAGCTTTACGATAGGTATAAAAAGGATAAGCAATATTATGTCATTGAGTGAAACTTGCACCAGTGTATAATTAGCATCTCCCTTGGTTAAATAAGACCAGACAAATACCATAGCTGTACATGGGGCAGCCCCAAGGATAATCGCTCCAGCGATATATTGCTGTGCGTCTTCTGGAGATAAATAGGCCTGAAAAATCTGATCGAGGAATAACCAAGCAAAAAAGGCCATTGTAAAGGGTTTCACCAACCAGTTAATGACCAAAGTTAATCCAATCCCTTTACTGTTTTTGGTAACGTTTTTTAAAGATGAAAAGTCAATTTGAACCATAATAGGGTAAATCATCATCCAGACCAAAATAGCTACAGGAATATTGACTTTTGCTATTTCAAGTTCACTAAGAAACTCTATGGAATCTCCAAAAAAACGACCTACAAAAATACCTAGGATTATAGCTAAAGCTACCCATAGGCTTAAGTATTTTTCAAACTTTCCCATCAAATTAGAATCAGTGGTTTATCTAAATAATTCATCAGCAACACCCAGATTCTGGAGAACAAACTGAATTTTGCTCTGCGGACTCAGGTTCCGGAATTCCACATTTATCCTTAGCTAGGCAATCTGTAAGCGTGTTCACCAATTGAAATTTTCCATCATTAAAACCTAAATAGTATTTTCCTATGGTATCGCCTTGGTACTCCACTTCAACTTCCAATCTATCGTCTATAAAAAGTTTGGTTTCTGAAAGCTGAATAATGTTTTTCAGCTTTTTTGGTTGTAATCTGTGGTCAATGTCATCTGCATTCCACAGCTGAAAATTAACCACTTTTTCATGTCGTAATGTTCCTCCACAGTCCATAAAGTCTTTGGTAACTTGTCCAACTTCTGTAACATGAAAATGAGCTGGAACTATACTTCCGTCTGGTAATTGAAACTTTAAAACCTCGACTTTAGCCAAATGTTTTTTTACTTGTTTAAGTGTCATTTTATAGTGCTTTTATTATTTAATTCAATCTTTTATTTCAGGTAAAGGGTGCCAACTAGTTCGCAAATCATAATTTAAGGCACATTACTATGTAGACTCAAACAATCCGGGCCTAAGCCTTTTATATAAACCTAAAGCGATTCCTGTTACCTTAAGAAAGAGTTCCTTTTCTGTCATCATTATATTTGATATTCAAACTAAGCATTTGCTCAATTCTTTTCTAAGAGGTTTATAAAATAGTCGTGTATCATTTTCTTTCTCTGTAATTATTTTTAATGACTACTCTTTCTTTTTATTTTTCGTGTGAAATATTTTGTAGCTCTCAATACATATTATCAACATAAATCAATAGAAAGAATAAATTTATCCTTAACAACACTCTTTTGGATTGGGATACCTGTCAAAAAGTTCATTGAAAGTCACTTTCAATTCAAACCACTTTTTTTCATTAATACAATAGCAAACTGAATTCCCTTCAATATTTCCTTTAATAATATCAGCATTTTTAAGCTCTTTTAAATGTTGGCTGATAGTGGATTGAGCCAAGCCTAATTCCTCAACCAGATCGCCACAAATACAAGTACTGCTTTTGAGTAAGACTTCTAGAATTGCCAAGCGTGCTGGGTGACCAAATACTTTTGCAATCTGCGCAAATTCATTTTGTTTGTTTGTAAATAATTCTGTGCGTGTAATTCCCATTTCTTATATCTATATATTGCAATATTACGATTAATAATAAACTTTAAAAGTCTTTTTACTTATTTTATCAAATGAAGTCAAAAGCCTATAAGTTTGAATTTTATGATTACTCGTTGGGTGTGTTTATTTTTTTTGTGCGTGGTTAATTTAACTTTTTCACAAGCAAAGAAGCAATACCAAATCACAAGACAGGACAATGCTCCTGTTATAGATGGTAATTTGTCGGATGAGGTTTGGCAGTCTATAAAAGTCGCTAGTGACTTCGTTCAATTTACACCTAACATAAACCTTCCTGCAACACCAGATCGAAGAACAGAAGTCAAATTATTTTATAACGACCAAGCTATATTTATTTCAGTAAAACTTTTTGATGATCCTAGTAAAATCATGAGTCAAAATACCATTAGGGATGAGTTTGGGCAAACTGATTATTTTACTCTGGTTCTTAACCCGAATAACGATGCTCAAAATGACACTCAATTTATCGTCTTCAGTTCTGGTAGCCAAGCCGATGCATTATCTTCACCAAGCATAGGACAGGATTTTGGTTGGAATGCTGTTTGGGAAAGCGCCGTTAAGCTTACCGATTTTGGATGGCAATTGGAAATGGAGATCCCTTATAGAACACTAAGATTTCCAAAAACGGATGTCCAAAGCTGGGGGGTGCAATTCCGAAGATATTTTAGAAGAGAGCGAGCAGAATATGCTTGGAATCCTATAGACAGAACCATAGGCTATGAGGGTTTGTACCACGGACAACTCGTTGGAATAAAAAATCTTCAACCCCCATTGCGTTTAAATTTATATCCGTTTACAACAGGAATTGTGAATACGATTGGAGGTCAAACTTCCACAGATTTTAAACTTGGCCTAGATTTAAAATATGGCATCACCGATAATCTTACTTTGGATGCTACCCTTATTCCAGATTTTAGTCAAGCTAGATTTGATGATGTTGTCCTCAATATAGGCCCATTTGAGCAAACGTTTGCAGAACAACGTCAATTTTTTACCGAAGGCATTGATTTATTCACGAAAGGAGATTTGTTTTTTTCTAGACGAGTAGGAAATGAACCTACAGGAACTTTAAATCTAGGAAGAAATGAAGTCGCAGGAAACGAACCAGATGAGATAGACCTGCTTAACGCTATTAAAATGTCTGGTCGCCTTAAAAATGGTCTTGGTATAGGGGTTTTTAATGCCATTACAGAGTCAACTAGGGCTATTGCAATAGACACTCTTCAAAACCAAACTAGAGAGCAAGTTATAGAGCCATTAACAAACTATAGTATTTTGGTGGTTGACCAGCAATTCAATAAAAATTCTTCGGTAAGCTTAATCAACACCAATGTAACCCGTTCTGGAGATTTTAGAAATGCAAACGTCACAGGAGCATTGTTTGACCTTATCAATAACAAAAACACCTATAAAGTTGCGGGTGAATTCAAAATGAGTCATCTCAACCTACAAACCGATGACAAGACAGGTTTTAGCTCTGCTTTAGAGATTGCCAAAATCAGTGATCAGTACCAATTGTCTCTAAGATATGATTACGCAGATAAAAAATATGACATTAATGACCTTGGGCTTTTACTCAGGAATAATTTTAATAATATTAGAGCTGAAGCTTCTTATCGTATTTTTGAGCCAACCTCCAACTTTCAAACTTATAGACTCACCTTCGCCTCTCTCTATAAACAGTTGGCTTCCCCTAACACCTATACTGGCTTGGAGTTGTCTACTAGTTTTTTTGCCACATCTCCTAAACTAGATACTTATGGTTTTAATATTGGTATGGAACCAGGACGACAGTTTGATTATTTTGAACCTCGCGTCGACGATCGATTTTTTATCTATGAAAATTTCACAAGTTTTGGTGGATTTCTTTCAACTAACTACAATCGCACTTTCGCCATTGACATAAGAGCAAATACAAATACGTTTTTTGAAGAAGGGAGGGATTCTTACGCTTACAGACTAAACCTAGAACCTCGTGTAAGATTCAACGACTACTTCTTTATGGTGTATAACTTCACATTCGATAAACGAATAAATGACAGAGGCTTTGCTAACTTTTTGAATCAAGAACCTATTTTTGGAGAACGGGAAAGGACAATTTTAATCAACAGTATCTCTGCAAATTATAATTTTAACCCCTTCCATGGTTTCAACCTGCAACTGAGGCATTATTGGGATATGGTGAAATATGACGAGTTTATGTATGGTCTCAATCCAAACGGAAGGCTTTCTGAAAATAAAAATTTACCTAAGACCAGCTTGGATTCCAATCCTGATATTAATTTCAGCACTTGGAATTTGGATTTAAATTATTCTTGGCAATTTGCACCTGGAAGCTTTTTAACCGCTCTCTATAGAAATCAATTGTTCAGCACTACTTCTGAAGCTGAAAATAATTTTGAAACTACGTTTGCTAATTTATTTCAACAGGATATACAACATATCTTCTCTATCCGATTGCAATATTTCCTAGACGTTAACACTTTGAAATCTTTTTTTACATCAAAATAGAGATGATTTACCTAAGAGCTGAAGCGGACAAATTTCAAGTTTTTCAAAAAAACTAACATCTACGCCACTTACAAATACTAAAGCTAAACACAGCTATAGCCTACAAACCATAAGCTAAAGCCAATGATAATAATTTGCTCATTGTGATATTTGTTAACTAAAACTAGTATTTGAATAAATTAAGTTTGTATTCAAATTAATAAAATAAAAATATGGAAAATTCAAAAAATGACATCCCGAATATAGTGGGCGTCGCAGCTGGAAATGATTCTTTTACAACATTAGTTGCAGCAGTAAAGGCAGCAGAATTGGTTGATACCTTAAGTGGTGAAGGACCATTTACAGTATTAGCACCAACCAATGATGCCTTTAACAAATTACCTGAAGGCACTGTAGACACTTTATTGAAGCCAGAAAGCAAAGAGAAATTAGCAAGTGTACTTACCTACCATGTTGTTTCTGGAAAGTTTGAATCTGCTGCATTGATAAGTGCAATTACTGAGAATGATGGTAAATTTACAGTAGACACTGTTCAAGGTGGAAAGATTGACTTAAGCCTTGAAGATGGAAAAGTAATTTTAACTGATGCAAATGGTGGAAAGTCAACCGTCGTTATTGCAGATGTTGCTGCTTCTAACGGAGTGATTCATGCCATTGATAGTGTTGTAATGCCAAAGTAAAAAAACTTAGTTTAGTTTAAAGACCACCTTCTCAGGTGGTCTTTTTTTTATCCTTTATGTTGTTAGTGAGCATTTTAAATCCTACTATTTTTCTGATACCGTTATGTCTTTAAATCGATGTCCAAAAAAAATAAAAACATACATTCACTAGGCAAGTTTTGGACAATTTAAACCTAGACTTCAATGATGAAATCACTGAGTTTTTATACAAAAAAGTTGTTCCATTTTAAAAATAGATACTACCTAAAGACCTTTTCAAGCATTTAAAAAAGTATTTATTACATAGCTAGTAATTGATTTCTTCAGAAAAGCAACTGTTACAAACACCAGAAAAAATATATTAAGCTTTAGCTCTTTTCCTAGATGGATTTTTAGTTACCATAAAAACCCCTAAGAAAACGAGTATAGCAGAAATAATCTTTAACCCATTGAGTTCATCTGCTCCAGAAATAATAGCAAAAGCTATTGCTATGACAGGTTGTAAGTATACAAATACTCCAATAGTAGAAGCAGATAAATATTTGAGGGCAAAAATATTCAACAGGTAAGTTAAAAAAGTAGTTCCTATAATTACAAACCCTATTCGCCAAATAATAGCAAAAGGCAAAGTTTGCCATTCTACACTTACAAACTCTGTCCAACCAATGGGTAGGTTTATAATGATAGAGGTTAAAAATAGCCAACGCATAAGCGTAACAGGGTGATAGATTTTGGTTAAAGGCTTGGCAACAATTAAAAACAAACCATAGGACGTTGCATTGACAAAAATCATTGCATTACCAAGCGGAATATTAGGAGCGTCAACTTGTTGTTGTACGCCAAATATAATTAAGGCAAGCCCTCCAAATAAACCGATTATAGCTCCCAAACACTTGAGCCAAGTTACTTTTTCTCGGATCAAGAGTGCAGATAATACAAATACCAAAATGGGAGTTATGGTCACTATTACAGAGCTATTAATTGGAGTGGTTAAACTCAAGCCCTTAAAGAAAAAAAGCATATTGAGAGCCATCCCAAGTAGAGCGCATAATAATAGTCTTGGCCAATGTTCTTTTTTAATTTTTTCATTTTTAATGAAAAAACTCACAATCCAAAATAGAATACCCGCACCTAACACTCTTATCAAAATAAAACCTAAAGGTTGAATATAATCTGGCATTAAGCCTTTAGCCAGAGTATGGGTGACGCCAAACACAGAGGTTGCAAATAAAGCAGCAATTAACGCTTGAACTCGTTTACTCATGAAACAAAGACTTCAAAGCATCTACGGTATGCTTATCATTTCCTATGAATATCTTTTCATCATAAATAAATATAGGTCGCTTTAAAAAGGTGTAATGAGATAGAATACACGTTTTTATTTCTTCCTCAGACAGGTTCTCATCTTTTAACCCCTCTTCTTTATATCTTTGAGCTCTCTTATTAAGTAAGAGTTCGTAAGATCTTGTATATTTAAAAAGGTATTCCAAGTCCTCTTCAGAAATATGATCTTTCTTAAGGTCCTGTAGCTTTATATCTTCAGGCAAAGACAACTTACCTAAAATATTTTTGCAGGTATCACAAGTGGATAGATAGAATACTTTTTTCATTTTATGAGTTTTGTTGAGATTTTTTATTTTTAAAAGTTCTGTAGACGACGTAGAGTACACCGCCTACCAAAATATAAGGAAAAGCCATAAGATAAACTATACCATCGTTTATAGCTTTTGCAGCGCCTTGATCTGCTTCAGACTCCAATACGGCTCTACACATAGAACATTGGGAACTGGCCTCAAAGACAAAGAACAGAACCAGTGCTACTGTGATTAAAACTTTTTTTGCTTTCATCGTGATCATTATTTTAATAATAAGGTAACATAAATAAATAGACTAAAACCCCTGTGACAGCTACATACATCCAAATAGGAAAAGTCCATCTCGCAATTTTTTTATGCTTATCATATTCACCCGTCAATCCCCTATAGATTGTAAAAAGAACTAAAGGAATAATTATTCCCGATAAGGCGATATGTGTAATAAGAATAAAGAAATAAAGGTATCTTATGAAACCTTCTCCTCCATAAGGAACTGGATCGATACTAAGTTTAGAAATGACGTAGCTTACTAAAAAAAGGGCCGACAAGCCAAAAGCTGTAATCATGACAGTTTTATGCTCAACTTTTTTCTTTTGTTTTATAAATCGATATCCTAGAAATAGCAGTATTGCTGTAAGTCCATTGATAACTGCATGAAAAAAGGGAAATGTCCCAACATCCAGACCAAGAAGGTTATAACGAGTTGGCAGGTTCATAAGTACAATGACCACTATTGGAATGACGATGGAGAGTACAATAATAATTGGAACCATCGTTTTATCGGATTTGATTAAACTAGCTTTCATTTCAAAAGAATTTGAATGTCCTCCATTAAAATATCAATTTGCTGGGTTTCATGCCCTTCACCACTATTATTATCGATAGGAACCGAACCTTGGTAAAAAATAATAGAGTTCCCTGCTTCATCTTTCCTACTTCGGATGTATCCTTCTTGGTCAATCAAAGCAAAGAACCCAGAGTGCTCAAACCCACCCTCTGCTTTCTCATCTTCACGGGCATAAATATTAAAGCCTTTATTGGCAAGCTCATAAATTTTATCTTTATCTCCAGTCAAAAAATTCCAATGAGGATGCTTAACACCGAGCTCTTCTGCATGTTTTTTCAAAACTTCAGGAGTGTCATGCTCAGGATTAATAGTGAATGAAGCTATTCCAAAATTCATGTTACCATAAAACTGATCTTGTACCTCCAATAAATTTTCATTCATAATAGGGCAAATAGTTGGACAAGTAGCAAAAAAGAACTCGACAACATAGACTTTCCCAAGATAATCCTTATTGGTAATCGTTTTATTATTCTGATTTCTAAAATCAAATTCAGGAACTTTTTTACGTTCGCCTTCTATTTCTATATAGGATAAACTTTCCTTGGAATTACGGGCTAGATATTCACTAACCACCCAAATTCCAAACACTAAAATGACAAGTGATATTCCTACGTAAGAGTATTTTTTCATGGTCTTTTTTCTCTTTGCGCATTATTCTTTTTTAAGGCAAATCGATATTCTGCAAGAATGATTTTAATGTCATCATTCATTTTATCGCTTACCTCTTTTATATTGCTTAAATCGTAGGCGTATTTTGTGCCTTCGTCTTCGTCGTCACTCCTCCCTCTCAAACTCATTTTTTTATCAATAACAAAAGCGAAGGTTGAAGAAAACTTACCATCGAGTTTTAAATCAGATTCCAAACTTTCAAACACCTTTTTAATTTGATCGTCTGGTAGTTCAAGAAAAAACCAATCTGCAGCATCTGAAGTTTTATTGATTTCACTTTTAAATTCTTCGATTTCATCTTCTAAATTTGGTGCCACCAATGTAACGACTTGAAAATCATCAAACTTGTGATAACGATCATAGATTTTCTCTTTCATATTGAAAGCATGTACCTTTTTCACTTTGAAGTCGTTCCCAAAGAAAGTCAGGATTGTGATTTTATTGACGAAGGCGATGTCGTCAGTTTCAAATTCGTTCAACAAGGAAAGATTTTCTTTAAGTACTGGGAGTCTTCCAAAACTATTGATCCCGCTAGAGAAAAATAAATACGCTACCAAAGGAAGAACAAACAAAACAATAAGAACAGCGTATTTTTTCATATGATAAAATTATATACAAAAATAAAAAAGACGATTTTAGTGAACCGCCTTTTGAATTATATTTAACCTTCTTTTCTTAGAAATCCCAAGTAATGTATCCATCAGAGTATATTTCTTGAATATATGACCCTTCTATCAATAGTATAGCTATCAAATAACTAATTAAAAAGACACCAGTCCAGACGACAACTCTTCTCAAACTTCCCGATTCATGCTCCATGTGCATAAATGCCCAAACTATATAATAGGCTTTTACAATCGTAAGCACAATAAAAATCCAGTTGAGAAAGGATAAGGAAACTAAATCATTATGAACAAGAAAATCTGGTTTTATAATTCCTAAAACTACCTCTACTATGGTTAGTATAGATAAAATGATAAAAACTTGCCATATGCGTTTTTTTGCTCCTGCATGTACTCCGTGTGTTGTATCGTGTGCCATTTTATTATAAATTCAATGTATTATTAATTAAACCAAGTAGAAAAATGTGAATACAAATACCCAAACTAAATCTACAAAGTGCCAGTAAAGACCAACCTTTTCCACCATTTCGTAACTTCCTCTTTTCTCGTAAGTGCCAACCAAAACATTAAAGAAAACGATAATAAGAATAAGCACCCCAGACAAGACATGGAAGCCGTGGAAGCCTGTAATGAAAAAGAAAAAACCACCAAATAGGGGTGCTCCATACTCGTTTTGGCTAAGATTAGCTCCTTCTATAACACCTACACCAGAAGTATTTAATTTCAGTAAAGATTCTTCTCTAGTTAAAATTTCCTTTTCACCTTCTTCTGTTATTTGCATGGTTCTAACACGAAGGGTCTTATTAGCTTCAAATCCCCTTTTTACATCTTCTAAAGCCAAAAGGTTAAGAGAAGATTCTGAACTAAACCAAATACCATTTTTGGCTAAATGCTGGGTTCTATCTTTTGGGGAAGCCGTAGCAAATTCATCTAAAGCAATACGGTCTCCGTTTGCATCGACAAACTGAATAATCTTTCCACTTCTGGTTTCGACCGCTCCATATTCACCATGAATAAAGTTTTTCCATTCCCATGCTTGAGATCCTAAAAAAATAATCCCTCCTAGAATGGTTAATGCCATGTATGTCACTACTTTGTCTTTTTTCATCTGATGGCCAGCATCTACTGCAAGAACCATTGTTACTGATGAAAATATTAAAATAAACGTCATTAATGCGACATAATACATAGGTGCATCTACCCCATGTAAAAATGGAAAGTGATTGAAAACTTCATCAGCTATTGGCCATTCTTCAATAAACTTAAACCTTGAAAAACCATAAGCTGCTAAAAAGCCTGAAAATGTAAGTGCATCTGAAGTGATAAAGAACCACATCATTAATTTTCCGTAACTGGCTTTTAGAGGTTGTTCTTCACCTCCTCCCCATGCCTGTCCTTCTGTACCTGTTTTTGCAACGGTAGTAGCTTCCATAAAAATTAAATATTAATGTCTTACAAAAATAGACAAAATTCTTATTATCTAAAGAAATATAAAAACAAAAAGAGGTAAAGCCAAAGCCCATCTACAAAGTGCCAGAAGGTTACCCCTAAGCGCAATCCTAGCATATTCCCTTTAGAGTATTTCTTTTTAAAATGATTATAAATTACGACTAACAAAACGATAAGGCCTGCCATGACATGGACGACGTGAGCTAAAACTAATAGGTAAATGAAAGACATTGTAATACTACTAGCACTTCCCGTAAAATAATACCCTGCCTCTACAATCTCATTAAATCCAACAAACTGCATCACCACAAAAAGAACTCCTAAGATAAAAGTAGAAATTATCATAGCATTAGCCTTTACTAAATCACCTTCAGAAGTGAATTTTTTGGTTAAATGAAATGTAATACTACTTAAAAATATAACCAGCGTACTCCAAATAAAAACATCTGGTAATTGATAGTCTGTAAGCCAATCTGGTCTGTTTTTACTCACAACGTAAGCACTCGTTAATCCTGCAAACATCATCGACATGCTTATGATGCCAAACCACATCATCATCATCCTTGCACGTTTGTGTTTTTCATCTAAAACCATATTCTGATATATTTATCTGATACGTAAATTATTTGTATTAAAGTAATGTAAAACACGCTGGCCAACATCAGCTGTCTGGCGTATTTGGTCTCTCGTTTTTGAAAAAGCTTAATGGCGTAAAAAAGCATAATCAAGCCTGATATAAACACTAAGACAGCAGCGACTATTGATAGCTTTAAATCACCAGTGACACCCAGCGCAGGTATTATTGAAACAATAAGGGTCCATATAGTATAAAGGATAATTTGAATTGCTGTGCCGTTGTCTCTTTTACCAGTAGGTAGCATAAAAAAGCCCCCTTCTTTATAATCATCATACAGCCACCAACCTAAAGCCCAAAAATGGGGGAATTGCCAGAAAAACTGAATCATAAATAAGGCTCCTGCTTCAATCCCAAAAGAGCCCGTTGCAGCTACCCATCCCAACATAAAAGGAATAGCCCCAGGAAACGCTCCTACAAAAACCGAAAGCGGAGTGATAGTTTTCAATGGGGTATAAACACTCACATAAAGAAAAATAGATATCGCCCCAAACATGGCCGTTATAGGGTTGATAATAAAAAGGAATGACAACCCGATTACAGTAAGAAGAGTCGCAATAAAAAAGGCAGTATTCGTGGTCATACTACCCGATGGGAGAGGACGGTTTTTGGTCCTTTTCATCTTCGCATCTAAGTTCTTTTCTATAATTTGATTAAAGGCATTAGAAGCACCTACCATGGCATAGCCACCTAACGCTAATAATACGAAATGACCGATATTAAAAGTGTCTATACCTAATAGATAACCAGCAATTGAAGAAAATACAACACTAAGGGCTAATCTTACCTTTGTGAGTTCTTTAAAATCATGTATCCAGGAAGAAACTTGTGTATATGCAATAGAATCTGACAATATTCGAAACTTTTTGCAAAGATACGGCTAAAAAGTTTTTTTTAGGAAGCAGACGTTCGTTAATGTTTACTAAGTATTGGGTTAATAATCGTAATACGGGTTAAATATCTGTCCTAAAGCCCAAGTTAATCCAAGTTGTATTTCTATCGAAGTTTATAGCTTTACCTAGAGCGGTATCAAACTTCCTGTGAATTAGATTCAAATAGACCTTTAGGTTTGTCCTTGGGCTTATTATAAATCTTACTTCCATCTCGCCTTAATGAAAGTTTACCTTAATGAAAGTTTACCTTAATTAGCTTAGCCTATTTTGATGCCTTCATCATCAATTATTTACCGTTCATTTACAAGTTAATCTGAGGCGCAAAATGGGACACTATCCGCATTAGTTTCAAAATCACACACGCCAAAAATGAATTTTACACGCCCATACCATTTATCCTTTTTTCTTGAGATAAGAAGAAGTTCTCTAGAATTTGCTTCCCAAAGTTCTGCCATAAACTGATTATAGCTCTTATAATGAAAATTTAAAGTACTGTGAGAATAGGTGTAAGATCTAACTTGGTTATATTCTAATTGGAATAAAAGATTATCTAAATTAAAGGGAACTGTGTACTTTACTCGAAGTTGGAATCCAAATTTAGTTTTCCAACTAGCATTACCTGTGACGGCCTCTTACAAAGAAAATTAATCGATTAACCACTGCCAGAAAGTATTGATTTGATGTATCCATTTCTACTTATAACTTAAATCGATATGAGATTTAGAGCCAATTGTATATTCTACAACATTGTAGAATAGTATTGGAGGGTACTGCAGTTCGTTTTATACCATTGATTTTGAAGTCATTGTACTGGACATTTCGGACCAAACCATGCTAGCAATTACGGTTTGACTTATGCCAGTTGCTTTTGTGTTGACGTTAAAACGTTTTGATTTATGTCACTGTTCAGACTAGCTTCCTAGCCTCTTTGTGAAATTGAGTAATACCAATTTAGTTATTAAATGCCGTATTAAAAGCCTTTAGAAAATGATGGTTTCCTGTTATAGATTTAATGGTTTCTGGTTTCATTTCGCAGACCATTTCGCTTAGCCATTGTTTTAAACTTTTCATCGATTCGAATCTTTGATTCTTAAATCGATTTTTAATGTATTGCCATACTTGTTCGCATGGGTTTAGTTCAGGATTGTATGGGGGTATTCTTAACAAGACTATATTTTGTGGCACCTCTATATTTTTTGTAGAATGAAACCCTGCATTATCAATCACTACAATTTTATATTCCTTTGGATTATGTGTTGAAAATTCCCGCAGATAGGCTTGAAATATGTTAGTACTTACACCATTTATTTCCCAAACAAAAGAGTCTCCGTTTATTGGAGAGTAACTACCATATAGATAGGTCGTTTTATAAATATGTTGATAGGTCACTATTGGCTTTACACCGCTAGCGGTTATGTATTTTCCAAGATGATTCATCATTCCAAATCGAGCTTCATCTTGAAAGTATAAATTAACAGAGTCGTAACTATCTTTATTAAGACTAATTCTAATGTTATCTAGCGTATTAGGGAGTTTTTAAAAAAGCTTTTTCAGCCTCTACATCCTTTTTGTAGTGAGATTTCCTAGGAGTCTTGGGTTTTGTTTTAAAATGCTGAATCAAATACTCACGGATCCGTTGGTACTTAACAACTACGCCATACTCTTGTTCTACCCAATTTTGAGCATCCCAGTATCCCAAAAAAGGATTATTTGGGTCATGTACTCTTTGGGATAAACCCTTATGTATTTGTGGTGTAATAATTTTAGACGTTTTATTTTTAGGCTTATCAGTTAACATCATCTCAACCCCACCAGCATTGTAGTTCACAATCCACCTTTCTAGGCTTCTGATATGAATCCCTAAAAAATCAGCTAATTCTTGTCGGGTTTCAAATTTGCCAGACTTAATGGCTAGCAAACTCTTTAAACGTTTTTCTGCTTTTAAGGTTTTCTGTTTTAACAAGAGTTTCTTTAGCTCTGAATCTGATTCCTTGATCTCTAAAATTGCTTTTCTTCCCATTCATAAATATACGAAAAATATACGGCAATACAAAACATATTTGGTATAATTACCTTATCGCCAAAACAACGTTATGGCCAATGCACTTGATCCAACGGACTTAAAACAAATTATTACTTTACATTTAGACGGTTACAGCAACCACAAAGCAGGAGCATCTCTGAGTATTTCCAATACAACCACCCCCCTTCCAAATTGAATATCTAAAAGCATACTGCTTCATAGCTCAAATAGGCTTCCACTACTGGATAGGCCAACCCATCTCTATAAAACTAACCTATCTTCCTTCAAGCGTGAGGACTTGGCTGTAACCTTCTCTGCCGAGTTCGTGAGCTAAATCATAAAGGTAGCAAGCAAACTTGACTTGACTTCCAAAAACACTGTGTAAAAGTGGAGACACTTTTCTAAAACACCTTAAAATTAACTGTTATGTTAGTATTGTAAATGGCAAAAAATTCTTCAAAATCTATTCCCATTCGGAGGTTTAATGGGATATCGAAAATGAACCTGTAGACCTCACTCAGAATTTGAAAGATATTTTCATTGAATAATACCAAATTAGACCTATAATGTCGTAATAAATCGTTTTACCGAAATGAATTCGGCACAGGCTTTTTTCGCCTGCTTTTTATAAAAAATAATTACCGTAGCTAAGGCTATGCTAGTTATTTTTGATTTCAATCAATCAATCAAAAAATAATTCGATTTATTCATACGGCATTATAAATATAATTTGGTATTAGTAACTCTCTAGAAGGTGTTCTTTTTCAGCTTATACTCATACTTAGCTACAACTTCTGGCTCTATAAAATATTCAAGAATAAGAGATTTTAGCTGGGTTTAGGCAAGACTCTTGTCTGTTTCTAAGGTATCATTACATTCTGGAATTGTGGGGTAACTTTCTGTTTGTAAAACAAAGCTTTACCCAAACGTAGAAAAGCTAATAAACAGGAAAAGGAACGGGGAGTATTTCCTTATACCAAATTAGACCAATAATGTCGCAATAAATCGTTTTACCGAAATGAATTCGGCACAAGCTTTTTTCGTCTGCTTTTCATCAAAAATAATTACCGTAGCTAAGGCTATGCTAGTTATTTTTGATTTCAATCAATCAAAAAATAATTCAATTTATTCATACGGCATTATAAATATAATTTGGTATTAATGGTAGATTGGATAGATTTAATTTAAAAGTAATAAAAAAATCCCAAATGTTGAATTCGGGATTTTTTTGAACTGTATTTTATTTGAATTTAATCTTGTACTTTAAACATAATAGGTAAGGAATATAATACCCCTACATTTTGTCCACGTTGCTGACCTGGTTTCATTTTAGGCAGTTTTTTGATGACTCGTTCACCTTCAGATTGCAATCTTGGGTGAGGAGCTCGAGCGGCTACATTTACAATGTTACCTTTTTTATCGATTTTAAACTGAACGTAAACCCTATTTATGCCACTTAATCCAAGATCTGCAGCTAAACCAGTGTCAAAGTTTTTATTAACAAACTTGCTAATCTTTTGACTCATACAGTTTTTACGCTCATCATTGGTGTTAAGGCCTTCACATCCAGGAAAAATTGGGACACTTTCAATAACAGCAAAAGGAACATCACCAATTTCTTCTTCGACTTCTTCGACTTCTTCAACTTCAACAACTTCGTTTTGATCGGTTTCAGTAGATTCTATAATAACCTCCTCTACATCTTCGTCATCTTCTACCACCTCAATAACTTCTGGTGCAGGTGGCGGTGGTGGTGGCGGTGGTGGTGTCTTTTGGATTTCTGTAATTGGCACGTCTTCCTCTTCTAACATGTCAAGATTCACAAAACCAGTATCTATAGCATCGTTATCATAAGTTTTCCATTCAATCATGGTTAAAGTAATAGCGAGAACTACTACAAGACCAATCTGAAAAAACAGAAAGCTTCTTTTAGACAGGTCTTTTTTTGGATTTTTTTTTGGTTCCATATTATATTTTTTAATAGATTACTAAAATATAAAAAAAATAAAATTTACTTTGATTTTGATTTTATTTTTTCAAAAAACTTTTTTTTACTAGCATAAAACAGAAAAAACTTACCACTACGGCTATACTATTCGCTAAAATATCAAATATATCAAAAGCTCTGGAATCTGTTACACTTCCTTGAATTACTTCAATAATAATACCAAAAACGATAATACTAAAAGAAATCGACAAAAGCTTTTTTAACTGATATTCATTTTTTTTAAATAAAGCAATAAGCCAAATTGAATTTAAAACAAAATAAGCTACAAAATGATAAAATTTATCCTCATAACTTATTTGAAGTTTGGGAAGGCTACTTATATCTGAAATAGAAAGAACTAAGATACTTGCTGTGCATAAAATAGCAGCAGGCACTAATAGTTGACTAGTCAGTATGAGCTTTATAAGCTTCTGCATCCATAAGTTCTTTAACTTCGTCGTGATTTGTTATTTCCATTTTAATCATCCATCCTTTTTCATAAGGCTCTTCATTAACCATTTCTGGTTCATCTTCTAACTCTTCATTAAACTCGATGATTTTGCCAGTTAAAGGTAGATACAAATCAGATACAGTTTTAACAGCTTCTACAGTTCCGAAAACCTCATCTTTATCTAAAGAGTCTCCTACAGTTTCGACTTCTACGTACACAATGTCTCCTAATTCACTTTGTGCGAAATCTGTAATTCCAATGGTGGCGATATCTCCATCAATTTTGATCCACTCGTGATCTTTGGTGTACTTTAAGCTATCTGGTATATTCATTTTAAATTATTTTAGTTTCCAAAATTATATCTCAATGTAAACCCTGTTCTAATGGTTGTTTGTGGGAATATCGTTGAGATTGCATTCTGCGAAAATACATGATCGTAGAAAAATAAAGCGGTTAAATTTTTAGTAAATGCATAATCAGCCACAAAATTTATGGACCAAATGTCTTGACCCGAAGTAACACGGTTACTCAGCACGTCTAAATTTCTAATAATTGTTTCGTTTCTTCTTAAAGAAAGATCTGCTTTTAAGTTCAAATCGCTACTTAAAACCCTTCTATTTCCTTCAAATTTAGTGACAACAGTGAGATCTTTAACTCTATACCCTAAACCTATGATATACTCATCTCCCTGCATTTCAGTTAACAGATTGTTGTTGAAGCTCAAAGATAAGGCCCTATCTTTTCTAACTTCAGCAAGAATACTCACCGAATTTTTCATTTCAAAATCCAATTTAATCAAAGGGCTAAATTCTTCTATTAAATTCACATTAGAAATAAAAAGTTCTGTTCTGAAGTTTCCATTTTGATCTGTATTGAAATCACCGAAAGGATCACTTCTATTAAATTCTAAATCAGTTTGGAATTGATTGACAGTATAAGAAGATCTATAGCCATGTTGAATAGAAAAGCGGTTAAAGGTTTCTCGAAACCAAGTTAACCTCATCAACCCAGTATATTTTATATTCCATCCAGGAATAGGGATATCTCTGAAAGGACTTAGATCTTCTCCTTGGGGATCGGATCCTGTATACGCAGAAAGAAAGGATGGTAAGAGAACTGCTTGACTCGTCCTTCCAAAACCAATTGGATATCCATTTTCATCTATATTATTAGGATCGTTTACATTTACCCCAGCTTGTTCTGCGAGTCTATTGGCAACGATAAAACGATTTTCCCTAAACGTTTCAAAATTCTCAGAAAATTCTTTCGTACTCGAATTAAAGGAAGTACGAATCATGTTTGTAGAAATATTAAAATTCCCATAAGTGTTTGGAATAATAGAATTGTAGGCCATGGTCTCAGGGTCTACTCTAAAATTTTCTGTATACGTATCAGAATACATTCTATTGGCAATCAAATCTATTGTCATCCCTGGCAATAATTTCAGCCCCGCTTGTATATCCAGTAGTTGATTATCTGTCCGTATGTATTGTTCGTTGAAATCTTGATACATGGTTAACCATCCTTTTCTCGCAGCCTCTCGACGAATGTCGTTTTGACTTCCAAAAGTAAATCCTGCAGTAGGTTTTAAGGTTCCTCCAAAACCAATATTATTGGTATAGCCAGGTAAGAAGATACCTTTTGTATCAGAATAATTAACCTGCACTCGATCCAAGACTGTCACTAAACCTATGACAGTATTTAGAGCTTTATCACCTATAGTAAGTTCAGTTTTCGCGTTTTCTTGGTTATTTTGATTTTGGGGATCTTGCTCTATATTTTCAGCACCTCTTCTTCGACTTATATTTCGCTTGATTTGCGATGGATTTTGAGCTCTTTTTTTGGTTAAACCAAGGTAATTATAAAAACTAGACATGTTTAAATTGGAATTGATCTGATGCCTTGCAGAGTTTTGAACAGAATTTCCTAGATCTGGAATACCTTCTAGATCTCTTAAAATCTCAGATCCTTTGGTCCATAAAAAATCTCCTGTGTAAGAATATTGAGTTTGAACAAACTTAAGGAAAGGGATTTTATTAAAGGGTAAGGTATAATTAAGCTGTAATTGTTGGTAATGTCTATTTGGAATTCCGATATCAAAAAAGTCATCAAAAATACCTATGCTATTATCTTGAACGTTATTTTCATCGATGTAATTCCTCACAATCCTATTGGTAGAAGCATTAAAATTGAAATTTAATGACTTCGTCAGATTATAATCAATAGCATATTGCCAATCGAAAAAATAATTTCTTTGAAATAATTTCGGAGTTCCTAAACTTCCCGGAGGAAGGTTAAACTCTCTAAATCTCAACTCGTTGTATTGTCTATTTATGTTTGCACCAGCAGTAATACTATTGGGAAGCAGATTAATATTAAAGTCTTTGAAAATAGCAAAATAGGGGCTTTTAAAAAGGCCTATCTTCTCAAGTGGCTTAATCTCCAGTGGTTTAAAATTGAATCCATAGGTTAAGGCAGCATCCACATTCTGGTCTAAGGATTCTGTGATTTCAAAATCCCTATAATCAGTTTGGTTATAACTTGAGGACACCGTGAAGTTTTCGATGTCATAAGGCATTGGTGTTTTTTCTTGATTGGTTCTATCTTTTCGTAAACCGATAACACTTATCCCCTGACGTTTCGTGTAGGTTTCTGCCTGTTCTGCAAATTCTGCTCGATCTGCTTCATCTGCTGTATTATCCAGCAAAGTTTCGAGTTCTAGATCTCCGTAAACAGGATCAAATTGAGGTGTAATCAACTCTTCCCCTCTATTATAAGTTAGTGGTATTTTGACCCCCCAATCTTTAGGCAACAGTTGGCCCAAATTAAGGCCAGTCACTATATCGTATTGCTGGATGTCCTCCCTACTCCTTTGGTTGGGTCCTTGTTCTATGGCTCCAAAGCCTACTGTACTTCTTCGACCACTTGCAGATACATTTGCAAAATCTGCAAAATTTGTATCCAGATTTAGGACTGCAGCCCAGCCTCCCTCGTTTTTAAGCCCTGTAAGTCTCATCTCATTAAACCAGACTTCACCAGACACATTTTGATTGCTCGAATTCTTTAATCCCAACATCATAACTCGTATATTTCCAAAGCTAGGATTACCGATAATTCCAACTTTTAATCCCTCATTAAAAGTACCATCGACAGGATTTAAAGATTCGTCAAAATAATTGAGTTCCAAGTTACTTAGATTGTCATCGCCAAGTACTGTAGATTTAATTTGTTGAAGTAAATCTAGAGGTAAGTTGAGATCATTTTCTAAAGGCCATATCCCCCGAGGAGAAAAATCTTGAGGATCTGTTACTTTAAGCGGAATCTCAATCTGATAATAATTATTTGTAAAGTCAATCCCCATCCTTATAAAGGCTGTTAATTGGCCATCTTGAAGCTGGTTCTCTGGTGGTGGTAAAGCTTCTGCATGGAGGTACATTTCTAGGTTGTCATATTGACGCATGTCAATTTGATAATTTTTGAAAACAGCTCTAGAATCCTCCGCCTCTAAATTTTTCACTCGTAAGGAAAGTGATTTTTCATCTTCTCGGATGGCCACGTTATTATTGACCAACTCTTCTCTTAAAACACCAGGAGGAGTCACATAATTAGACGTAATTTCCTCACTGACTGCTTCTACATTAAATTGAGTATTGCCCGCCATAGGGTTTTGACCATCTGGAAGTATAGGTAAATCATATGTGAAGTAATCTCCTCTAATCAACTCTAAAGTTCCAAATCTCAAGATGGTTTCTTGACTAAAACCAGTCATGAACATTCTCATAAATCGAATAGATCGTAAATCACTTATCCCTCCAACAGCAAATTCTTCACCCGTCCTAAGAGGAACTCTAAATTGTATCCATCTTGCCTCTATTTCCTGCCCGTTTTGGAGTGTAGTGATCACCTCTTTAACATCAGTGATATAGTCTGAATTGATCCCAGCAACAGTACTTGTATTATTCTCAACGCTCATATTAGGATAGACAGGAACCTCGTATTCGTAGTAACTGTCAATAGTATTCATAGTATTGTCTAAGTTGATGTCCTCCACATCTGGGAATGCAGAATTACCTCTATTGTTTTCGGTAACCTCTACAGGGCTATTCCCCTCCATTCCATTAAAGTTTCTATATCGGTTTAAAAGATCTCCGTCGCCGTCAAGATAATACTGGTAATCGTCATTTGAAGGATCTTCGAAATTGGCAAACGCAGGAAACTTTAGCGCTTCATCGCTATTGAGCAGCCCGTCATAACCTACATCTTGATTAATTCGCTCTTGGCCTTCAGTATCAAAAGCATATACCAAAGATTGGTTACTAGGAACTTTTGAGAAATTAGTTAATAACGTATTTGAATTTCCCCCATCCTCTGGAAGACCATTTTCAAATTGTTTCCTTCCATCTTTTGAGATATCTTCTGTGATACTTCCAAAATTGAGAACAACTTTACCACCGTTATTTCCAGCATTTTCAGCATAAATAAAAGGGTCCATGACCCAAAATTCAACAAACTCTACATTGGATTGCTCGAAATCTGTCGTTTGCAAGCCTCTCATAATACCTCCAAAGTTTTGCTCTGGATTAGGAAGAATATTATCATTTGAAGCGGCAGGGTTATAATTGTACATACCCCTTTCGCTTGGTCTATACACAAGATCTAAAGGGAATAAGGTTTGAATTTGACCTGGTACAATATCTACATTAGGAAATATTTCATTCACAAGAACTCTCCTAGAATAGTATTGAGAAAGGTCTTGGTCAGTGACATCCTCAGGCCGTTGAGAGCTATAGAAAATAGGATCTATAGTATGCCAGTTTAATTTAGCTCTATAATCATTAATACTTAAGTCGTCATTACTATCAAATGTTCCGTTAGCATCATTTGGCCCCCGATATCCTATGGGAGTACTAGCTAGTTTCCAAGACAAGGGATCAATGACAGAGATACTCGTTTGCGAACCCTCAAAGTCATCTACATAACTAGTAGCTTCCCCTTCAAAATCACTTGCTTCAGGAGTTCCAGGCCTTAAGTAAGCAAACTCTCCTCTCAAAGAAAAATTGGACTCTACATCTGTATCAATATTAGGCAGCTTGTTAACCAACCTAGTAAAAAAGGGAACAGTTGTATTATAATTGAAATTGACTCCATAAATACTATTATTTATAGGTTCAGTCCCGTAATCTGCCTTTTGTGTAATTGGTCTTTCGTTTAAATTTAAATACGTACCACCTATCAATAATTCTTCGCTAAATCTATGTTGAACATCTATCCCGGTAAACCGCTTGGTTTGTCTTCCGAAAAGCGCATTATTTTCCGTAGATACTTGTATTGGTGTATCTGAAGCTAATAAAGCCTCATCTAAGATATTTACTCGACCTAGCTCATAATCGACCGTGTAATCGATTCCTTCTTGCAGAGTCCTCCCTCCAGCAGTAACCGACACCGAACCTCTTGGGACATTAAATGCTCCTATTGGGATGCCTCCTGTGCTAGAAGCTTTATACCGACCTGCTAATTGAAATTTGTTCTGTTGTGCTCCGTCTTGTTGAGCTTGAGTCTTAGTTGTAGAATATAGCGAGTTGAAAACATACTTGGTTTGATTCTGATTATAGGTTTCCGGATTATCATAATTCTCTGGACCAGTTTCTGGGGTTAAATCCAATTTATTAAAAAGATATTCACCAAAAGGTTCCACTTTTGTAAACTTAATAACCCCATTCTCAGGATCTATGGTGATTCCAGAAACAAAATCGAAAAAGCCATCACCACCGTTTACAGGGTCGTTATTAAGGTTTAACCTATCGAGGTCTAAGACTTGCAAAAGATTGGTTTCATCCACATCATCGGGCAACGGAGTAGTACTTCCAGGAGCTTGGGTGATAAAATTGACAGGCTGTGGATCTGTATATAAAATATTAAATCTAAAACCGTCTTGCTCAAGCCCATTCGCCCCAAGACTATAGAAATTTTTCATCATCAAGTCCCAGATAGGCTCCTGTACAATCGTAACTGGACTCTTAAGAAGTTTGACAATTAAGTTTTGATTAAGCGCTATCTGCTCCCCTTGTTCTTCTGGATTCTCTTGAGTCTCTGTCCCAGGAGGTCCTCCGTTTGCAAATTCTCCAACTCTAAATACTCTCCCATCGGTTGTGGTATATTCAAAAGCAACTCCTAAAATTTCGTCATTATTTAAACGTTGGTTTAAAGAAATATAACCGAGTTGTGTGTTTAGAAAAAACTCATTAGGCTCCAGTTCTCTTGCATTTTCAAGAATGGCATAATCTCGTCCTTCTGAAACAAAAGGCTGGGCAGACCCAAAACCTTGCTGAATTGTAGCTATATCTCTTATTTGATTATTCAAAATAGAGTTCGCCCCACCATTTATTCCGTCTGGATTAAAAACGTTGTTAGCATTATCAGGTCTTCCATTGGGGTTTAATAAAAAATTTGGAATTGGTGGAGCAATGGGGTTTCCATTATTATCAAAGAAAAGCCCTAGTTTATCTGGAGCACTTTCACCCAAATCTTGTAAAGCCACAATATTTCTAGAATCGGAAATGGTCTCCGTGTTATTTGTTCTGTTCGTTATCCAAACCTGAACCCTTGTAATTTGTATTCTACTATTTATAAAAGGATAATTTTGCAGAGCCTCATCATATTGGTCTCTAAAAAACTGAGATAAAAAGAAATGCCTGTTTTCATCATAATCCAAAGCGAATTTATCAAATTCTCTTACCGTTGCACCACCTTGGATATTGACGCTTTGACGTTCTGAATTCAATTCTGAAAAGACCCCAGTGATGGTTGTTTTTCCAAATTGCAGTTGTGTTTTTACCCCAAATAAACTTTGTGAACCTTGGATAAGTGTACTGTTTAGGGGCATGTTGACATTACCAACCTCAATTTTTTGTATAATATCGTCTTCTGTAGGAGTATAATCCATTTTCACTTGATTCTGAAAATCAAATGTAGATTCAGTATCATATTCAGCGTTAACCTGAAGTCGTGTTCCTACCGAAGCTTGAAGGCTCATACTTATTCGCTGGTCAAAATCGAAAGTAAGGTTACTCTGGTTTCTTGGGGACAATGCTGGGTTATCCTGCTTACTATAAAGAATCCCCATATCCACGGCAACAGACCCTCTTGGATTAACTTCTATTTGATTTCCTCCAAATACAGATTGAAAAAAGGAATTATTGACATAGAAAATTGGAATTAAGTTTTTTTGGTCCTCTACATCTCCTTTACCTGAAGCGGCATCAGATTTTTGTTTGAAATAAGATTTCATCTGTTCCTCCAGAACTAGAGCTTCAAATTCTTTAGGCGTCAAGACCAAAGGAAATTTGGTGTTGACGGATCCAATTTTTTCGGTATAAATATATTTATCTATATAAGAGTCATATTCATA
Source organism: Psychroflexus torquis ATCC 700755 (assembly GCF_000153485.2). Lineage (NCBI taxonomy): Bacteria > Pseudomonadati > Bacteroidota > Flavobacteriia > Flavobacteriales > Flavobacteriaceae > Psychroflexus > Psychroflexus torquis. The sequence goes on along the minus strand of NC_018721.1, from coordinate 2,342,059 downwards.
TTTAGAAACTATGCTAGAAGGATTTGGCATAGAAATAGTACCATATGTAGGACCTTGAGGTATAGAATCTTTTTCATCTTGAGCGTATATTTCTAAAGAAAGAAATACAAGAAATACAAGAAAGAAATAAGATTTAAAATTTATGTTAAGGGACAATCTTTTTTGGTTCAAAAGTTTTATAAATTTTTTAAGGCTAGCTTTATTATATCTTCAACGTTAGCATCGGGATTATTATTACAAATTTTTGAAATAATTTTCCCAGATTGTTTTCTGGTATAACCCAATGTCTCCAAAGCAGAAAGAGCTTCCTCTTTATTGGAATTTGAAGGCGTATTTACAATTTCTGAATACTCTTCAGAAGATCGAATTTTATCTTTAAGATCTAAGATGACTCTCTGAGCTGTTTTTTTACCAATACCTTTTATACTCTGTATAGTATCCGAATCTTCAGTGGAAATTGCCTCTACCACTTGCTCTGGCGTTAATGAAGACAACATCATTCTAGCAGTATTAGCGCCAATTCCAGAGACTGAAAGCAATTGACGGAAAACCAAGCGTTCTGCTTTTTCCATAAACCCATACAAGGTATGTGAATCTTCTTTGACTTGTAAATGGGTGTAAATAGTTATCTGTTCTTCCCCTTTTAAACGAGAAAAGGTATGAAGTGAAATGTTTACTTCATACCCTATACCATTACAATCTACTACGATATGTGTTGGGTTTTTTTCTAACAATCTACCTCTAAGCTGAGTAATCATCTTAACTTAATTTTAGGACCCAAATGTAATAAAATTAAGTTAAGATATTGATTGATTTTTTATATGTATAAATCGATGAAAACCAGTAACTTCTATAGTTTCCGTTTACTTTTCTGCTGAGCATCTACAACAGCTACGGCAGACATATTTACCATCTCATCGACACTAGCTCCCAATTGAAAGACATGTGCGGGCTTGTTCAATCCCATTAAAATAGGCCCTATAGAGCCTGCGCTATTTAACTCTTTCATTAGTTTATAAGTCCCATTTGCCGAATCCAAATTTGGGTAGATAAGTGTATTTACTTTTTTACCGTTCAATTTAGAAAATGGAAATTTATCTGCTCTCATCTTTTTATTTAAAGCAAAGTCAACTTGCAACTCTCCGTCTACAGCAATTTCAGGGAAATTCTTATGCAAATAATCTACAGCTTCTTTTACTTTGACAGCATTCGGATTTTTGGACGAGCCAAAGTTTGAATACGAAACCATCGCAATAACAGGTTCTATGCCAAACATCTTCACCGTTTTGGCTGTCATTTGAGCAATTTTTGCTAAGACTGAGGCATCTGGATTAATATTGATGGACGTGTCGCTTATAAAGATAGGACCTCGTTTAGAGTTCATCAAGTTTGTCGCGGCTACGTTGGTGACTCCGTTTTCTTTACCGATGAGTTCCAGAATTGGCTTTAATACAGAAGGGTAAGCTCTTGAGTATCCAGAAAGCATAGCGTCTGCATCTCCTTTTTCTACCATCATAGCAGCAAAATAGTTTCGCTCCCTTAAAATCTTCTTAGCATCGTATAAAGTCACTCCTTTTCTACTTCTCTTCTTCCAAAGAGCTTCCGCATATTCATTTCTTTTTTTCTCTTCCTCATCAGATTTTGGATCGATGATTATAATGTCCTCCCCTTCAAATTCAATTTCAGTCATCAATTCGAGTATCACATCTCTTCGACCAAGTAGAATAGGAATAGCAATTTTTTCATCATAAACCTGCTGTGCAGCCTTTAAGACGTCTAGATGATCGGCCTCTGCATAAACAATCCTTTTTGGGTTTTGTTTTGCCCGATTGATAAGTAATCTAGTGATTTTATCCTCACTTCCCATTCTCTCAAGAAGCTCTTCTTTATAGGCCTCCCAATCTTTAATTGGATTTTGAGCAACCCCAGATTCCATCGCCGCTTTTGCAACTGCTGGTGGGATTTCTGTGATTAATCTAGGATCGAAGGGCTTTGGAATAATGTAGTCTCTCCCAAAGTTAAGGCGTGTTTCCGCATAAGCGATATTAACTTGCTCAGGCACTGGCTCTTTGGCAAGTCTGGCTAAGGCTTTCACTGCTGCCATTTTCATTTCCTCGTTAATTTTGGTAGCTCTCACATCTAAAGCACCTCTGAATATATAAGGAAAGCCAAGAACATTGTTTACCTGGTTGGGGAAATCAGTTCTCCCTGTTGCCATGATAACATCTTTTCTGGTTTTTATAGCTAAGTCATAGTCAATCTCAGGGTCTGGATTTGCCATAGCAAATACAATAGGATCCTTTGCCATTGAAGATAGCATCTCTGGCTTTAAAACACCTCCTATTGAGAGGCCTAAAAAGACATCAGCATTTTCTAGAGCCTCTCCCAACGACTTAATCTGTCTTGAGGTAGCAAATTCTATTTGTTTATCTGAAAGACCTTCTCTCCCTTTACTTATAGCCCCCTTACTATCGAACATGACAATATTTTCTTTCCGAACGCCCAGCAATGCATAAAGTTTGATGCAAGCAATGGCTGCAGAACCTGCCCCAGAAACAACTACTCTTACCTCCTCAATTTTCTTTTCCGCTAGTTCTAGGGCATTCAAAAGTGCCGCAGCAGATATAATTGCGGTTCCATGTTGATCGTCGTGCATTACAGGAATAGGAAGTTCTGCCTTTAGACGTTCTTCAATTTCAAAAGCTTCTGGAGCTTTTATATCCTCTAGATTAATTCCACCAAAAGTTGGAGCAATATTCTTGACTGTATTTATAAAGTCATCTATGTTTTTAGTATCCACTTCAATATCGAATACATCTATGTCCGCAAAAATTTTAAACAAAAGCGCCTTACCTTCCATGACGGGTTTTGAGGCTTCAGCACCAATATCTCCAAGACCTAATACGGCTGTTCCATTAGAAATCACGGCAACTAGATTTCCTTTATTGGTATATTTATAAGCGTTTTGTTTATCCTTTTCTATTTCTAGGCAAGGCTCTGCGACTCCTGGGGAGTATGCTAATCCTAAATCCCTTTGGGAAGAATGCTTTTTGGTTGGAACCACTTCAATTTTTCCTGGCCTTGGCTTAGCATGATAAACTAAAGCCTCTCTTCTCTTTCTCGGTGTGCTCATAAGGATATTTTACTACTAGAGCATGTTTGCTCTAGTCATTAATTAGAAGAAACAAAGGTAAACCTTATGCGTTATTCTGAAAGAAATCCTCTCCAATATTAGGATTAAAACTAGAGCTCCCTAGGGATTGGAGCTTTAGAGAAGCTAACTTCAAACCAAATTTTAAACAATTGGTATAATTATAATTCCTAATATAAGAATATAAAAAGCCAGACCAAAAGGCATCTCCAGCTCCGGTAGCATCCACCACTTTTTCAATTTTAAGGGCCTCCATATGTATTATTTTTTCTCCTTTTACAGACAATTTCACACCTTTACTTCCTTTCGTATAACAAATAGTATCAACTCCCAATTTATGAAAGTATTCAAACATTATGTCGTCGGAAATATTGCCCAGTAAACGTCGCTTATCATCTTCACTAATTTTAATTAAGGGATTAAATGCGCAGAACGTTTCAAGAGTTGAAATTGCTTCCTGTTTGTTTGGCCAAATTATATTGGAGTAATTGAGATCTATACTCAACTTACAATTTAACAAATAAGCCTTTTTGGCCATTTTTAGTATAGTCTCTCTCGCTGGGTTTTTACTCAAAGCAAAGCAGGTGGTATGAAACACCCTTATCCCCGAAAAGGAAACATCTTTAAATTGACTCAGAATAATTTCGTGATCTGCTTCCCGGTAGGGAATAAATTCCGGAGTTGCATCTGTCTTCGAAATAAAAATAACACTCGTTGGCTTCAATACTGAAATACTAACATTTGAAACATCTATATTTGAAGCTTGAAGTCCTTCTAAAATATAATCGCCCAAACCATCCTTACCTAAAGTTGCGACTAAAGCAACTTTTAATTTTAATTTTGCTAAATTCAAAGATACATTAGTAGGCGACCCTCCCAGATGGCGCTGATAATTGGTGGTTTTGCTAATACTCCCTATTTCATGGCCGATAAAATCGACTAAAGCTTCTCCTACACAAATAATATCTAGTTGGTTATTCAACATTTTCTAAAGTATTAGGGTGTTATGTTTTAAGTTTTGTTCCAAAATGATTTCAGCAGCAGCACTCCAAGCACAAAGAGGAACTCCGTTGGGATTTCCATTCTTAGAATCAAAGTTTTCATAAAACTTCCACTCTTCCTTAGCATTTAACTCTTTAATAAGCCTTAAAACTGTTTCTGCCGAATCTCTGTGATTAGCCTTTAAGAGTGCTAAACCATAAAACCCATTTATCATTTGCCACGTCCCCCCATTATGAAATTGATAAGGATAATTTCTAAATTCATAAGCACAATTGTTTTGAAGTAGCTCCCAGTCTTTATCTTCTGAAGTGATGACAGGCCAGAATGCTGGTAATAATTTCAGCTTGACTTCTTGTCTTAAATCTTCAGAATAATTGATTAGCTCTTTTTGGTCTTTTTCGCTTCCTATCCCTAATAATAGCGCTAAAGCATTACCAAAGGCATCAAATTGTGTTTGGTAACCTGCTGGTTCTAGTGATGCCACCCAGTACTTTGTTTTTTTCAAACTGCTGTAAGCCTTAGGGTGGTAAACTTGTTCAGATGTGTCCTCTCTCTTTTTGAAATTAATCTGAATTTGATTCAGAATATCTTTTTGTTTCTGAGCTAAATCCACATGATGTTCATGATGCAAAAACGACCGTAAAGCCCAAACCCTTAATACTTGGTCGTATAGTGTGAATCCTTGGGTAGGGTATTCATCTGCCCAATTTCCACTTCGCGGAACATACATCAAATGCTTAAAATTGAACTCCCAAGTTTCCATCAACCTAAAAGCTTTTAACATATGTGGTTTAAGACGATCAAAAAACGAAGCATCACCTTGAGAATGACTGTATTGACAGACACCGATAATAAACCAAGCTAGAGTATCTACACGTGGAGCTAATCCTCCAAAGCTTAATTTTACAGTAGTGCCTTGAAATTCGATATTGGAAGGGATGTTTCCAAATTCATGTTGGTGCTCTGCTAGGTTAAGCAAAGTATGTTTACCAACCTCAATGAGCTGCTTATCTCCACTGGATAATGCTGCTAAAGTACAGATAACTCCATCTCTAGCCCAGATTCGCTTATAGTTTGAAATATCTGATGAGCTTGCTAAGAAACCTTTGTCTGTGGAGACTTTTCTCAATAATCCTAATGCTTTCTCATTCATCGATTTTAGTCTACTGGATTTTATGTTGTAATACCAAATTAGACCTATAATGACGCAATAAATCGTTTCTTTTTCGCCTGCTTTTCATCAAAAATAATTACCGTAGCTAAGGCTATGCTAGTTATTTTTGATTTCAATCAATCAATCAAAAAATAATTCAATTTATTCATACGGCATTATAAATATAATTTGGTATAATTCAACAAAGAATTATTAATTTTTAAATTAATCTAAACTACAAATTTCAGGTCAAAGTCTATTATTGACTTGTATATTTTATAGTTGATTTTCCAAGGTCTACCTTTAGTCTTTCTTAAAAGTCTTAAAGTTTATTTTCTCCTATTTCATCAAAATTCGTTTCTTGAATGTGATACTTTTTATAAATCAATTAGTATTTCCATTGCGACCATTTTTTCATCAAAAAAAAAGTAACGTCATAATAGTTTTTCATAAATGCATTTTGAGTACTTTTTTTGTGTCTAGCTAATTAACTTAAGCTATATATTCTAAATGTGTTTTAGGAGATACATCTGAAATTTCATTGGCTTTTATGAAGTTTCATGAGAGAACGAGTGACATAAGTCTCTCTTCAATCCACTAACTTGACTTTAAAATGGAGAAAAAAGCCTGTAAGCTTTTATACCATCAAATTCAGCAGAAAAAAAAGCACCCCACCTCATTTATAGAAGAAATTGAGGTTTCTATAAAACTGATTAACAGAGATTTTCTGTAAAGGAATTCGTTCGTTTTAAAGTGATTTATATTCCACTTAAGACCCTTATATTTAGTTCGCTTAACAGCTAATTTTCTAAAGATTTCATTGGAGATCTCTTATGCCAAATTAAACCTATAATGTCGCAATAAATCGTTTTACCAAGACGAATTCGGCACAGGCTTTTTTCACCAGCTTTTTGTCAAAAATAATTGCCACAACTAAGGCTATGCTAATTATATTTAATTTCAATCCATCAAAAAACCTGTGCTGATCTACGTCGAAGTATAATTCAATTTATTTATACGATATTATAAATTTAATTTGGTTTAATCGCTTTACCGTTTAGAGAATTTGACTATTGCATTTTTTGGCTTAAGACTAATAAGAGGTTGAATTTCAATCTCTTTATTGACTTGTTCGATCTTATAGGTTTTTAACAGCCGGTTGATGGCTAACGTGATTTCGTACATTGCAAAATTATTGCCTATACATTTTCTAGGTCCTGCGCCAAAAGGAAAATAAAAATTACTTACGCTTCTTGAATCCTGAAACCGTTCTGGCATAAATTTGTTCGGATTTTCCCAGTTTGTAGCATTTCTATGGATTTGGTGTACAGAAAAAAGGAGAGTGGTTCCTTGTGGAATTTCAAATCCTTTGAAAGTATCACGCTCAATATTCTGCCGATCTATAAAGTAAACTGGAGGAAAAAGGCGCATAGATTCCTGTATGACATTCTCAGTATACTTACTATCTTTCAAAATATCAAAGAAAGAATGGTCTTCAAGAAGATCTATTTCTGAAACTAATTTTTCTTGTACATGTTCATCTTGACCTATCAACTGAACCGTAAAAGACAAAGCGTTGGAGGTAGTTTCATGGCCAGCAATAAATAAAATTAAAATTTCATCTATCAATTGTTCTTGATTCATCTTAGAACCATCTTCATAGGTCAAAGCCAAAAGCATGTCTAGTAAATCTTTACTTTCAGAGTTAGAATTTTGCCGTCTTTTTATAATTCGAATGAGCAAATCTCTAGCTTCTCGGCTTAAATTCAAGTTTCTTTTTAATTCCTGGCTTAGAACAAACCACCATTTTTTATAGGGCTGCCTTAATTCTTTAACCAGCATTTTTTGAGTTTCTTCTGTGATATACTGCAAGCGAGAAATTTCTTCTGCATTTATGGCATCGCTAAACAAGCTTTTTACCACAACTTTAAAAGCAAGATCATTAAATATCGGAAAGATATCTATAGGAGTATCGACCTCTATTCTTTCTAGTTCTTTGTCTATGGCTTCTACCATAACATCTAGAAGGGAGTAGATGTTTTTTTTGTGAAAAGCTGGCTGAATTAATTTTCGCTGTGATTTCCATTTTTGTCCTTCAGAAGTCAATAGTCCGTGACCTACATACTTGGCCAAGTCTTTAGTTTGGATATCGGTTTTCTTAAAATTCTTTTGGTTGTCCCTTAAGGCATAAATGGCAAATTCAGGGTCTCTAGAAAAAACCACTGAATTGCCTAAGCCTAGATTTAATCTAAAAGTGTTTCCTAAGGCTTCAAAGTTCTTTTGGTGAAAAGGTAAAGGGTTCTTTAGAATATTACCTGCATGTTTTAAAAACTCAATTACAGGAACCTCAGGGAAATGAGTGGAAGATGTCATAAATGTTTTGTTAGAATAATCCTTTTTGTTTACTTTCTCTTAGTTTGCCAAGGTGTTTGTAGGCTGAGTCGGTTACTTCCCTTCCACGAGGAGTACGATTTATAAAGCCTTGTTGAATTAGGAAGGGTTCATATACTTCCTCTATAGTTTCAGCATTTTCGCTAACTGCAGTCGCCAGAGTAGTTAAGCCGACAGGACCCCCTTTAAATTTATCAATTATGGTTAATAAAATTTTATTATCCATATCATCCAAACCAAAGGCATCTACATTTAAAGCCTTGAGGCTATACTTCGAAATTTCCATATCGATTTTGCCGTTACCTTTAATCTGAGCAAAATCTCGAACTCGTCTCAGTAAAGCATTAGCAATCCTGGGTGTTCCCCGACTCCTACCAGCTATTTCGATAGCAGAATCGGTGGTTATCGACACCCCTAAGATTGAGCCACTCCTTAAAATAATACCGCTAAGTAATTCCGTTGAATAGTATTCTAATCGACTTGAAATTCCGAATCTTGCTCGCATTGGAGCTGTAAGCAATCCTGAACGCGTTGTAGCTCCAACTAGTGTAAACGGATTCAAATTGATCTCAACACTTCTAGCATTAGGCCCAGACTCGATCATAATATCGATTTTAAAGTCTTCCATAGCAGAATATAGATACTCCTCAACTACTGAACTCAACCTATGAATTTCATCTATAAATAGAACATCCCGAGGTTCCAGATTAGTTAGCAGACCAGCTAAATCCCCTGGTTTATCAATGACTGGACCTGAAGTAATTTTGATTCCAGTTTGGAGTTCATTAGCAAGAATATGAGCTAAAGTTGTTTTACCTAAGCCAGGAGGACCATGAAAAAGAGTATGGTCTAGAGCTTCGCCTCTTAAGTTAGCTGCTTTTACGAAAACCTGGAGATTCTCTAATACATGAGATTGACCAGCAAAATCATCAAAAGAAAGTGGTCTCAACGCTCGATCTACCTCATGGTCTTGATTATCGAAATTGCTGCCCGTAGCATCTAAATTTTCGTTCATATTACAAATATAAATAAAAAAGCCTCCAAGAAATTTGACTTGAAGGCTTCTCTCTATCTTAAAGAATAATTAGTCATCCATTTCTTCTTCATGTTCCTGCAAAGGTACGTTTTGAGGTACAAAATCTTGACCAGCAATCACGTAATCTGTTTCCTCTTTATTCAGTTTGCTATAGTCGTAAGACCATCTGTGAACATGTGGAATTTCACCGGGCCAGTTACCGTGAATATGCTTCACAGGAGTAGTCCACTCTAGGGTATTTGACTTCCATGGGTTTTGCTCTGCTTTCTTCCCATAGAAAATTGAAGAAATAAAATTATAGACAAAAAATAATTGAGCACCTGCAGTGATGAACGCGAATACAGATATAAGAATATTAGTATTTGCTAAATCATCAAAATAAGGAAACTCTGTAAATTTATAATAACGCCTTGGTAACCCTGCCATTCCAATAAAGTGCATTGGGAAGAAAATACCATAAGCTCCAACAGCAGTGATCCAAAAATGGACATAACCAAGATTTTTGTTCATCATTCTACCAAACATTTTTGGAAACCAGTGGTAAATTCCAGCAAATAATCCATATAAAGCTGATATACCCATTACCAGGTGAAAGTGAGCAATAACGAAATAAGTATCGTGTACATTTATATCCAATGTACTATCCCCTAAAATAATACCTGTAAGACCACCAGTAATAAAAGTAGACACTAATCCAATGGAAAATAACATACCAGGATTTAATTGGAGGTTACCTTTCCAAAGGGTTGTTATATAATTGAAGGCTTTAACAGCTGAAGGTATAGCAATTAAAAGAGTTGTAAATGTGAAGACAGAACCTAAAAATGGATTCATACCAGACACGAACATATGGTGACCCCAAACTACTGTAGATAGAAAAGCGATAGCTAGAATAGAAGCTATCATCGCTCTATATCCAAAAATTGGCTTTCTAGAATTGGTCGCTATAATTTCTGATGTGATTCCTAGAGCAGGTAGTAAAACAATGTAAACCTCTGGGTGACCTAAAAACCAAAATAAGTGCTCATACAAAACAGGAGAACCACCTTGATAAGATAGGACTTCACCTTGTATATAAATATCACTTAGGAAAAATGATGTTCCAAAACTACGGTCCATCAAAAGAAGAAGACCAGCAGCTAAAAGAACAGGGAATGAAACCACACCTATGATTGCAGTAACAAAAAAAGCCCAAATCGTTAGGGGTAATCTTGTCATCGTCATCCCTTGAGTTCTTAAATTAAGAACCGTTACAATATAATTAAGTGAACCTAAAAGAGATGAGGCAACAAATATGGTTATAGCAACCAACCAAAGTGTCATCCCCAATCCTGAACCACCTATAGCTTGTGGTAATGCACTAAGCGGTGGATAGACAGTCCATCCAGCAGATGCAGGACCAGCTTCTACAAAGAAAGAGGAAACGATGACAACACAGGAAATGAAGAACAACCAAAAGGATAGCATGTTCATAAATCCTGAAGCCATATCTCTAGCCCCAATTTGGAGGGGTATAAGTAAATTACTGAACGTACCACTCAAGCCTGCCGTAAGGACATAGAAAATCATAATGGTTCCGTGAATTGTAGAGAGAGCTAAATAGATACTTGGATCCATTACTCCATCTTCTCCAAAGCGTCCAAGTAAAACTTCGTAAATCCAAAAAGTTTCATTTGGCCATGCCAATTGTAATCTCATTAACATAGACATTGCTATACCAATAAAACCCATGATGAGGCCAGAAATTAAATATTGTTTAGCGATCATTTTATGATCTGTACTAAATATGTACTTCTCTATGAAAGTAGGTTCGTGATGTCCTTCCTCATGTGCATGATCGTTCGCAAGTGGTTGTGCAGCTACTGACATATATTCTTATTTATTTTTATAATTAATTTTGTGCTGTTAGTTCTCCAAAAGTTTGCTGCTCCGAAATCCATTTTTGATATTCTTCTTCAGTTTCAACAACAATTTTCATTTGCATGTTATAATGAGACACGCCACAAATCTTATTACACAGCAAGTAATATTCAAACTCGTAACTTTTTTCATCTGGCCCGAGATTATCATTATTCTCACGAATTTCGTTGATATTTCGCACTTTATCAACCATGTAATCACTATTTCGGATTTCTTTAGAAGTTGTTGTAGGTGTAAAGCCAAACTGTGTGGTCATCCCAGGAACAACATTCATTTGCGATCTAAAAAATGGAAAATAAGCAGAATGTAAAACATCCTGTGATCTAAATTTAAATAACACAGGTCGATCCACAGGTAAATGTAATACTGTAGTTATAATATCATCTTTAGCATAAGGGTCGGTTTCACTGACACCTAATTGATTGATACCTTCTATAAATCTAACATTGGCCTCGCCAAGGGTTCGGTCTTCCCCAGAATATCTAGCTCTCCAAGCAAATTGATAAGCATAGATTTCAACGACAAGCGTCTCATCAGTTTCTTCAACGTTCATGATTTCAGACCAACTAAATAACCCGTAAATAATAAGAGCAGATAATGTGATAACGGGAATGATAGTCCATATAAATTCGAGTTTATCATTATCAGCATAAAAAATGGCTTTCCTTCCTTTTTGACCTCTATATTTAAAGGCAAACCAGTGAAGCATGAATTGAGTTATTACCTGAACAAACATAATAAGTGCTACAGATATGAAAAATAATTGATCATAATCTTCAGCATGGTCTGACGCCGCTGGCGCATAAAATTTGCTTAGGCTCCAAAATGAATAAAGCATAAGACCGTAAAAAAATACAATGAAAACTAAAAATAATTTTCCTTGGGTTTCGTTGTCTTTATTGGTGGCAATTTGTGAATCGTCACTTTCAATAGGTTGCGATAATTTGAAGATCTTTGAAATTTGCCAAATCGTAATTCCTAAAAGGGCTGCAACAATTATTATGAGTAATGCGGTCATCTTCTATCTTTCTTTTAATAGGTTTCTAGTAGTGAAAATGTTTGCTTTCTTCAAGGAAAGCACTGTGTTTTACAGTTAGAGGTGCTTTTGCTAAAGCACTAAATACTGTGAATATAAATATACCCAAAATCAACAAAACGGAGCATATTTCTGTAATACCAATGAACCAAGATTCTCCAACTGTGCCTGGCATAATAAGAACAAAAAAGTTGATATAGTTTCCTACAAGTATAATAATACCAGCAAAAATGACTATCCAATTGACCCTCTTGAAATCAGAATTTATTAAAATCAACATTGGGAGAAGCCAATTCAAAATTACAGTTCCAAAGAATAAAACGGGATAATCCTCTAACCTTTGTGCGTAGTATGTCACCTCTTCTGGTATGTTGGAATACCAAATCAATAAAAATTGTGAAAACCACAGATAAGCCCAGAATATAGAAAATCCCATCATGAATTTAGCTAAATCGTGAATATGACTGTTATTTACATGCTCTAAATAGCCTTTACCTTTCAGGTAAATCGTAACCAAAGCTATAGTAGTCACTGCAGAAACTAAAATACTTGCTAAAACAAACCATCCAAATAAAGTACTAAACCAGTGAGTATCAATACTCATAATCCAGTCCCAAGACATCATAGATTCTGTTACAATGAAGAAAACTAGAAACATAGCAGAAAGCTTAAAATTACGCTTGTGTAAAGTAAGGCTAAACCCCTCATCGAGTTTTCTAGAATTCTTGATAATCAATTTAGAGAAAATAATCCAACCGATCATATATATAGCAGCTCTTATTAAGAAAAAGGGTGTGTTTAAGTAGGCTGTTTTGTTTTGAATAATGGCATCGTTTGCAACGACTTCAGGGTCCATCCAAATGAATAAATGATTGAGGTGGAGAGTCGATAATACAAGTAGGATATACACAATAATTCCACCAGGAACTAAGTATGAGGCTATACCTTCCATAACTCTAAATAGGACGGGGGACCATCCTGCTTGTGCAGCATTTTGAAGGGCATAAAACACAAAAACACCTAGGGAAATTAAAAATATAAATAAAGCTGGAACATAAATAGCCGCCCAAGGTTTGTTTTGGAGTTGATGAAATAAATGCTCAGCATGTTCATCTGCATGATCTGCTTCGCCAGCGACGCTGGATTCCATGGCTACGCTATCACCAACGTGTGCAGCATCTTCTGCGTGAAGCATTTCTTTGACGTCTTCAACAGATGATGGCGCATCTATGAATCCGTAAATTAAGCCTATGGCTCCAACAATAATGAGGGCCAAAGAGAATAATTTTAATTTACTTGACATTGTATACATAATATCTCAGCTTGGTATTATAATTATTTTTTAAATTCAGACTCTAATTCAAGTTCTCTTGGTGCTTTACCTTCCAACTCAGCTTTTAGTTTCATAACATAATGGTCGACAAGCCAAAGTTCTTTGTTATCCATTTGAGAAGCGTAGGAACCCATAGTATTAATCCCATGCCACATCACGTGATACACACTTCCTTCGGTAATTGCTCTACCCTGATCATCATAACTAGGCACACCAAGAATTTTTTCACGTTCTACAAGATATCCTTTTCCTTTTCCATTGTCACCATGACATGTTGCACAATAAATAGTATAAAGCTCTTTTCCTTTAGCTAAATGCTCTTCCGTGTAAGGGACCTCATTTTTCAACTCAGCTTTTGCTAATGCGTATCCTTCTGAATCGTCGTCGTATTCGTAAGGTGTAAACCCTCTAGATATTGTCCCTTCCCCAGGTTTTTTTGCCTGTTGCCCATCCTGAAAAATATCGTAAGCTCCATAAGTATCATAAGGGATAGATTCATACATATCAGGAAAATACTGATAATTACGTTCCCTTTTATCTGAACACGAGATAAGGGTCATACAAAAAGCTATAAGTAATATGGTAAATAAACTTTTCATGAACTTATTTATTATCTATTAATTTAATTTCTGAAGCGCCATTTTCGTACAAGACTTCAGCAATAGCTTGAACGTTATTTTCATTGACAGATACTTCCATTAAAAATTTATCATCTGTCGTTCTTACGTCAGGATTCTCGGCTTTTTTGAATGGCCACAACTTACTTCTCAGGTAGAAAGTAATAACCATTAAGTGTGCTGCGAAAAACACTGTCATCTCAAACATAATAGGAACAAAAGCTGGCATATTTTGTAAGTAACTAAAGCTTGGTTTACCACCTATGTCTTGCGGCCAATCTTCTATCATAATAAAATTCATCATCCAAGTAGATACAGCTAAACCAACCAAACCATATAAAAAAGAGGTAATAGCTAAACGGGTACCAGGTAATCCCATAGCCTTATCCAAACCATGAACAGGAAACGGACAAAACACTTCGTCAATGCTATATTTTTTTTCGCGCAATGCTTTAACTGCATGCATCAAAATATCATCATCTGTAAAAATCGCATGTAAAACTTTCGATGCCATTATGAGTTAGATTTAGAATTAAACTGTTCTGTAAAATTTGGTAAAGGTTGTTGCTCTGGCATGTCATAGAGATTTGCATCTTCTCCTTTCTCAGCTCTTATTTTTTTATACTTTTCTCCAGAGGTTTTCAAGATGGATTTAACTTCAGCTTGAGCAATCACAGGAAATGTTCTAGCATACAATAGGAATAACACAAAGAAAAAACCAATTGTTCCTACAAAAATTCCAATCTCTACAAAAGTTGGAGAGAACATAGTCCAAGCAGATGGCATATAATCTCTGTGCAGTGAGGTTACAATAATTACAAAACGCTCAAACCACATACCAATATTTACGACGATAGATATAAAGAAAGAAAACATGATACTTCGTCTTAATTTTGGGAACCACATAAATTGAGGCGAGACTACGTTACAAGTCATCATTAACATATAAGCCCACCAATATGGACCCGTTGCCCTATTAAGGAAAGCATATTGTTCGTATTCCACACCTGAATACCAGGCCATAAATAACTCGGTAATATAGGCAACACCTACAATAGAACCTGTAATCATGATGACTATATTCATCAATTCTATATGTTGAATGGTAATATAGTTTTCGAGATTAGAAACTTTTCTCATAATAATAAGAAGAGTATTAACCATTGCAAAACCAGAAAACACAGCCCCAGCAACAAAGTAAGGTGGAAATATAGTGGTGTGCCAACCCGGTATGACTGACGTAGCAAAGTCAAAAGATACAATAGTGTGAACCGAAAGAACCAATGGTGTTGCTAAACCTGCAAGAACCAATGACACTTCTTCGAATCTCTGCCAGTCTTTTGCTCTACCACTCCATCCAAAAGATAATATACCATAAATACGTTTCTGAAAAGGCTTTACAGCTCGATCTCTTATCATAGCAAAATCAGGCAATAGACCTGTCCACCAGAAAACTAAGGATACAGAAAGATAGGTTGAAATAGCAAATACATCCCAAAGAAGAGGAGAGTTAAAGTTAACCCACAGAGATCCAAACTGATTAGGAATAGGAAGAACCCAATACGCTAACCATGGACGACCCATGTGAATAATTGGAAAAAGACCCGCTTGAATAACGGAGAAAATAGTCATGGCCTCAGCAGATCTGTTAATGGCCATTCTCCATTTTTGTCTGAAGAGCAAGAGAACTGCGGAAATTAATGTTCCAGCATGGCCAATACCTACCCACCAAACAAAATTGGTAATATCCCAAGCCCAACCTATGGTTTTGTTAAGACCCCAAGTACCAATTCCTTCAGATACAGTGTAAACAATACAACCTAAACCCCATAAAAAGGCAATGAGTGCTATGGAGAAAACCACCCACCATGATTTATTTGCCTTTCCCTCTACAGGTCTTACCACATCAAGTGTAACGTCGTGGTAAGATTTATCCCCTGTAACTAAGGGTTTTCTAATAGGTGATTCGTAATGAGACATAATTTGTTATAAATTTATTCCTAGTTAGTTGATTATGCTTCTGTAGTGTTTCTGACTTTAGTATGATACATCACATTAGGCTTAGTTCCTAAGTACTCTAAAAGATGATACATTCTATCGTCTTGTGTTTGCTTATAAACTACACTTTCTTTATCATTAATATCTCCAAAAGACATAGCACCATTATCACAGGCTGCAGAACATGCAGTATGGAATTCTCCATCCTCAATAACTCTCCCTTCACGTTTAGCATCTAGAATAGTTTTCTGAGTTTTTTGAATACACATAGAACATTTCTCCATCACACCACGTGATCTCACAGTCACATCAGGATTTAAGACCATACGTCCCAAGTCATTATTCATGTGGTAATCGAACTCATCATTTTGGTTGTATAAGAACCAATTGAATCGTCTCACTTTATAAGGACAGTTATTAGCACAGTATCTAGTTCCAACACATCTATTGTAAGTCATGTGGTTTTGACCTTGGCGACCGTGCGCAGAAGCTGCTACAGGACAAACGGTTTCACAAGGAGCATGATTACAATGCTGACACATTACAGGCTGAAATATCACTTGCACATCTTCTTCTGAAGCAACTTCTAATTCTCCATAAGTATTTATAGCACTAGTAAGTCCAGATATATTATTTTTCTTATCGTAATCCTCCACAATTGTTTCTTCCGAAGAATAGTAGCGGTCAATTCTCAACCAGTGCATATCTCTACTCTTACGTATTTCGGATTTACCAACAACAGGAACATTGTTTTCACTATGGCAAGCAATAACACAAGCTCCACAGCCTGTACAAGAGTTCAGATCTATTGAAAGATTAAAGTGATGCCCAACAGAACGATCAAATTCATCCCAAAGATCGACATCAGGGCTAGTAACCTCAACCTCTTTGTGATTCAAAGAGACCTTTGGAACAGCATTCCAATGTTCTCTGTCTTTGGTATTAAAAATTTCTAAGGTCGTTTCTTTTACAATATCTCGCCTACCCATCATCGTATGGTGAAGCTGGACACAAGCAAACTCATGAATACCATCCACCGCTTCAACAGTAACATTTTGGTTAACATCAAAGTCATTGTAAAGTGGGAAAGCATTTACACCTACCTGCATTTCTTCTTGGATAGACTCTGTTTTTCCGTAACCTAATGCAATACCAATAGATCCAGGTGCTTGACCTGGTTGGATAATTACAGGTAATTTAGAAATTTTCTTATCTCCTAATGAAACAACAAGGAAATTACCATTTAAAGCGCCATTAGCAACATTTGTATTAGTAAGACCTAAAGCTTCAGCATCTACTTTTGACATGGTCACATAATTATCCCATGATGTTCTGGTAATGGGATCTGGCATTTCCTGTAACCACGGGTTATTGGCTTGACGACCGTCTCCAAGAGAGGTTTTAGTATATAAGGTCAATTCAAATCCTTCAGCATCGCTTTTAGACATAAGCTTTCTAGCACCTGAAGAAAAATCAACAGTAAATATTTCTTTAGCTTTTGGGATTTCCATATCTATGGAAAAACTGCCATCATGTAAAGATTGATTCCAAGAAAGTCCATCAAAAGTAGACTTGAAATTAGTTTTTACATACTCATAATACTTACTTGAATTACCTGTCAATTTCAATAAGCAATCTTCAAATTGTTTGGTATTGAAAAGCGGCTGAATTGTAGGCTGTATTAAACTGTAATCTTTTTTTGTAAATCTCACATCTCCCCATGACTCTAAGAAATGAGGGGTTGCAGCAATATATTTACAACGTGAAGCCGTTTCGTCTTTCTTCATAGAAAAACCGACTGTTGTATTTATATTTCCTAAAGCAGCAACAAATTCATCTGAGTTTGGAAGAGAGTAAACTGGGTTAACTCCAGCAATCATTAAAACACCTACATTTCCTGCATTTGCTTCTGAAATTAAGGTTTTAATTTTAGAGTTTTGCCCTTGACGAATAAGTCTTGGGTTTTCAAGGTTTAAAACTTCACTACCCAAAGATTCATTAATCTCTAAAGCCATAGCTTGAGCTTCCAAAGATTGTAGTCCCGTCACAAAAATAGACTTAGAAGATTTTGATTTAAGTTGGGTTATCGCATTATCAACATGGATTTGTAGGGCATCACTAAAGTTTGTTGAAGCAACTCTACCAACGATTTGATTATATATCTCTACGACAATTTTCTTCTGTAAAGAGGGTTTAACTGGCACACGCTTATCAGCGTTGGCTCCGGTAAGAGACATATTTGCTTCAAATTGAATGTGGCGAGACATTTTACCGTCTTTAGGCACTCTACTTTTACTATAACCAGAATCAAAACCACCACCTTGCCAGTCTCCTAAGAAATCGGCACCAACAGAAACAATCATTTCAGATTTAGAAAAATCATAATTAGGCAAGGCTCTATAACCGTATTTAGCTTGAAAAGCATCTAAAGCAGCCTCATCAGAAACGGTATCATATACAATGTGAACAACGTTAGGATACTGTTCTTGAAACTCTTTTATAAGCTTGTCTGTTGAAGGTGAGGCAAAAGTTTGAGTTAATAGATATGTTTTCTTTTCAGCATTGAATTTTAAATCTGCTTCCAAGGATGAAAAAAATTCCGTCCATGTGACATCTCTATTTTCAATTTGAGGATTCTGTATACGCTGGATATCATACAGGTCTAAAACGGAGGCATGAACCCTCGCTTTTCCGGCAGAAGGTCCGTTGGATACTTTATTATTATCAATTTTTATTGGTCGGCCTTCTCTCGTCTTAACAAGAACACTGGCGAAGTCAAATCCATCTGCAATAGTTGTAGCATAAAAGTCTGCTACACCGGGGATTATACGCTCAGGCTGAACAACGTAAGGGATAGATTTAACTACAGGACCCTCACAAGCAGCTAAAGAAGCCGCTGCTGTACTGAATCCTACATACTTCAAAAAGTCTCTTCTGGAAGTTTGTGTACCCTCAAGATTTTCTTCATCACCCAAAAACTCATCTGAAGGGATATGATCTGCGAATTCATTTTGTTCAAGCGACTCTACTAATGGACTATTATCCTCTAGCTGTTCGGCACTTTTCCAATATTTCTTTTCTGATGACATATCAAATTCTAATTTTCTATATTATTATTAATAATGACACTTTCCACATTCCAAACCGCCCATTTCTGCAACAGTTAATTCTTCTACATCATACTTTTTGGAAAGCTCTTCATGTATTTTTTCGTAGTACGCATTGCCTTCAACTTTAATGTTGCTTTCTCTATGGCAATTGATACACCAGCCCATAGTTAAAGGAGCATATTGTTTTTGGATCTCGTATGTTTCAACAGGACCATGACAGGTTTGACATTCAATTCCACCAACAGTTACGTGTTGGGAATGATTGAAGTAAACGAAATCTGGTAAGTTGTGAATACGGACCCATTTGACGGGTTTAGTCTCTCCAGTATAAGACTGCGTAGAGGTATCCCAGCCAGTAGCTTCATATAATTTTTGAATCTCATTATCATAAAATTCTTTTGAATATTCTTCTGTAGCCGTTTCCGGTGCTACTTCAGCTATTTGCTTATGACAATTCATACACACATTTAATGAAGGTATTCCCGAGTGCTTTGAAACTCTAGCAGAAGAGTGACAATACTTACACTCAATTTGATTTTCCCCCGCATGTATTCTATGAGAATAATGTATAGGCTGTATGGGTTCATAACCTTGGTCAACACCTACCTGCATTAAGAAACTATAACCACCCCAAGCTACTGCTAGAAGCAAGAAAACAATAGACACTAAAACCAAAAACTGATTTTCAGCAAAAGCAACCCAAATCGGCTTACCTTTTGGCTTGTCTGCTTTTGTAGGAATTCCATTAGCTACAGCAAAACGGTTTAGAGTTTTATTGACTAAAATAAGTATCACAGATAATATCAAAAGAACTACTGATAGAAGTCCTAACACAATTTCTGTAGAAATCCCAGAACCTCCTTGTCCTTCTGCTCCAGCTGCAACTTGCGCCACTGCAACTACAGGCTCTGGCTTAGGTTCTTCTACATAAGCTAAAATGTTGTCTATATCTTGATTGTTCAATTGTGGGAAAGCATTCATAGCCACTTTGTTCCACTCCTCATACAATTGTACTGCTTGAGAATCTCCAGATTTTATTAATTCTTGGCTGTTTACAATCCATTTGTACAACCAATCCATGTCTCTGCGCTCAGTAACACCATGCAAAGAGGGTCCTACTGCATTTTTATAACGTTTGTGACATGCTCCGCAAAGAGAATTAAACAATTCCTTTCCTTTTACAGGGTCTGCACTAGGAATAATTTCTTCAGTGCTTGCTTCATCAGCATTAGATTCGGCCTCTACTTCATCCTGACCAAATGTTACGAGCGTGAAAAGCAAAAGAAACACTAAGAAGAGGTGTTTCAAATTTAATGGGCGTTCCATCGTCTTTTTCATATGATATTTATTAATCTATTTTAATGTGATGCCCATAAATACAAAGGATTGAGCATCAAAAAAACCGTCCACAAAAGTAACACTAAATGAGCGTTTCTGGAATACCTAGATATGTTAAATGGCAATTTATAATCTTTCTAAATAGAATATAAAAGCACTTGCTTTCCTATAAAGTGTACATTTGTTTGAAATTATATTTCATGACTAAATATTCATTTGTAAGTGTTTTTTTAATTATTTCATTAGTGACCTTCAATCACTTAGAGGCACAAAATAAGTTAAACTCCTCTGAGTTAATGACCGTTTCAGACCTATTAAACAAAAAGCATTCCTTAGAATCTAACAATGAATTAAAAAATACATATAAGCTTCAGATATTTTCAGGTTCTCTTGAAAAAGCCAAAGAAACTCAAGATGAATTTGAATCTTTAGAATTAAATATCGAATCTAGAATATTATACCAGACTCCTAATTATAAAGTCTGGATTGGTAACTATAGAAATAGAATTCAAGCAGATAGAGCTTTTGAGAAAGTTAAATATAAGTATCCCAATACACTTATCATAAGACCTGGGAAATAAATCTTGCTGAACCTCAGCTCAATTATTTTCGTGACTATTTATAATTGAAAAGTAAGGAATACATATAATTCCGACTTTAAAACCTATAAGATTTATTTTGATAACAAAAACAGCCATATTAATTTTTGCAAACTCCGCGCGTATCGATGCAGAGCGGAAGTGCATCAAAAATGGTAAGGAATTTTTTGATTTTCAACATAAAAATTTACTAAAGCTTGTAAAAGAAAGTAAACTTCCTCATTTCTGGATAGATGAAAATCGGCAGGTTGGCGATGATTTTGAAAATCGCTACTTGAACGCTATTCAACACATTTTTGATAAAGGGTATCAACAAGTCATTTCTATAGGAAACGATACTCCTGGTTTGGAAGTGAAGCATATCCTAGAAGCTTCAGAACTTCTCGAATATAACAGCATGTGCTTTGGTCCTTCTAGAGATGGAGGCTTTTACCTTTGGGGAGTAAAGAAAGACTCTTTTGAAAAGAAGTCTTTTTTGAATTTTAAATGGAATACTAAAGATCTACTTCCTGAAATACTTAGCAAATTAACTTGCAATTCTGTCCAATTCGACTGTATCGAAACCTTGATTGATCTAGATTGTAATGAAGATGCTTTTCTCTTACTTCGAAATAAATATATTGATTTTCAACTGAAATGCATCTTGCTTAAAATAGTAAGGAAATCGAAAAATCCCTCTACCCTTTTTCAATATATTGCAAAGACTCAACTAAAAAGTCTTTACTACAACAAAGGCTCCCCTCTACCTGCTTAACTTCCAGCAAGTAACCCTTATTTAAACTCTATAATTACACTTATGAAATATACAACATTTGTATTTTTTTGGGCATGTCTATTTGCAAATGCACAAGAAAACATAAAAGTTAGTTTACTGGATTTAGAAACCAATCTTCCAGTGGAAAATGCAACATTAACTCTAAGAAATTTAGAGCAAGGCATCGATAAACCACTAACTACAAATTTAAATGGCGCAGTAACTTTTAGATCTGTTCCAACCGTCAACGGGTATCAAATTTTATTTGAAGGGAATGAGGCTTTTGAAGCTTCTGAGAGTCAACTCTTCAATCTGCGTTCTAACGAAAGTCCAGCAATTAAACTGTATGCTTATAAAAAATCTAGCAAGGCAGAGAACCTAGAAGAAGTCATCATCACTAGTAATACCAAACTGAAAATCAATCGTCGTAATGCAGAAGTGTCCTTTGAAATTAATGCCAAAGATATTGAGCAAACTCCAGTAGAAGGTAGAGATATTACAAGGATATTGTACCGCTTACCCAATGTAACGCAAGCAACTGGATTTTTCCCTGAAGCTCCTACGGTGAGCATCAATGGTGCCAACCCTTTATTCACAAATTACACCATTGATGGGATGGATAATAATGAGCGATTTCTTGGTGGAATGCGTTTCAATATTCCCGCTGGTGCTGTAAAAGATATCACAGTACTTACCAGCAACTATTCTGCTGAGTACGGACTAACGAGCAATGGCGTTATTGATGTCACAACCAAATCGGGAACCAATACGCTTAAAGGTGAAACTTATTTTATCACTCGCCCTGGACCGAGTGTGGATGCTTCTAGCCAATTTGCTCAACGCGATTTATCTGGGAATCAAGTAAAAAATGGTTTTGCTCGTTACCAAACAGGCCTTGCTATTAGTGGGCCTATAGCTAAGGACAAAACCTTTTTCTTTTTTAACTACGAACATACAACTGATATAAAAGACAATTTATTGAATGTCCCAGACCTTGGCGTGAGTGAAACTGTTCGCGGCAATAATGCATTTAATTATTTCACCCTAAAGATCGATCACCTTTGGTCCGATCAATTTAGAAGTTCGCTTAGGGCAAATGTGGGTAGGATTGAGATTGAAAACCAAGGAGGCGGCCTTGATGGTGGCGTGATCTTTCCCTCTGCAGGAGCCGCTCAAGAAAGAAACAGTATCAATCTTGCATTCAAAAACAATTATGAAATTGGAAATATCGACGGAGAAACCAATATCCAGTACAGTCGCTTTAGATGGAATTACGCCAATCCTGAAAACGTTGGACCTCAAGTTACTCTTCGCAATCCTCAACAATTCACCATTGGAGTTCTAGGAAGTTCTGGGTTTGTTTTTGATGAAATTGAAAACACCTTACAAGTGCAGCAAAAATTGAAATATTACTTAAACAACCATACTATAAAAGCTGGTCTTCAATATATTTCTGGAGATCATGAATTGTTTGGAGGCGGTAATCCCGATGGAAATTATTTAGTAGATCTTACTCAAAATCAAACTAATACTATTCGTAATAGCGATCTTGGTAGTGGTTTAAACATCAATGACCTTCCTTCTAATGTAAATGTGGTCAATTATGGTGTGGAACTACGCCCTAACTCATTTGGAACCACACAAAATATTTATAGCTTTTATCTCGAAGACCAATGGCTGGTTAACCCTAAATTGAATTTGGTATACGGATTACGTTACGACTATGATGATTTATCTAAAGGCGGCAGTACATCTGGTGACACAGATAACCTTGCCCCGCGAATTAATTTCAATTATGAAATTGGAGAAAATTCGGTAATTAGAGGAGGGTATGGTATGGCTTACGATAAAATCTCTTATGCGATTCATAGTGATGCTTTACAGCAGAACACGACTTCAGCAGATTATCAATTACAGATACAAGAACTGATTAATCAAGGTATATTACCACAAAATACAGATGTAAATCGTGTGACTTTTAATGGAAATCTTACAGCCAATCTAACTGATGTAGACTATTTACAAGGACCTAGTCCAAGTGATCTGCAAGACCAGCGAGAGTCTGTTTTTTCTAATGAGCGTAGAATTTTAAATCCAAATGGATATGATAATCCATTCAGCCATCAATTTTCTTTAGGGTACCAAACCCAACTAGAAGATGATAAATTATTTTTTATCGATGTATTTCATAACCGAGGCCACAATCTTTTCCGATTGCGTAATTTAAATGCTGCAGAGGAGTTTCCGATAGATTCAGACTTCCTACCAAACGATGTTCGCTCACTAGAAGAAGCTGATGCATCTCGACCTATTCCTATCATCAATGGCCAAGGTATTATAGATGGTCAAGCTGTTTCTGGTGTCGCTAGAAATGTGGTCATGACAGAATCTAAGGGCCGATCAGAATACTGGGCAGCTAGTTTTAATCTTCAAAAAACAAGAGGGAACGACAATTACGATTACCGTCTGAATTATACGTTATCCAGATTAGAAAACAACACAGAGGACATCAACTTTAGAGCGCAAGATGCCAATAATTATGGAAGTGAATGGGGACCATCCATTAACGACAGAACCCATAATATAAATGGTATTTTCAATTATTATCCATTCGAAAATTCTGTAGTAACTTTTGCAGGACTTCTTCAAAGCGGCCAACCTATAAATAGAATTCCAGATGCAACAATTTTTGGAACTACAGATTTAAATGGTGATGGTTCTGCTTTTGGAGATGCTTATGTAGGTAACAGTGACCGTTCACCCGGTGAATCTAGAAACAACGACCGTTTACCTTGGTCTTTCAATTTTGATATTGGCATACAACATCAATTTTTAGTTGGTGAGACGCATCGCTTAGAAGTAAGAGCTGATATCTTTAATGTATTCAACATTGAAAATCTTAGTGGTTACAGCAACAATGCAACTCAAAGTAACCAAATACAGGCGGGACCAGCATCCTCTGGAAGATTCATACAAAGAAACGCAGGACCTCCTAGACAATTTCAGTTTGGGGTTAGATATCTGTTTTAAACTAAAATTATAAAAGACTAATTTTTAAATAATGAAGTATTTTCTAGTACTATATGCTTTTAGCCTGATGTTCATCTCGTGCCAAACCTCTTCGGAAACAAAACCGCTTATTCTGGATGACTACACTTGGGAAGATATTCAAGCAGGAGGACAAGCTCAGGACATGACAATGATGATGTGGAAAGGCGATCCAAAAATCAATGTCTACATGCAGGAATATATAAAACCTAAATTACTCAAGAAGCACAATATCAATTTGACTATTGTAGATGGACAGGGTAATTATATTGTACAAATGCTAATGGCAGAATTACAGGCTGATGCAAGTACTAGTGAAATTGACCTGATGTGGATTAATGGAGAAACCTTTTATCAACTGCGCCAGATCGATGCCTTGTTTGG
Source organism: Psychroflexus torquis ATCC 700755 (assembly GCF_000153485.2). NCBI lineage: Bacteria > Pseudomonadati > Bacteroidota > Flavobacteriia > Flavobacteriales > Flavobacteriaceae > Psychroflexus > Psychroflexus torquis. The sequence continues at coordinate 2,317,189 of NC_018721.1, read as the reverse complement.
ACCTTGGACGAGTGAGCTTCCCAATGCTTATAAAATCGACTTTGAAAATCCTTTTATTGGTAAAGATTTTCAGCAAGCTATTGATGGTTACGAGATGCCTTGGGGGAATGTGCAAATGACACTTATCTATAATCACGATAAAATTAAACAGCCACCACAAACTAGAGCAGAACTCTTAAGCTTTGTAAAGGAGCATCCAGGAAAATTTACATGGGATAATCACTTTACTGGGCTAACGTTTATGAAGGCGTTATTAATGGATATTGCTGGAGGGGCCAACGTATTAAAAGGCGAATTCAATGAAAACTTATATGCGAAATACAGTGATAAACTATGGGTATACCTCAACCAACTAAAGCCTTATTTATGGCGACAAGGAGAAGTCTTTCCTGAAAATGTTGCCCAGATGCATCAATTATTTGCCAATGGCGAATTGTTATTTACCATGAGCATTAATGATGCTGAAGTAGATAATAAAGTAGAGGAAGGTTTATTTCAAAAAAGCTCAAGAGCCTATGTCCCTGAATTTGGAACCATTCAAAATTCTCATTACTTAGGAATCAGCAAGCTTTCTGAGAAAAAGCTTACCGCTATGTTAGTGGTTAATGAATTAATTTCAGAAGAAAATCAGCTTGAGAAAATGAAACCAAGTGTGTGGGGGGATGGAACTGTTTTACAAGTCTCAAAGCTAGATTCTGTTTTTCAAAAGAAATTTAATTCTATTGCTCAACGCAATTATGCTCCACCAAGAAAGGATATTCAGCAGAAAGCTTTACCAGAATTAGCACCAGAATATATGATCCGCCTAGCAGAAGACTTCAAGAAAAACCTTATTGACTAGATCAACTATGCTCAGCATTAAACAAATAACCCCTTGGAAAACAGCCTTATTCATCTTGATGCTGCTTCCTATGTTATTGGGTTTAAGTTATGGTTTACTGTATAGCTTTGGGGTAATTGGCTTACTCAATACTGGTTTTACAACAGAGCATTGGAGCGATGTTCTTTTAAATTTTAGCTTTTGGAAAAGCCTTTTATTCAGCTTTGGTATTGGGCTTATAAGTGTTGGGATAAGCCTATTAATAGCACTTTGGATGGTCGTCAACTGGCATCGCGATCTTAGAAGAGGAAAATTAAGTACTCTCATTTATTTGCCATTAGCTTTCCCTGCGACCGTAGTTGGGTTTTTCATTTTTCAAAGTTTTTCTAAAGCAGGATTCTGGTCTAGATTCCTCTACCAGATAGGTATCATTTCAGACATTGAAGATTTCCCAAGTGTAGTCAATGATGCGTATGGAATAGGGATTATTCTTGCTTCCAGCTTTATCATCACCCCCTTTTTAAGCCTAATTCTAAAAGGAATTTTTGAAAATGAACATGTGACTAAGTTTCAACACATCGCAAAAAGTTTAGGAGCGAGTCAACGGCAGGTTTTAATGAAAATAACCCTACCTATCTTACTTCAAAAGGCAAAGACGAGTCTGCTTTTATTTTTGATTTTCGTAATCGGTAGTTATGAGATTCCATTGTTGTTGGGACGCCAAAACCCTAAAATGATAACCGTAGCTATTGTAGATAAAGCCCAACGCTTCAACCTAAATGATATTCCACAAGCTTATGCTATGGCCATTCTCTATGTCTTGTTCTTGCTCTTTCTCTTTTTTGGATTTCAAAGATTAGCAAAGCTAAAAACAAAAGCTTATGCGTAAACATATCGGTCAGAGCATAGTAGGTTTTATCATTTTATTTCCCATTGTATTTCTTTTAATTTTATCGTTTGGTAAACAATGGTACTATCCACATATCCTGCCCAATCTATGGCAAACGTCGCAATGGGAAGCTCTTTTTAGCCCGAGTTTTCAACTTACAAAAAGTTTAGGCTTGTCATTGCTTTTGTCGATTTCGGTAGGTTTAGTTTCGACAGTGACTGCCTTTTATTTTTCCAAAAAAATAGCCTATTCTTATAACAAAACGACTTGGCTGTCTTTAGCGTATGTACCTTATCTGCTCTCTCCCATTATTTTTGCTTTGCTTATTCATTTTTACTTTTTAAAAACTGGGCTTTCAGGCTCGCTTTTAGGTGTCATTATTGCCCAATTCTTAATTTGTTTCCCCTTTGGAATTATTATTTGTTCGACCTTTTGGACCTCCCAGATTCAGTCTTTAGAAAATTTGAGTTTCACTTTAGGGGGATCAACTACTCAGACTTTAAAACGTGTCCTCTTGCCTTTAGCTAAATCGACACTTCTACTCTGCTTTTTTCAATGTTTTTTAATCTCTTGGTTCGAATATGGCCTTACGCATTTCATAGGAGCAGGAAAAGTAAAAACACTTACCGTAAGCGTTTTTACTTATGTGAATGAGGCAAATCCCTTCTTGGCAGCCTTAGCTGGATTTTTATTGATTTTACCTTCTGTTTTGCTTTTGTTAGTGAACAAAAGACTTATTTTCAAAACTTCTAAAAAGCTTGCTGATTATGAGTGAATTCTTAAACATAAACGGTTTATCAAAAACATTTGAGGGTCAACCGATTTTGAATGGCATTCATTTGAGTTTAGAATCCAATACCGTCTTGAGTATTCTCGGTAAATCTGGAAGTGGAAAAACCACCCTGTTAAAAATAATTGCCGGTCTAGAAGATGCAGACCAAGGAGGCATTTCCCTAGAAGGAAAACCGGTAATGGCAATGAAAGCTCAAGAAAGGAATATCGTATATCTATATCAAGAAGCCTTACTATTTCCACATTTAAATATTTTTGAAAACATTGCCTTTGGTCTACGACTACAGAAAAAAGGTAAAGCTGAAATTGAAAAAAGAGTCATACAAATGTTAGGGACCATTGGATTAGAACATATGAAATACAAATCCCCAAACCAACTATCTGGGGGTGAAAAACAAAGAGTAGCTTTTGGAAGAGCCATAATTGTGGAGCCTAAATTATTGCTTTTGGACGAGCCTTTTGGAGCTTTGGATGTGGAAACAAGACACAGTATGCAACAACTCTTTAAAGACTTGGCAAAACAGCTGTCTATTTCTGCTTTATTTGTGACTCACGATTTGAAAGAGGCTATTATTATGGGGGATGACATTGGCAAAATTGAAAATGGAAATTATAAAGCTTACACCTCTAAAAAAGAGTTTTATGAGGATGCTAAATCTGGAGTAACAGATGAAATTGATTTCTGGAGCAATCTACAACGTGGTGAGTTTTCCAAATTATAAAATAGAAGCTATGGAAAAGAAAAAAGTATGGATAGATACCGATCTTTCAGTAGGAATGAAAAACTATGAAGGCGAAGGCTATAGTGATGTTGATGATGGCTATGCTGTTTTACAGCTTTTTAAAGCCAAAAACATAAAGATCGCTGGCTTAAGTGCCGTTTTTGGCAATACTAAAATTCAAGATGCCTACAGGCTTTCTCAAAATATGGTTGATAAATTTGCACCTTATGCCATTTCTGTTTACAAGGGGGCAGGAACGAAACTAAATCTTGATAACGTAGAAACCAATGAAGCTGTGGAAGCGCTTTCTGAACGCTTAAGAAAAAACCCCCTTCATATCCTCGCTATAGGACCAGCAACAAATATCAGTACACTACTTTTGCTATATCCAGAATTGAAATCACGTATAAAAGAAGTCGTGCTTGTCGCTGGGAGACGGAAGCCAACCTCTTATTTTAAAATTGGAAAAACTGAAATGGAACATGCGCCTGATCTTAATTTTGATCTGGATAACGATGCCTTTAGAGTCTTATTTGAAAGCGGAGTGAAGGTCGTTCTCTGTCCATTTGAAATCTCAAATAAAGTGTGGATCACTGAAAAGGATTTAAACCATTTAAAAAATAGTGATCCAGTAAGTGAATGGCTTTCCAAAGCCTCCCAGCCTTGGTTGCAACAATGGTTAGATAGTGGTGAAAAAGGTTTTAACCCATTTGATGTGTTGGCAAGTCATTACCTGATGGAACCCGACGATTTAATAAAAGAAGAGCTAAAGGCACATCTGGAAATTCATCCTAATGACATGTTACTAAACACGCCTAAACGTCATTTTAAACACTATCTTATTTGTGATCAAAGTGAAGGTTTCCCAGTGACCTATTGCCATGATGTCATTGAGAATTATCATCAAAAATTGATGGAAAGCCTTTTAAAATAAACCGAAAAAGAAAGAATTTGAAAATAATAGAGCAGTTAACAGCAGACAAAACTTGCCTAGAGAGATACCTTAAAGGTCAGGGTTGGTTACCGCTGAATGAAAAGATAACAGCAATAGAAATACCGGGTGCAGGAAATATGAATTTCATAATTCGAGTAAAAACTCAAGAGCGTAGTCTTATCATAAAACAAAGCCGTGAGTTTGTAGAGAAATACCCCCAAATAGAAGCTCCTGCTGAACGTGCCCTTCGAGAGGCAGAATTTTATCAACTTATTTCTGAAGAAGAAAGTATAAAAAAAAAGATGCCAAAACTGATTGGCGTCGATAAAAAAAACCATGTCTTAAATCTTGAAGATTTAGGAAATGGGGTTGATTATACGTTTTTATATCAAAAGAATATGCGATTAGACATCGCTGAACTTGAGGAAATAATAACTTTTGCAGCAAGGCTGCACCAAACCATCAATACGGATACCAGTCGAGCTTTACTCCCCAACAGAGAGATGCGCAAACTCAATCATGAACATATATTTATTTATCCATACCTCAGTGACAATGGACTAGATCTAGACGACATTCTCTCCGGTTTACAGGAAGTTGGACTCCCTTTTAAAGAAGATATACTTTTAAAACAGGCTGTAAAAAAATTAGGCGATCGATATTTAGAAGATGGAAAAGCTTTACTTCATGGAGATTATTTCCCTGGGAGTTGGTTAAAGACCGAGAATGGTATTAAAATTATAGATCCAGAATTCTGCTTTTTTGGAGATGTGGAATTTGAAATGGGAGTCACTCTCGCTCATCTAAAAATGGCGAATCAACCTGATACTTTGGTTGAAAAAGCACTTAAAATTTATAAGGATTTGTCAGCTATCGATGATCAACTTTGCAAGCAATTCATGGCAGTAGAAATCTTAAGACGTATTCTTGGATTAGCACAATTACCATTGAATCTTGATCTTGAAGAGAGAAAGGCTTTATTGAATGAAGCACAATCGATTCTGGTAACAACCGAATAAATTCACTAAAGACAGAATGATTTATAACCAGTAACAAAGAAATTATAAAAATCAACTCATAGGGTAATACTCATGTGAAACACAGCAAAAGGGACATTTTAAAAGATCTGATTTAAAAATTTAGACAAAAAACATAGAGGTGAATTATAAAGTTTTTATTTTATGCAGCGTATTGGGAGGGGTTCCATTTTTTGGGATTTCTCAAAACTCTATAAGGGAAGCAATAGACAAGTATAATTCTAACACAGTTGAGTATCTATCTGTGGAGGAGTTAGCAGCTTTGATAGAGGGAAATAAAGAAGTGAAACTCTTAGATGCCAGAGAAACTTCAGAATATGAAATAAGTCATCTACAGGATGCGATTTTTGTAGGCTACGGCAATTTTGAAATGACCTCTATTCAAGATAAAATTCAGACCCAAGACACTCTTGTGGTATATTGCTCCATAGGCGTCCGGTCCGAACAAATTGGTGAAAAGCTAAAAAAAGAAGGTTACGTAAATGTCTATAACCTTTACGGGGGGATGTTCGAATGGTTCAATAAGGGTTATAAAATCTATGACCACAAAAATAATAGCACTCAGAAAATTCATGCCTACGATAGGTTTTGGGGTGAGTTTCTAGAGCGTGGACAAAAGGTATATTAATGGATCAATTAGTCATTGTTTTTGCGAAGAATCCAGAACTCGGCAAATGTAAAACTCGCCTAGCTGTGAGTATTGGCGATGAGAATACATTAGCTGTTTACAAAGCATTAATTCAGTATACCGCTAAAGTCCTAAGCAAGCTTAAGGAAGATTGTGTTGTCTTTTACTCAGAAAACATTCAAACTGATGATTTGTGGAACGACGCGGATTTTCAAAAGCAAGTTCAGTCTCAAGGACACTTGGGTAAAAAGATGCAAGCTGCCTTCGAATGGGGATTTCATAAAGGCTATAAACAAGTGTGCATTGTAGGAAGCGATTTATTTGAACTTGAGGTTTCCGATATTCATAATGCTTTTCAAGCTTTAGAAACCCATGATTTAGTCTTTGGTCCAGCTGAAGACGGTGGGTATTATTTAATGGGCATGTCTGCTTTTCACCCTGAAGCTTTTAAGGATAAAGCTTGGAGCACAGAACTTGTTTTAAAAGAAACCTTACACGATTTAAAGGGCAAATCTTTTCAACTTCTCAAAGAAAAAAACGACATTGATACCGTTGATGATTTAAAAAAATATAAAAAATTTCATCACTTCATTCCCTATAAGCTTTTGAATTAAAAAAATACAATAATGAAAGATAGATTAGAGAAAACAGTAAATTACCTTAAAAATAAAGGCTTCGAATCTCCACAAGTAGGAATCATCTTAGGCACAGGCTTAGGTAAACTTGTAGAACACATAGATATAGAAATCGAAATCAGTTATAACCATATCCCGCATTTTCCTACTGCTACAGTAGAATTTCACCAAGGCAAATTCATTTACGGGACACTAAGCGGGAAAAAAGTAGTCGTGATGCAAGGCCGCTTTCATTTTTATGAGGGCTACTCTTTACAGGATATCACGTATCCCGTCCGCATCATGAAAGAATTAGGAATCGAAAAACTATTGGTTTCCAATGCTGCTGGCGCGATCAACAAAACCTTTAAGAAGGGAGAGTTGATGCTGATCGATGACCATATTAACCTTCAAGGAGGATCTCCATTAGCCTTTAAAGGTGTTTCTAAGCTAGGTGAACGCTTCGTAGACATGTCAGCTCCTTATGATAAAGATATGAACACAAGCTTTCTAAAAGCAGCTAAAACTTTAGGGATCACCTTATATGAAGGCGTATATGCTTCTGTGGTAGGACCTCAGCTAGAAACCCGAGCAGAATATAGGTATCTTGGTCTCATTGGAGCAGATGCCGTGGGCATGAGCACGGTCCCCGAAGTTATTGTGGCTAACCACTTAAAGCTTCCTGTTTCGGCTATTTCTGTCTTGACAGACGAGTGTGACCCCGATCATTTACAGCCCTTCAACGTGGAAGAGATCATCGCCACTGCTACTAGGGCCGAACCAAGACTTGTCAAGTTATTTGGTGAGCTAATTAAAACACTTTAGTGGATTTTGTAGGCAGTCTACTTATGCCATTTTAAACCTATAATGTCGCAATAAATCGTTTCTTTTTCGCTTGATTTTTATTAAAAATAATTACCGTATCTAAGGCTATTCTAATTATTTTTAACTTCGATCAATCAAAAAACCTGCGGTGAACTAAGTCGCAGTATGATTCAATTTACTACACGACATTATAAATTTAATTTGGTGTGACAACTCTATAGTTTTATAAGTTTTTGGGTAACACTCAATTCTGAACTACTAAATTGTATTAAGTAAACACCCGATGACAAATTGCTTACATCTAAAAATTCTAAGCTATTCCCACTAATCTTAGAAATTATTTTCCCCTGGATATTATAAATATTCACTTGCTGAATAGGCTGTTGAGAAGAAATATTCAGAGTATTAGTGAAAGGATTGGGATACACTTCAAGAACTAAACCTTCTTCTGTTGTTATCCCTAGAGTACAATTTTCATCGTTTGGATTTGGCACTTCTAAAAATACGGAAGTAAATTCCACACAAGTAGGATTAGCCGTATTTATGACTTCAATTTGTAGGGTTTCAGAACTTGTAGCTTCATATAATTCATTGATATCAACCAGCTCATCTGAAGCTGTAAACACATTAACTGTGAGTTGAGTTAAGTTCTCTGAACTAGTGGTGACCAAATTAGGAATATCGGACAAATCAAATAGTGCTATACCTGTTTCTGAGTCTAAACATTCGGTTATATTTTCTATATCGTTAGCTTCCGAAGGAAAGGAATTCAATTCAAAAGAAGAGGTGCTGAAACAAGACTCTGAATTTTCATTTTGAATGCGTACAAAAATCGTTTCTGCTAAAAAATCTACTGTATAGTTTTCTATATCAATTCCCTGCACTTGTAAAGAATTTTCATTGTTTTCTGCCTCTTCAAGTGAGTTAAAAAAGGAGACTCCAAAGTCTCCTACTTGGCTACCGATGGCTTCAGGAATGTTTAGACTCAAATCAAAAGTTGAACTAAAATTAAAATCAGTGCACACTTCTAAATCTACTAAATTCACAAGCATTGGAGTTTCAAAAATACCAATATTAAAAAAGCCTTCGACTACACAAGCTTGATTAGCACTGCTAGCAATTTCTAATTTAATCTCTTGACTTACAGAAGTTTCAAAGGCCTCGGGAGATGTAATTAGCTCATCGTTTTCATCAAAGTAAGAAAAGAAATAATCAGTGATGTCGGCCTCGTCTGGTAAAGCAAAAGATTCATTTTCAGTTAAATCAAAAATAGCGTTACCATCCTCCTGATCGCCACAGTTAGTTAAATTAACAAGAGGATTAATTTCAATTGGAAAGGAATTCAATTCAAAAGAAGAAGTGCTGAAACAAGACTCTGAATTTTCATTTTGAATACGTACAAAAATCGTTTCTGATGAAGAATCTACCGGATAGTTTTCTATATCAATTCCTTGCTCTTGTATAGATTTTTCATTGTTTTCTGCATTTTCTAGTGAGTTAAAAAAGAAGACTCCAAAGTCTCCTACTTGGTTGCCGATGGCTTCAGGAATGTTTAAACTCAAATCAAAAGTTGAACTCAAATCAAAATCAGTACAAACTTCTAAATCCAATAAATTAACAACCATTGGAGTTTCAAAAATACCAATATTAAAAAAGCCTTCGACTACACAAGCTGGATTAGTACTGCTGGCAATTTCTAATTTAATCTCTTGACTTACAAAAGTTTCAAAGGCCTCGGGAGACGTTATTAGCTCGTCGTTTTCATCAAAGTAAGAAAAGAAATAATCAGTGAGGTCGGCCTCATCTGGTAAAGCAGAAGATTCATTTTCAGTTAAATCAAAAATAGCGTTGACACTATCCTGATCACTACAGTTAGTTAAATTAACCAGAGGATTAATTTCAATTGGAAAGGAATTCAGTTCAAAAGAAGAGGTGCTGAAACAAGACTCTGAATTTTCATTTTGAATGCGTACAAAAATCGTTTCTACTGAAGAATCTACCGGATAGTTTTCTACATCAATTCCCTGCTCTTGCAAAGAATTTTCGTTGTTTTCTGCCTCTTCAAGTGAGTTAAAAAAGAAAACTTCAAAGTCTCCTACTTGGTTACCGATGGCCTCAGAAATATTTAGACTCAAATCGAAAGTTGAACTAAAATCAAAATCAGTACAAACTTCTAAATCCAATAAATTACTGATTGCAGGTGTTGAATTCAAGGAAACATCAAAACTAACTTCATCGAAACAACTGGTAAAGATGTCGAGAGATAATACTGCGGTTATTGTTGTATTTCCAGTATTAATCGTGAAAGCCGAAGGAGTATCGATTCTTACATCCTCTTGGAAATACGTTACTATTAAGTTGATATCATCCTGACTTCCTTTTACATCTGCATCAAAAGCGGTTAAATCAATTGTTAGATTATCTTCACCGATAAAAGAACAGAAGTTGGTGTTTTCTGGTTGAAGTGCAATTAAATTATCAGCATCCTGAAGGAAGAAAAATCCAACAGAAAAGCATTCTGTTCCATCTGTATTTTCAATTCTTAAAAATAAAAATTGCTCAAAATCATTTAAAGGAAATGCTGTTGGATCTAATCCAGAATCCGTTACAGAATTCGTACCTGCATTGGCATCGGCTAAAGTGAAATGATAAGAAATAGTAAAGTTTCCTGTTTGGTCTCCTATGGCTAGAGCATTATTTATAGTTAGATCAAATATAGCTTCTTCATTTTCAGCAGAACACGCAATGATATCGGTGATGTCTTGAACCTGTGGAGTATAGCTTGGGAACACTGTAAATATTTCTGTAAGGGTACAATTATCAAAAGAGGAGCCTATAACAGATAAGCCAACAACATAACTAACTTCTACTGTAAATGGGTTATATGAATTAAGAATAACTTGATTTTCAAAATTTGGAAATGAAATGTTATTCCCTCCATTATCGATTATAGTGAATTCCGTAAAACCGGGTATCAAAGGAAGATCTGGATTATTGACAACTAACGCATCATCTAAATCTACAAATATTTGTCCAGAGCTCCCTGAACACACTTGCAAATCAATTACTTCCACATCATCTTCTTGTTGTTGATATGTATTTAATTCAAATTCTGCTATATCAAAACACAAAGTGGCATCATCAAATTCGATCCTCACTACTAAGCTAAATTTCTGAACAGATCCATTTTGGGGGTTTATGGGAAAGCTTTCAGGATTTACAATCTCATTTTGATTATTATTTGCATCCGTTATACTTTCAAAATAGGTAATATTAAAATTACCTGATTGACTTCCTATAACATTAGCGTTAAGTTGGGTTAAATCAAAAGTATCGCCAGCATCGCAATCATTCACATAAAAGTTTCCTGAAAGGCTAGTAAGTCCTGGATTGTTAGCCACTGGCACATCGATACTGATTAAAAGAAATGTAGAATTACCGAAGTTACTCTCATTAGCATTTTCGACTACATTCACCCAAATTTGAGCTAAATCAAAACTTCCAGTAGAATAATTTTCTGGGGTAGAAATAGCGTTAGAAATACTATTGTTATTGGAGTCTGCTTGATTATCAAAATAATACACGCTAAAGGTATTTGGTGATAATCCATTTAATACGTTGCCATCATTTAAGGTCAAATCAAATCCCTCTATTGGAAATTGAAAACATTCGGTAAGATTCACAGGAGAACCAATTTCTAAGTCTTGTGATCGAACAAGACAAATATTAATGATGCTCAATAAAAGGAGGTAAGTTAATTTTGTTTTCATAATAGTCTATCTTGGATCTACATTAATAAAACAATTAGATCTTAAAATATCCTACTTAAAAAATTTAATTTTAACACTTAAATATAAATTGTTTCAATTTCAACTCTTTCATCCGCTTTTCATTTCGATCCCTAACCTCATATCCATACACCTCATCAAAAAAGTTTAAATTTGTGATAATTAGTTATCCTATAAATGAATTCAAAGTCCGGCTTAACTTTTTCCTTCCTATTATTCTTAACCATTGGTTTAGCCCAAGAGAAAAAGAACTCAGATGTATTCCATATAGATTATTTGTATGGAAAAATTATGAGGCATAGTCCACAAATCTTGCATCTTATCCAAGGGCCAACTCAGGGTGTTTTATTTTCTTGGGAACGAGAAACGTTTGGAGAGGAAAATTGGCAACAGCTCTTTAATTACCCTAGTTATGGTGCCTCTTTACTCATCCAAGACATGGGTTCGCCAGAGCTCGGTAAGGTCTACAGCCTTCATGGAGAGTATAAATTCTTTTTTTGGCACAGAAAACTAAGCTTAAAAGCTGGGCTTGGAGCAGGCTATATTCCCAACTCATACGATCCTTTAACCAACCCAAGAAATACAGCTTATGGCTCGACGTTTACAGGTTCTATTTTATTTGGTTTAGAGTATCGCTTTCAAAATATTTTCAATTCACCTATTGACTTTAAGTTTGGGACGTTTCTTGTTCACTACTCCAATGGGAAAACAAAATCGCCAAATACCAGCACCAACAATTATGGCTTTCAAGCTGGATTGAGTTACGACTTCCATCAAACTGAAAAGGAATATAAAACGAGTGTTTTAGAACCTGTTTCAAAACGATGGTCTTGGGATCTTTTGGTAGCAACAGGAGCAAATGATAGTGGAATTTGGGGAGAATCCAATGAAGCTTTTCTCACGTTAACTACTTCCGTGAATAAGAGACTATCTCACCGAAGTGGGATACGATTTGGGTTAGATGTATTCTTCACCCCGTCAGTAAAAACATTTATTAACTATAGGGCCGTCGCATTTCAAGAAGAAAATAGCTTCCAAGGAGATGAAGATTGGAGGAGAGTTGGGTTATTTTTAGGTCATGAGCTTTATTTAGGCAAATGGAGTGTACTTTCTCAGGTGGGTTACTATATCTATTATCCAGTTGATTATCTGGATAGGGAATATTTAAAAGTTGGCTTAAGACGCTATATCACAGAGAATTTTTATGTTTCACTTTTACTCAAAACGCATTATTCTAAAGCAGAGGCTATAGAATATGGAATAGGAATACGCTTATAAAAATCCATTATGGACATTTAAAAGAAATGTACAGCACCAACAGGCATAGATGAAAAAATATATCGCCATATTAATTTTTACTTTCTTTCTCAATTCTTGTGATATAGATTCTACAAAGGATTGTCTTCGGGGAAGTGGTAAAACTGAAACGCAAATCTTAGACATTTCTGGATTGGAACAAATTACCATCAGAGAAAATATAAGCCTTGAAATTACCTTTACTACAGAGGAGAGTTTGGAAATTATGGGGAGAAAACACCATTTAGATCAATTAGAAATTATTCAAAACGGCAATGAGTTTGAGTTTAAAGTCGAGGGGCTTTGTAGTACTGGTTTTTCTGAACCACCTATAGTACTAAAGCTCAAAAGCTCAAGTCTGAATTACGTCAGAAATTCTTCTCAATTTGATGTGATCAGTACAAATATGTTAGAGTTTGAAAAGCTCTCGTTGGTGTCTGAAGATTTCAATGATACTGAAGCCTTAAGCTTGGGTAACTTCAAAATTGAGGTTGATAATTCTTTAGTAAACATAACAGGCTCAGGAATATCGGACTTTAAATTAAGCGGAAAAACTGAACGTCTCAACTTTGGTACGTTTTCTGGTTCGGGTACCGTTTCAGCTCGCCAACTAGAAGCTGAGGTTGTTACCTTTTTCCATCGGTCTTTTAAAAATGCAGTAGTCACTCCAATCCAGCGCTTGGAAGGGGAAATTCGCTCATCTGGTAATCTCATCAGCACAAAAACGCCTCCACATATTGATGTAGAGGCGTTTTATACAGGTCAGCTTATTTTTGAATAAGTCTACTATTTATTAATCTCTTGAGACCTCAAGAATTTCAAAAGTAATCTTCCCACTAGGCACTTCAATTTCAGCGGTATCTCCCGCCTCTTTTCCAAGTAAACCCTTACCAATTGGAGAGTCTACAGAAATTTTTCCCGCTTTTAAATCGGCTTCGCTTTGAGCTACCAGTTTATAGGTCATTTCCTGATTCATCTTCACATTTTTCAACCTCACTTTACTATGGATCAACACTTTTGAAGTATCCAATTGAGACTCATCAATCACCCTTGCGTTAGCCACGACTTGTTCAAGCTTTGCTAGTCTCATCTCAAGCATACCCTGAGCTTCTTTTGCGGCGTCATATTCAGCATTTTCACTTAGATCACCTTTATCCCTTGCATCAGCTATATCTTGTGAAGCTTTTGGACGCTCGACATCTCTAAGTTGTTCAAACTCAGCTCTCAACTTTTTCAATCCTTCTTCTGTATAGTACGATACTTTACTCATAATTCCTACGTTTATATATAACAAAAAAAGAATCCCGAATATTTCGAGATCCTATACTACAAATATAATATTTTTGTACAATCAAAGCCATAAGGCACAAAAAATTAATATGAAAGCTGTTTTATTTTTAATAGGATTTATCCTTTTAACAAGTTGCGAAAGTGACGATAACCAAAGACGAAATCCCAATTTACTCAACATAAATGTAAATTATGAGGTCAATTTAAGTCTTCCTCAATTTAACAATCTCAACTTTAGTGGTAATTCAGTTTATATTCCAGGACAAGGTAATTTAGGGCTTATCGTTGTTAATTCAGGAAGTAGTTATTTGGCTTGGGATGCAGCAGACCCAAACTTAGTACCCGAAGATTGTTCAAGACTTATCATCGAAGGTCTTAATGCCTCATCAAGATGTAACGACCCTGGCAATAGTTATAGCTTGGTAACAGGTCAATCTCTTGAAGAAGAGTTAAGATATCCCCTATTTGCCTATAGAATTACAGAAAGTGGCGGAGTCTTGAGGATTTTTAATTAAGCCGACTATAAATGCGTTTTTGATTAAATTGAAAGTTGACTTTTGATCCTTTTTCTAAATTCGATTCTGAAACAGCAAAAATGCTTTTAGTTTTATACTTCATCTCTACCAAATAATTTGAGCCTTTAAAAAACATCGATTTTACTTCAGCCTGAAAATCTCCCTTTTGGCTAATGTTAATCTCATGAGGGTAAATGATGATTTCTGGTGTCGTAGACTCGAAACCAAACTCTTTTGAATTCAAAAGGTTGACATCTCCAAAAAGAGAAGCGCAATAAAAGTTCTTAGGCTTGGAATACACCTCGGTGGTATGGCGAAAGTCTATGGGTTTTCCATTTTTAAGGACCATGGTATAATCTGAAAATGGCAAGACATCATCTGCATCATGGGTCGCAAAAATACAAGTGATCTTTTCTTTTTTCAAAAATTGAAATAAACGCCGTCTCAATTGATGTTTCAAAAATTGATCTATATGGCTAAAAGGCTCATCCAACAGGACAACTTCTGGTGGTTTAGCTAGAACTTGAGCAATTGCTACTCTTTGTTTTTGTCCACCACTCAGTGTTTTTACTTTCTGGTCTTTGACATCTTGAAGATCAAAAAGAGCAACAAGTTCATCGCTCCTTTTCTTATTTTCTTGTGGAGTTTCTCTTGATAAGTATTTTTGAATATTCTCTTCTGAAGTTGTAAACGGCATTAAATCGAACTCTTGTGACAGATGTTTGAAGCTTGGAAACCCAAGAACCAAATTATAAGAGGGGCCTAAAACTCGATCATTTTTCCAATAAATTGAACCTTCATCTAAATCAAAAAGTCCATAGATAGCTTTAATAAGGGTGCTTTTACCACAACCACTTTCTCCGATTAAGGCTAAGTGATCGCCTCTAGTCAATTCAAAGTTGATTTCTGAAGCACCTTGACCATTCCCGTGAAAATAACTTAGGTTGTTCACTTTAAGCATAAGAAACTATTTTTTGCAAATGTAAACAAAGCAAAAAGACCAAAGCCTTCCGGCTTTGGTCTTAAAGATATATACTAAGTACTCTTATTGAACTAGAAGTTTTTGAGTAAAAGTTTTACTTCCAGATTCAACTAAAACAACATACATTCCAGAATTAAGTTGTTGAACATCCACACGTTGATTGCTATCTGACATTTTTGAAAGAACCAATTTACCGTTTAAATCATAGATATCAACTTTGGAGTTTGAAAGATCCGTATTGGTCAAACTTAAGTTAAAATAATCTTTAGCTGGATTTGGATAGATTCCAAAGGTTTCTGCTCCAAAACCATCGCTGGAAAGCGCACAATTTAAATCTTCATTTGGTGGAAGATCAAAAGCCTCTGTTTGATCGGATCTACTCCCAGAACTCCCTTGTTCAGCGCTCCATCCTAAACCTCTTTTAGCAAAAACTTCCCAAATTAAGCATTGATTGACGCCATCGTTAGCTAAAATATCAGCTTCTAAAATAGCATCTCGACCATCAATAAATCCAGGAGAACAGCCCTGTAATTTCATTCCATCGATAACAAGTTGCATATTAAAATTATTACCACCAGTTCCGTTATATAAGTCAGAATCAAAACCATATTGATCAATTAAAGCCCAGTTCAAATCCCAAAGCATAGTTGCCCAAACGAAACCAATTCCATGAGGTCTGCTTATACTAGGTCTATTTGTGTAATCATAAGTAGCAGGATTTACAGAAAAGTTTGTACTATATCTAAAAGGTCTGATTCCTAAACCTGTTATTTCTTGATTAATAGCGTAAGTCCCAATTCCTCTTCCTTCGGTAGCAATATCATCAGCTGAAATGGTCATCATTAAACCTAACCAGTCGCTCCAACCTTCACCCATTTGCTCTTCGTTGCCTAAA
Source organism: Psychroflexus torquis ATCC 700755 (assembly GCF_000153485.2). NCBI lineage: Bacteria > Pseudomonadati > Bacteroidota > Flavobacteriia > Flavobacteriales > Flavobacteriaceae > Psychroflexus > Psychroflexus torquis. The sequence goes on along the minus strand of NC_018721.1, from coordinate 2,301,162 downwards.
CAACTTGCATTTTGTGCACCAGCAGTTAAACGGTTAGAAATACCATGACCATACTCATGAGCTATAATACCATTATCAAAATCACCGTCTATTTGATATGGACCACTGTTGACCAAAAAGCCTGAGACATTTTCTTCTGCAATTAACGCATCTATAATAGCCTCTCCGTCAGCTTGATTTACCATTATAGAGGGAATCACAATATCTCCTGTATCTTCTCCACCCATTGTTATAGGTGCTCCAGGAACATTATTCACCATTATAACAGCTAAGGCACCTGCTTCTTGAGCTAGTAAAATTTTACTAACGAAAGTACAATCTCCTCTTCTTATAATTACAATTTTTTGATCTAACTCACTAGGGTTTGTTATAGGTTGACAAATATCATTTTCATCGGGGTCTATTTCCTCGTCTTTAGCCAATGCAAAGTTAGCTATGATCGCTTCTGAGGTTAATGCAGGACCAAAACCCGCTGGTACACCGTCGTAATCCCCTGCAAGACTTTCTGGAGTTTCAACAGTAAGCGGTGCCTCTGGCGGACCTGAAGATGACCATAAAAACATTTGCATTCTTGGTCTAGACCCATCTGGTGGGGTTCCAAAATTAGCATTGTTAAGCCCTCCTCCATCTTGAGCTTCAGCTCTTACGTAATCGTTTCCAAAAGCTTGAGCCGTGTAGTTCGTTTGTTGAAAATTTCCTGAAGCTTCATCAAATCCATAATAAGACCACATATCATGGATAATGTTATTCCAGTAAAATAGGTTTGTTATGGCTGCATCCTCGTTTAATTGTGGTGGTTGATTAAAATCTAAAGGAAAATCAAAATTTAAATCATCCCCACCATCAGGCGAATATCCTGGAACATTCACAGCACCTCTATCTTCATAAGCATGGACGTTGTTACCTCTAGTAATGGTGTGGTCTGGACCTACTTCTCCATTTGTATCATGCCATCCAAAGGGTGAAAACTCATTGTCTGAAGGATCTGTTACTATCGCTCTATCACCGTGAATAGGAGATTCAACAGGATAAGGATATACATTGTAAACGGCACCGTCTTGTAAAAGATTTGCCCCTGTAGTCTCTTGGATTTGGAAAGGTGGTCTGAATGTTCTGCCCACAATAGTAGAGTGATCGAAATTACAATTTACAATCCAATCCATTTTATCTAAAATTCTACCATTTGATGCATCAACTCTAACGCTCCACCAATGTGAACCATCTATCATGTGAATTGATAAATCCCAAGCTAGATTTAATACGCCACTTTCAGATTTGTAATAAACAAGCTGAACAGGAATATCATCAATCGAAACTCCAGATTTAGATAAGATTAGGTTATTTGAAGATTTAGACCCAACAATTGAAATATTGGTAGGGTTACCAATACCTAATAGAGTAGAAGCAGCATTTAGAGCTTGCTCTGGAGTTAATACAGGAGATTGAGTTGAAATTCTAGAAGCCAAATCAACTTCATAATCGTATTTAGCATATTTAACCGAACTATTTCTTAATACAAAATTTCCTATTGCATTATGAATAGGAATTCCAGAATAGGTTTGCTGAGCATAAATAATATCAGCATTTGTACTTTTAGAAAAATGCTGTGAAGCAAGAATTAAGTCGGAGAAATCATCTGTAAGTAACAAATTCTCAGATTTTTTTTGTTCTAAATAGTTCTTTACAATATCGATTTCAGTCTGAGCGCTCACTAAGGATACCGAACTGAAAACCAATAAGAATAGGAGTAATTTTGATTTCATGTTGTTTTTTTATTAATTTCTTAGCAACTTAATTAAAAACTTTCTTAAATAAAACTAACGCTTGTTAATTTTTTTAAATAAAAAAACTGACATTTTAGAATCAGTTTTTGAAATCACTATAAAACTAATTATTTAGCCTCCACTCACATAGAGGTTTTATAGTCTGCTACTTTCCCCTGAAGCAAAGTTAAATTTTGTTCTTTGGAAGCATTTGGATCTATTTGTATAGATTCACCATTGGGAGTATGCACCATATAGAATCCATCCTTTATAGATGCCAATTTAATCAGCTCACCACCCTCATTGATTGAATTCCATGATTTATTTTCTGGGGTAAACACCATTTCTAAAGTTTTACCTTTATTTTCTCCAGAAAACACTTCAATGGAAAAATGATTCTGAGTGGCTGTCATTTTTATATCTTGTCCATTAACTTTGGCGTATTGTATTTCTTTTTCACCTTTTGCCATTGCAATTGGATTATCGCCTGTCCAGAATTCTAGAACATTGAAGAATAAAACATCCCCTGAAATAAATAATCCATAAATAGGGACGAGAGCCCAAAAAATTAAACTGTCCAGAAATTTATTGTCGGTGACTCCGTCGTTCCAATTTCTTAAAGAATTAAACGCACTAAAAGAGCCTAAACAACTTGTGCTTAATAAAGTCATTGATAAAGCTCCGCAAATAAAAATTTTCTTTTTCATTGTGCTAATTTTTTATGGTTTACAGTTTCAATATAACTTGAAATACCTAAAAGTTATTTTAGATAAACAGAAATTTAACATTCAAATGATTTGCTCACTTCTTGAGAACAGATATAGGCACTAGTCCAAGCACTTTGGAAATTAAAACCTCCTGTCACAGCATCTATGTTCAGGACTTCTCCTGCAAAAAAGAGATGATCGTGGAGTTTACTCCTAAAAGTTTTAAAATCAATTTCTTTTAAGTCTACTCCTCCAGCAGTGACAAATTCATCTTTAAATGTACTTTTCCCGTTGACATGCAATTCGCTTTCACACACCACTTCAGCAAGACTTTGAAGCTGAGCTTTGTTAATATCAGACCAATTTAAATCTTTGTCTATATCGATATACTTTAGCAAACTCTTCCAAAGTCGCTTAGGCAAACTCTCTATAGCAGCAGAGTAAACAAGTTGCTTGGGGTGCGAGGTTTTAAGATCTTCAAAATAAGATTTCAAAGACTCTATGTTGTGATCGGGGAGCCAATTTACTTTCAATTGAAATTGATGGCTCAACTCATTAAAAATTCTAGCACCTCTTGAAGAAAGCTTTAAAATGCAAGGACCACTCATCCCCCAATGAGTAATGAGCAACGGACCCGAAGAGTGTAAAGTTTTTAATCTTTGCTTAGTAACTCCCCTATCTTTTGTTGTAAATACTTCTACTTCGGCATTCACACTTATCCCAGACAAACCCTCTATTCGTGAGTCCGTAATATTAAATGTAAATAAAGAGGGAACAGGATCTATAATTTTATGCCCTAAGGCTTGGACGAGTTTCCACATTTTCGGACTACTCCCCGAAGCGATAATAAGCTGTTTTGTGTGAAAAATTGCTTTAGAACTCTTTAACTCCCAGAAGTAGTCTTGGTTATCGATTGGGTTGATCTCCTCTATTCCTGTTTGTGTTTTGACTTCGATACCATAAGTGTCCACTTCTCTTTGAAAGCAATCTATAACCGTTTGGGAAGAATCAGAAATAGGAAAGACTCTGTTGTCACTTTCAATCTTTAAACTCACCCCTTTTTCTTCCAACCAAGACATCATATCTCCAGTCATGAATTGATGAAAAGGGCCTAGTAGTTCTTTTTGTCCGCGAGGATAATTTTTGGAGAGTTCTTTAGGTTCAAATTCTGCATGGGTCACATTGCAGCGGCCTCCTCCAGAAATCTTAACCTTATTTAGAACATTCTTACCTTTTTCTATAATGATGATATTTAACGCTGGATTTAATTCTGCACTATTAATAGCGGCAAAAAAACCTGCAGCACCTCCACCAATTATAGCAACGTCTGTTTTTAAGATAGTCAATCGATTTATTTTCTTGCAAAAATAGACTAAAACTTAAACTTCACTAAAAGAATAATGACTCTATTTGTCTTTGACCTAAAGGCTATTAATTTAAAGAAGAAACAATTTGTTTGGCTAAGAATTTCTGGCCAAATTCTGAGTTTAGATATTTCATGTCCTCCGCATTGGATAGAAAGCCAAGTTCAATGGTCACCGCAGGGCAGTCTACATTTTTTAATAAATAGAAATTTGCCGATTGAAGCGTTGCAGTCTGAAAGTCTTTTTGCTTGAAAGATTCTAAAATCTTAGTTCCAAAATAGGAAGACCTGACTGTGAAATTATTATCCGCTACAAAAACCTCTACACCATTTCGGTCTCTATCTTGAGAGTAATTAGCGTGTAAAGAAATAACTAAATCTGGAGATAGAGTTTTTATCCGTGACACTCTATCTTGAAGGGAAATGAACTCATCTTCGGTTCTCAATAAAATGATTTCAATATTTTTATCAGAACACAAAGCTTTGAGTTGTAAGGAAACATCAGCAACAATTTGCTTTTCTAAAATAGAATTGAGTTGAGCACCACCATCTTTCCCACCGTGTCCAGCGTCGATAACTACTTTAATTTTTTTAGGATTCGTAGGGTCGGCAATAGCATAGCTAAAACTAAAACACAAGCACATCAAAACACAAATTAATTTCATAAGACTCATTTAAAAATTAAATTTAAGTAATTATTTACAAACATTAGGCTTTTTTTATGAAAAAAAAATAAACTTTGATAAAGTCTAAACTTTGAGTCTTATACTGAATGAATTAAATCCCTACGTGATTTGATAATTCGGATTTATGAGTATAATTATTTTACAAATTTATGAGCTGCAATCAGTCTTCAAGATCAGAAGATAATTTCTTTGTATTGCTCAGCGAACTTATGTAGCCTGTCGATTAGATGAAGTCTATTGGAGGTTTCAAGATAATAGGAGTCCAATTGTTTGTTTGCCAAGTACTCGTAAAGCGATTCACGATTCTCAATTGAAATCTGAAGCTCTTCAGTCAAAAATCTTTCGTCAAAGGTTTTGTCTTTCAGAAATAAAACTTCAAAATCCTCAAGCCTAAACTGTTTATTAATTCTTTTGGTTTCTTTTCCAGATTTAAATATCCTAAAAATAGAACTTACATCTTTCTAAGCATCAACTCCAAGACTTGCCTTTTCCAGTGCGTTTGGCAGATTAACTTCTCGTCTGTCATTCTAAAAGAGCTGACAAGCGACTGAGGACACTTTTTATCCAAAGACGAAAGATTCCTCGTCAAAGCAAAGGGCTTCTCTGTCGGAATAACAGCTGAGAATTAAGCCTTAGAAAAGCTAGACCGGCTTCAGATCTCATCTTTTTTACAACTAAATATTGGAAATAAAAAGGCTTCCCAGTTGAGAGAAGCTTTTGTTGTACGGGCGGAGTTCCGATAGATCCTGTGTTAATAATTAAGCGATATTTCTCTTTATCTGATTATTATTAATGTTTAAGGCAGCTACAAGCTAACCTGAAAGAGTACTTCCGCATTCTTATGGAGTACCCTTATGTGTTGATGTGCTAATTTTGAGGCACCAGCCTTAGAGCATCCTCAATCTATCTCCATCATTCCCTTTAAAGTTGAGCGGTCATCTCGTTTTCCCATAGCTTTACGAAGTTTACGAACCAATGCCCATGATGGTTCATATCGTTTTAAGCCCAGTAGTCGTGGCATCTTTTTAGATGAAAAGCTTTTCTTAGTAATGCTCAAAAGGAATATGGTCTTGTACCTTGTCATAAACGATAACTTTGGACTTTGCATTATCATTCCTCTACGCACCGACTGCTTCGATTGACAGGTTTTAAACTGATGACTCCATTTGTTCTTAAGCCAGAAGTGACACATTGCTTAACAACGATTACAAATTAACCCTATTTGTAACTAATCAGTCTACCCGTTGAAACTCAAATTTAGCGATAAGCGCTAATTCATCCAAGACATTTAGCCCATTTTTAATTATGGTGTCTATGACAGATCGTATTTGCGCAAAATTTTGTGCGGCTTGTTCAATTTTAAATTGACCAGATATTTTTTGTTTTACCTTTACATTTCTAATAGCTCTTTCAGAGGCATTATTGTCTGCTGGCACATTTTCTAGGAAAAGAAAGGTGAATAAATGCTGTCTTTCACGCCGCATCCGTTTATAAAAGCTAAAGAGTTCTTTATGAGTTTTATCAGGCGGTTTTTCTAATAAGCATTGGAGTTTTTGAATTATTTTTGCGCGCTCAATGGTGTACTCTTTATTTTGAAATGGCAGTGTTTTTTTAAGTTCTAAAGCATCATAGAGAAGTTTAGAAAAATCAAGACCCCAAGTAGCAGATTTATATTTTAGATTCAAGTAATTTAATCTGCGCTGCAAGTGAGGCAAACAACTTTGATGATTTTTAGCAAACGTGTTTAGGTGTGGTTTCCATCCATCATGTACTAGTGTACTATTGGGAAATCCATTTGGAAAATGAGTTGTTACCGTTTCGCCTTTTCTGTTTCTTGAATGCGTAATATAGGTTAGATTAGGGGTTTGCCAAGTCCAAAACCAGTGTTTGCTTCTGTTTACTTTCACCCCTGTTTCATCTGCACCAATAACTGTACTATTGCAGACCCTTTGTTTTATAATTTCATAAATTGGTTTTGTTTTATCGGAAAAACGATTTAACAAACAATGAATTCCACCTTCACTAATATGGATGTTAAAAACAGCGTTAAAGACTTCTTGCATTCTTGCAAAAGGCAAGAATTGACGCGCATGAAAATAAGCGACAAGTCCTTCTATATTTTCGCCATAGCTAATAGAAGTGTTTACTCCAGATGGAAAGTCTGCGGTAGATGTACATCCACAATTACAAATTTTACTAAAAGTTTGATATTCTTTAAAAACAGCCTTGATAGGCGGAATATCAACTATTTGACGGGATTGTTCTTTCTGTGGAGAAAAGTCTTGTAATGCGTTTCCACAAGAAGTACAATAATCGGGTACTAATTCTATAATCTCATCGGGATGAGCTGTCATCTCTAAAGTTTTGCCTTTTCGTCCTTTTTGACCGCCTACTTTTCGATCAGATGATTTGCGCAAACTTTGATTTGGTTTAGGATGGTTTTCATCCTTTGAAGGAGGCATAGAGCTGTTGCGACTGTTTTTTGGATTTTCGTAGGTAAATAATTTATCCTTTAACTGTCTATTCTCTTTTAACAGTAGCTGATTTTGCTTTATGATACCTCGGTTCTCTTTAATTAATCCTTGATTCTCTTGGATCAATGCTTGGTTCTGATTTGCCAAGCCTTCAAGTTCATTTACTTGTCTAGCGAGAGAAGTAAACGTCGCATACAACTCTTGATATGTTGGCTTTATTGACAAAAAACAGTTTTATTCAAAGTACCTACAATACAGCTAAAATAGCGGTGTAAAAAACCACGAGTTATCAAGAAAACAAAAGAAGTTGTTAACTGATATGGATAAAATCAATGTTTTTCCAATTTGAAAAAAAACAGAAACAAAATCTTGTTAATAAGACAATTAAAAATGTTAATAACCTAAGGACTTCCTAAAATAACCATCCGAAACTTAGTACTGATTAGTTACCCCTATTTTATCCTGTCCCCTTTGAAAGGTAAACGTCAGCTATTTTCATTTGGAAAATGAAGTGAAAAATTAAAAGGAATCCACTTGGATTTATGTAACGATCTTATGTAATTGTTTTAATGTTAATAAAATTTAAAAAATAATCTTAACTTTAGCAGGATTCACGAACATCCTATAATTTCAGATTATTTTTTTATGTTTTTATGGAGTGAAAAATAGTGTTGATCGTTTTTTAGAACCAAGCAATAGAATGTTTGGTATGGCTTTAGCCGAAGTGAAGAATGGCAAAAAGCAGTCGCATTGGATGTGGTACATTTTTCCACAACTTAAAGGCATCGGAAAAACGACAACTTCTTATTACTATGGAATTAGCTCTTTAGAAGAAGCTCGAGATTTCTTGAAGCATCCCATATTAGGATCGCGATTATATGAAATAACTCAAGCTTTATTAGAAGTTAAAGGAAAAACCGCGTTCGAAATATTTGGAACACCAGATTATCTTAAACTGAAATCGTGTATGACTTTATTTAAACTTGCTGCACCACAAGAATCAGTATTCCAAGAGGTGATTAATACCTATTATATGGGTTACGATGATGAGTTGACACGCATGAAACTAAATCTTTAAACAGTGGGAAAACTCGGGAATCCTAAAAGTGTTAGACTTTAGCGCCAGCTTAAAAGAAGTCTAACCTTAAAACTTGATACAATGGGAGATTAGTTAAATAGAATAGTTGGCATTGACCACGGTCAATATGGGAAGTTGAAATAAGACTTCCCGAAGCCAGCCCAGTTTTAAAAATAAAATCACTTCTAAAAAATAAGTAAACTAATGCAGAAACCTTTATTTTATTATCAAGAGTTTAGATTGAATATGTCTTGTCATATAGTTCAAAATCAAGAAAATCAGCTATGTCAATTAACACCAAATAAATTGCCAAGACTTCAGCTTGAATCTTATGAGGATGCAAAAGACATAAAACCGTTTTTTGAATCTAAAATAGCTTACCCAATAGAAGAATTGAGGTTGTTTAAATATAAACGCAGTATAAATATTTTGATTTTTAGTACGCCTTTAAAATTTAATATTAACTTCTCTTTTACAGAACAAGATTTAATCAGTTTTTTAAGGATTTTTATTCATAGAGGTGCGTTTTTCAATTTTAAGAATACAAACTCTACTGTTTATTTAGAACTTCCAACATTTATTGAAAATGCAAAAGAGAACTTTTTTGACTTTCTGATTTATGAGGTGTTTTATTTCAACATAAAAACTCGTTTTCAGATTTAAGTGATTTTGATATAATTAAGGAACTCAAAAAAAACACTATTTTTAAAAAAGAGTTTATTGCAAAATTAGAGAATACTAGACCTAAATATAACGGAGGAAAACTAGACTTAACAAAACCTGAAGATATAGTCGAATTTGCAAAAAACTATGACCATTACAAGGCCCTAGTTTCATTACCAGAAACTATCTATTCAAAAATTAATAACGATAATACCATCCTAAAAAGACAAGAAATATCACACAATGAGTTCTATAACAGAACAATGATAATTATTAACGAATTTATAACTAATTTGAACCTTAAAAATATTGGTTAAATAGAATAGTTGGCACTGGCCATGGTCAATATGGGAAGTTGAAATAATACTTCCCGAAGCTGGCCCGATTTTAAATCTAAAACCACAAAGAATATGATAAAAAATTTCTTGAAACATCTAAAATCAATAAAACAACTTACTTTCTCTACAGGATGCATTATTGAAAATGATGCTATAGATTACAGGGCTAAATCTGACGGAATTGCAGTCCCTTTAATCAAGCTTTTAAGTGAAGATAAACGTGACAATAAAAAGGTTAGGCAATTTTTTATCAGTAACAAAACCAGTATAAAAGCTACCACTCGTTTGTTTAAACTAAAAGACATCGTTGCTCTGTTTATTATTACAGAAGATGTAACGCTTAAAATATCATTTGATTTGAAAAAGCATGTTCACGTACAACTTCTGTTGGGTATATTCCTAGGTAGCAGGGTTGTGTTGCAAGAAATTAATCTAGGCTTTGAGTACAATAAAGTTTTTGATTCACCTACAAAAATTGAAAACGCAGATCAATCCTTTTTAAATGTTTTGTTATGCAAAGCAATGCTGCCTTATTACCGAAAATCTTACCCAAAATTGAATGATGAAGAAATCCTCCTCTTGCTTAAAGAAGACCCAAAAAAGATTGCTTCATTTAAAAAAGAGTTAGAAGACACGTATAATTAAATTATAAAAAATATAATCTATTAAATAAAAACTATGCAAGTAACTTATACCAATTTAGTTATTAAATGCCGTATTAAAAGCCTTTAGAAAATGATGGTTTCCTGTTATAGATTTAATGGTTTCAGGTTTCATTTCGCAGACCATTTCGCTTAGCCATTCTTTTAAACTTTTCATCGATTCGAATCTTTGATTCTTAAATCGATTTTTAATGTATTGCCATACTTGTTCGCATGGGTTTAGTTCAGGATTGTATGGGGGTATTCTTAACAAGACTATATTTTGTGGCACCTCTATATTTTTTGTAGAATGAAACCCTGCATTATCAATCACTACAATTTTATATTCCTTTGGATTATGTGTTGAAAATTCCCGCAGATAGGCTTGAAATATGTTAGTACTTACACCATTTATTTCCCAAACAAAAGAGTCTCCGTTTATTGGAGAGTAACTACCATATAGATAGGTCGTTTTATAAATCTGTTGATAGGTCACTATTGGCTTTACACCGCTAGCAGTTATGTATTTTCCAAGATGATTCATCATTCCAAATCGAGCTTCATCTTGAAAGTATAAATTAACAGAGTCGTAACTATCTTTATTAAGACTAATTCTAATGTTATCTAGCGTATTAGGGAGTTTTTAAAAAAGCTTTTTCAGCCTCTACATCTTTTTTGTAGTGAGATTTCCTAGGAGTCTTGGGTTTTGTTTTAAAATGTTGAATCAAATACTCACGGATCCGTTGGTACTTAACAACTACGCCATACTCTTGTTCTACCCAATTTTGAGCATCCCAGTATCCCAAAAAAGGATTATTTGGGTCATGTACTCTTTGGGATAAACCCTTATGTATTTGTGGTGTAATAATTTTAGACGTTTTATTTTTAGGCTTATCAGTTAACATCATCTCAACCCCACCAGCATTGTAGTTCACAATCCACCTTTCTAGGGTTCTGATATGAATCCCTAAAAAATCAGCTAATTCTTGTCGGGTTTCAAATTTGCCAGACTTAATGGCTAGCAAACTCTTTAAACGTTTTTCTGCTTTTAAGGTTTTCTGTTTTAACAAGAGTTTGTTTAGCTCCGAATCTGATTCCTTGATCTCTAAAATTGCTTTTCTTCCCATTCATAAATATACGAAAAATATACGGCAATACAAAACATATTTGGTATTAGACTACCTCTTCAAATAAATTGGTTAGTAAAACTAGAAACGGGGACTAGTGAGAGGTCTTCGACTTAAAAGAAGAAAACATAACGCTATTTATTCTAGCTGATGGTGTTGGTGTTGGTGTTGGTGTTGGCGATTATAAAGCTTCTCGTACTGCTGTTGCATTTTTTGTAAAATGTTTTATTGAAACCTTTGCTGAGCATAAACTAGGTAATGCGTGTAATGGCAAAATTCCAAAACAAATAACCGAAACTATAACACAAGTAAATGAACACATACTGTCTGAAACTGGATATTACCGTGAGATGAAATCCACTTTTGTAGCAGTAGTGCTAGATAAGGAAAATTCAAAAATGTATTATACCAGTATAGGAGATTCTAGACTGTATAGTATTACAAACCCTGAAACTACCTTACTAACCCAAGACCAAATAAAAGCAGTGATACGTAGAAAACAAGATGGCCCTCCTATTATACAAGGTGGTATCATTGTAATAGCTAAAGGTTACAAATGTAATTGGAGCAAGACCTTTACATTTTAAGGTTAAAAGTTTAGAAGTAAAGGAGACCATGTCTTTTTTACTAGCCTCAAATGACTTTTACAGTTAAGTTCCTGAAAAGAGAGTTTCTTTTACAAAAATGCATAAAACCTTGTACTACGATAATTTTTTTAGACAGCTTACCAAAGATGTGCATCAGCGGCTAGACGATGACGCAACTGTGGTATTATTTAGAGTAATCAAGGAGTCTGACCTAAAGAATCGGGACAATCAGCAATTGATATTTGATAGACTTATGGAAACTATAGATCAAAAAAATGAAGAGGAAGCTATTAACTGCTGCAACAAAATTGATTTAATGCAGTATGAAAACACCTTCGCTTTTTATGATGCTGCTACTAAAAGAATGCTAGCACTAAGGTTTAGCTCAGGTAAATTATATAATCGATTAGTGGCAAAGCTTAAAGTTACGAGAGACAGTTATTTTGAGAAAAAGCGAAGTACTAACTAAATTTCCGTAAGCTAAAAATAAGTAAACCAATGGATTTAACAAAAACAGAAAACATCATTTATTTTGCTAAAAATTATAAGTCTTGTAAAGACAAAGTGCCATTAACAAGAGCTGTACTGTAATAGACGCAATTGAACTAGAGGTACATTTATACAACGAAATGCAAATCACTCATAACGAAATGCAAAACAGGATATATGACCTTATTTTAGGGTTTGTAAAGTCTTTAGAATAGCTTTAATTACTATGACTTAGTGATTAATAGTATGAGTATGCTTAATTTTAGTAAACCTATTAAAAAAAGTAGAATTAGCTACAAGAGGTTTTTAAATATCAAGGAAAAACAGATGGGGATTTTGATTAAACCTCTTGAATACAAGTTAAAAAATAAAATATGAATGAATTTATTGATGCTAGTGTTTTTTTGGGAATGCATAGCGAAGAAGAAAATATCAGAATAAAATGTAAAAACTTTTTTGTAAAAAGAATGAAAAAAGAAATTATTATGAGTTTTGAAACCATTGGGGAATGTGATCATATTATTTGGGGATTTTCTAGATTACACCAAGATTCATATTATCCTTTTATGGATAGACTCCATACAATAATGAAAATTAAAAGGATACCGTACGGTTTGAAAGAAGTCAACTTAATGTCGATAGATAAAAATCTTCAAAATTATAAACCTGGATTAAATCTTGCCTTATCAATAACACATAGAGGTGTCTTTTATACATTAAATCAAAAACTAATATCTTCTTCAATAGATAACATAAAAACTATACCAGATGAAGAAGTTGAATTAATGTTTCCGAAGGATTTAGAAAAATATTACGAAGAATCACTAATTTTAAAATTAAGTGTATTTGATTTTTAAAAAGTTGTAGAATCCTCTTTCCTGTTATTTTTTTGTCACGATAGAAAAGTAAAAACAAGTAAAATAATTAAAGGAAAACTAGGGAAAACTAACTATTATAGTTATTTGTGACACAATTAAAAAAAACGATGAGATATTTAAGTGCAATGTTATTGGTGTTATTAGTTTTTACAACTAGTTGTAAAAATGAGGCTAAAGAAAAAGGAAATAAGGAAATAACTATAGCAATGGTAACTTTCCCTGGTTATGGTCCTTTATACGTAGCTCAAGAAAAAGGCTTATTTGAAAACCTGGATGTTAAATTAATAAGGATTGAGGATATAGGTCAAATGAGATCAGCTATGCAGAGTGGGCAAGTTGATATTTACGCATCAACCTATGATATTTTTCAATCAACCCAAGGAGCTGATGTTCCAGGAATAGGTTTTATGTTAATTGATGAATCCCACGGAGCTGATGGTATTCTAGTCAATGAATCAATTTCTACAATTGCTGATTTAAAAGGGAAAAGATTAGCAGCAGAACCTGGTTTGCCACCTTATTTTCTTTTACAATATGTGCTTTATAAAGAAGGTATGACATTAAATGATGTTGACCATAAGGATATTGCGACGCAAGATGCTGGGGCAGCCTTTACTTCTGGAAGTGTAGATGCCGTAGGACTTTATGAGCCAATTTTAAGTTTAACTAAGCAAGCTAACAAAGGAAGTAAAATTTTAATTTCTAGTGAATCTGAACCTGGACTTCTTGCTGATTTACTGTTTTCGTCAGAAGAGTTGTTGAAAACAAATCCTGATGTCCTAAAGCGTATAGCGAAAGGATGGTTTGCAGCACTAGATTTCATTGATCAAAATCCAGATGAAGCATACGAAATAATGGGCAAAAACTTTGGGGTTGCTGCTGCAGAAATGAAAGATTTTAAATCTTCAATAAGTTGGTATGACAAGGCAGATAACATAAAAATGTTTGATAAAAACACTGAAAATAATGTTTATGATATCTTCCAGATGGAAGGTGATATCTTAGAAAAAAATGGTTCTGCAAAAAGACGTTTTAGGCCTGAGGATAAAATTACAGACAAAATAATTAATAAGTTCAAGTAAAAAAGAGTTTGAAAAGAATATTTCATAGAAGATTTTTCATCATTTCGTTATTAGCTATTTTAACTATTTGGTTTTTATTGACAGAATTAGATATTGTTAGTGATTTATTCCTTCCAAGTTTTAATGAGTTATACGATTCACTAATTTATTTATTTAGAGAAAAAGAATTTTCTACTGATATTTATGTTTCCACTAGAAGAGTTTGGTTTTCTTTTTTACTAGCATTTGTAGTCGCTATACCACTTGGACTTTTAATGTCTGAGTCCAAAATTTTGAATAGTATTTTCGAACCCTATATTGATTACATAAGGTATTTGCCAGTACCGGCTTTAATACCCTTGACTATTTTATTCTTTGGAATAGATGAAACTTCAAAAATAGTACTACTTTTTATTGGTACATTTTTCCCATTTATTTTATTAGTCATTGATAATTTAAAAAACATCCCTAAAGAATATTTCGATTTAGCTTATTCTCTAAATTATAGCAAATGGGATTTGTACAAAATGAAGCTTAAGGTTGTACTTCCAGAAATATATGATAATAGTAGAATATCTATTGGTATTTGTTGGACGTATTTAGTGATTGCAGAATTAGTAGCAGCACAAGAGGGAATTGGGCATATGATAAAAGAAGCCCAACGTTTTTCTAATACCGCAGATGTATATATTGGGATTTTAACAATCGGACTTGTTGGCTATTTAACAGATTTAGCCTTTAAGAAACTATATCCAATTTTCTTTAAATATAAAGTAATAAATTAGAATGAATCAAAAATTGTTAAATATTAAAAACACACTTGATAAAAGCAGGAAGCTTAATACCTCAGAATTTTTTGTTGATTTAAATGGTTTAGAGATTCAAGTGGATCCTAATGTTTTTTCGCCCATTTATTTCGAGGACTCTTATTTCTTTGCAGAAAATATGATAGATATTAAAGGACTTGATGTTTTAGAAATTGGTACAGGAACTGGCTATTTTGCTATAAAAATGGCTTTGAATAAAGCCAATAAGGTGGTTGCAACAGATGTAAGTAAATCTGCATACAATAATGCTCTAGTCAATATGGAAAAGTTAAGCCTTGAAGATAAAGTTGATATTAGACTCGGAAGTATTTTTGAGCCTATTTTAAATGAAAAATTTGACGTGATTTTTTGGAATATCCCTTTTTGTTATATAGAAGAAAGCACTAAAAACGACTCACATATTAGTGGCAAATTAGATGAATTAGAAAGTGCTGTATTTAATTCTGAATATAAACTATTGCAGCAATATCTGAATGAAGGTTTTAAATTTTTAAACAAGAATGGTAAATTATTATTAGGTTTTAGCCCTACTATTGGAAATAAAGTGGTTTTTGATAACGTAGTTTTGAGCTTGGGATTAAGTTATAAAGCCATTGTTAACAAAGAAGTAGAGATGGATGGTCATAAAGAAATTTTGCAGATAATAGAATTTTATCAATAAATGGTTGAATTAAAAAATATAAATGTTCAATTCGATACGCTTAAAGTTTTAAGTGATATTAACCTTGTCATAAAAAAAAGTGAAATAACTTCTATTTTAGGTCCAAGCGGCTCTGGTAAAACAACAATGTTAAGATGCATAGCTGGACTAAATAAAAACTTTAAAGGTGAAATCTTAATAAATAATCAAGACCAATCTACTTATTTTAATGAACATAGAATTGCAGTAGTAAATCAAGGTTACTCATCGTTTCCTTGGTTAAGTGTTAAAGAGAATATATTAGTCGCAAAAAAAAGGAACACAAACAATACATTAAACGTTGGTGAAATTATAGAGGCTATTGGTTTAAATGGATTTGAAGATTATTATCCAAATCAATTATCTGGCGGAATGCAACAAAGAGTGGCGATAGGTAGGGCTATTCTTCAAGATACAGATATACTTGTTTTTGATGAGCCTTTTGGCGCATTAGATTACCAAACAAGATTGCAATTACAACTTCTTATCAAACGTATTAAAAATGATTTTGGTAAGACCATAATTTTTGTAACACACGATATAGAAGAGGCTATTTTTATATCAGATAAAGTAGTAGTGTTATCTAAAACACCAAGTATTATAGTTGATGAAATTGTTATTGATGAAGAGATTAACACAGCATTAGACAATAAAGTAAGATATATCCCAGAGTTTATAGGTCTGCGTTCAAAAATTGAAAATATAATTAATAGTTTAAGCGATCAAAAGAAAATTTCGGAAATTTTCAAGAACATTAATAATAAATATGTTGAATTAAAAATATTAGACTTTTGGAATACTTTTTTAATGAACGAATGTCGAAAACAATATGAGATTTTAGATAAAGAAACTCAAACAAATATCTCGTTAAAGCTTTTAAATTCAGATGAAAAAGAAGAAATAATAGTTGGTTCATTACTGCACGCTAGTATTGAGTCAGAAGAAATAAAGAGCAAATTAACTGATTTGCTCTTTAAGCAAAATAATAATGAAGTCCTAAACTATTATTTAATTCATTCATTAACGAATTTACAGCTTGATTCTATACTTAAAAATGACATTAAAAGTTTAGTATACAATAATATTGAAGAATTTGTTTCCTTCGAAAAAAGATATTTGACGCTAGATGGAACCCTAAATACTGAAGTAGTATTAAAAATCTTAAATTCAAGATTCGAGGGGAATTATGGTGTTGTAGATATTAATAATAAAGGTTGGCTATTATTAATATCGTCATTAGCACATTCAAACACGGATGAAACACTAAAATTCTTAAGTAAATTTGTAAATGACGAAGACACTTTAACAAAAGAAACAGCCTTAGAATTAATTCAAAAAATAGAAAACAATGAAATTGATTTCGGAAAAATTAGACAAAAAATTAAAGAATGATTTTATTTCTGTTAGTAGAAATAATAATCCAATTTTTTCTCAAATAAGCGCTATCTCTTTTAACCAAAAGCTTGAGGTTATAAAGCAGTATTCATTATTTCCTAAAAACATTATTTCAATGTTAGTAGGTGCGGCGTATTCCTTAAGTTATCATAATTGGGATATAATTGTGGAGGAGATTCTTCAAAATGTAAATGAAGAAATGGGCGGTGGTATAGGTAAAATAACCAAACACAATCAGCCTCATTACACCGTTTTAAGACGAGTTGTACAAGATAGTTTTCAAGAAAATATAAATAGTGTAAAACCAAGTCAATCTACGCAAGTGTTTATTGAAAGTGTTAAAAAAGTGTTGACTCACGAAACACCAGAGGTTGTAGCTGGTGGTGTTTACGCATTAGAATCTTCTGCCGTACCTGAATTGTTTCTACTTAGAGAACTTGTGTTGTCTGCAGCAAAAGATAAAAACATTTCTGTTTCTCAAACTTTTTTGGATTTCTTTGAATGGCATATTAATGATATAGAAGTTGAGCATAGAGACCGACTTATGAATATGTTATCAAGCTATATTAAAACAGAGGAACAATGGATACTTTTTGAAGAAGGTTTTAATACGGTAATGAATACAATGGATTGCTGGTGGACAGATTTAAATAAAGAACTAATGTAAACTAAAATTACCATGGATAGTGCCACCGAACTTAAATTACTTCATGAAAATGAAGCAAGGCTCTACGAAGAGTTTGCTTTAGAGACAACTCAAAATCAACACGTAGAATCAATTGATTTAAAAAACCCACTAGCCTCTATTTTACGTGTGGCCTTATCTGATATTATTTGCTCACAAATAGTAGATACATCTAAAAAACCGCAAAGTAGTTTAAGAATTTATCCAACCGCAATGTATCTATATGATGATAATACTAGAATGTGCGCTAGAATGGTATTAAATAAAGAGAATTGTGAAATTAAAGAAGTTCTTTTTGAAAATAAAGGCAATTCAGAAGAGCGAATAAAAACATTTAGGAATGACCTTTTTGTTGGAGCCCTACTCAGTAACTATTCCCAGACAAATGCTTTCAAAGATTCAAGCAATAACTATGAAGAGTTTGAAAAACACTTTAAAAATCAAAAAATAGATGATTGTATTGGTGCTTTCATTAACCATTATAATTCCGCTGAATCTGAAGGTAAAAATAAAAATGATATTGGATCAATAAGTTACAGGGTATTTATCTTCTATAATCTATATGATAAGGATGCTATTCAAGTTACTAAAGTTACAGATTATACATTTATTCAACATTTCTTAAAGAAATTATTTGTTTTGGCTATTAGCACAAAACGTAATAAACAATTTTTTAACGATATAAGACAAAAATCATTGAAGACATCTCTTTCTTCATGCATGGCCAGAAACCAATCTCATAATATAGGATCCCACGTTTTGAGTAGGTTTTCACAAGAAAGTGATTTGGCAAATGTATTGCAAGAATTTAAAGATGCTCAATTTATAAATTACGATAATATTAAAGTAGGAGACGTTAACAATTGGCAGTCTGCGTTTGAAGTTGAAAAGGCTACTTTGATTAAAAAAATGGAAAATCTAACATTTTTTGAAAAATGGGAAAAAATAAGTAGGTTAAACATTCATAAAAATAAAAATGTAAGAAATCTTTTAGCTCGACATGAACTTTCTAACAAGCGCATTGCTATTTTTAATAATTACATGAAAGAACGTCAGGAATTGTTAGCAGAAATTGCTAGTACAGTTCCTGTGATACAAACCAATAAAAAGTTTAACGAAGAAGTACTTCAAGGGTTCACCGATAACCGCATTTTGTTGGATAGGATTAGTGGAATTGATAATTTCAAGTTCACTTTTAAACTGGATATACAACTCGGAAATCCAAAACTTGAAGAAATAAATATAGCAATAGCAAATGATGTGCTTGGCCAACAAGCATTCTATATAATTCTTGAAAATATTATCCGAAACACAGCTAAGCATGGTTCTAAAATAGCGGCCAAAACTACTAAAACGAAAAACGGTAAGGAGCAAGAAAAAGGGGAATTGCCTGAAAAAGTTATTTTTACAATAAGAGTGACAGAAAGTACTTTGGATAATAGTTATTATCAAATTACGGTATTTGATGATGTTATAGCCGATTTAACTCCTGAAAAAATCATTTGTGAAAATAAAAAAAATGATGTAGAAAAGAAAAAATATTACGGAGATTTTATTTCCTATTCATCTATTGAGGGATGCGAAAATAAAACAGACAAAATCTGTGTTTGCGGAGAAATCCCAAAGCTTACAAAACTAATAATAGACCAGAATATAAAAATAAATCTGCCTATACTTAATGACGACAATGAATTAAGAACAGAAGCACTAGGGATGATAGAAATGGAAGCCTGTGCAGCTTATTTAAGAAAATTGCCTATCGAAGAAATTCAATCGGAGGATTATATGCTTGCTTTTTCGAGAGAAGCTAGAGACGAGCTAAAAGAAAAAATAAGCAACAAAGATGGTAGTTTAAGAATCCTGCGAGCTGTAAATCCTTTTAATGAAAAAGGATTAAATAAATTGAAAAATGCAAGCGATACGAAAAAGAAAAAGATTAAAGCAGAATTAAAATATCGTGAAAATGTATTGGGCTATCGTTTTTACCTTCCCAAGCCCAAAGAGTTATTAATTATTGATACAACAAATAAGTTGTACAAAGAATTAAATGATTCTCTACTTCAAGAAGCAAAAAGAGAAGGAGTTACAATATTAGCAGTAAAAAGTGAAAACTTAAAAAAGATAGGTAACAGGGAAGCGTTAGAATCCAAGAATGATAAAGTGGACTATTTTGATTCTAACATTATTTATCCACATGAACAACTTCTTGTAATTGGTGATTTAGATGAAATTAAACACCCAGGAAAGTATTTAAAAGGGGTGAACGATTATATTAAAATTTATTTACCTAAACGAAAACTTAAAGTTGATATTTTAGAGATTGATAAAACAGAAGGAGGACTGTTTAAAAATTTAATAAAAGGTAATTACAATTTATTGAAAGCTGAGGTTTTGAGGAAGATTGTGGAAGCAAAAATGGAGGATAAAAAATTACTCTTAATCTATGAAGATTCTCCAAGTTATTATCAAGAAGTAATAAATAAACCCACCGAAAATAACTATGTTAATTTGATGTTCAATTTTAATGACCATGGAACAAATTATAAAACGTTAAGTGCTAAATGTTTTAATCAAATATTGACACATAAAGAAAAACCATTTTACAATAAAAATCTTATTGAGTATCCAGACAATTTTACAAATCCTGTTGCAGTTGCTAAAATGTTTGACTCATTTCTAAATAATATAGTTGTTTTAGACGAACGCATTCAAGAAAAAGCTGAAACCAGATATGCTCTATTAAAAAATGTTGGTAGACCAGACATTAGTTACAGAGAAATTTGGCAAAACGTTGGATGTTTTATACCCTTAAAAGTAGGAGATCAGATAGATTTATCAAGTTCTGATTTTTCAAAAACAGAAAAAAATATTATTAAATGGATTAAAGGTTTAAGAAGAGGAAAACTTAAAACAGAAGTTAGCAAAGAAAAAAAAATAACAGAAATAGAAAATCGTACATACAAAAACATAGACACGCTTATAATACACATTGGTGTTATCGAAAAGATGTTGGCAGCCAAAGGTAAAAACAAAGAGTGTCCTAAAAAAAAGAAAAAGTTGGTGCATAGATTATTAAATGGAGATTTCAAAAATGTAAATATTATTCTAACTTCTGGCAGAGCACCTAGAAAAGAAAACTTGGTTCCTGGTTTTTCTTTTTTAACCATTAGTATTGTATCAGAATACCTGATTAATAACCGCTTTAAATATAACTTAAACGAATTGTGTAACTTAGCACGACCTAAAATATAATAATATGGATTTAGTATTTATAACAAACAAAGGTAAACTTGGGATCCATGGATTAAAATTGGATGTAAAACGATTAATTCAAGGGTTAAAACTGCTGGATAAAGAAATACCCTTTTGTTACAAAAAAGAGATTGGAAGTCACAATATATATATACTTTATGATGGTCAATCAAATACTTTAAATAGACAAAATTCTGACGTAATTATTCCTTTGCTGAAAGAAATAGTCGAGAAAGGTGATTTCTATATCGTTCAGCACTCTAACCAGTCGCAAGACATTACTGCAATAACGGATTTGATTAAAGAAAATAGAAGCGAGAAGGTGTTTGATGGAATGCATGAGTTAGGTTCTAATCAAGCAAGGCATTACCAAAACCTACCATTTTATCTTACAAATGAAACTGCACTAAATAATTGGGTAGCTGAAATAAAAGGTGAAAACAAAAATGCGAGCGACTTAAACCAAAAACTAACCCTACTCTACAAATTACTAGGAAAGCCACTTCTAACAATAAACGAGTTTGAAGGAGAAGAAAAAGAACTAGCAAAACCCTATTTTGAGTTAGAATACGATAAGGATAATGCGAAGGAAGATGAAAAAACGGCAAGACTGAGGCATTTGAGAGATTCTTTGTTAATTGATTTAAATTAGTATTTATGAGATATATAGTTGTTAATAATTCTATCGATTTAGTTCAGTCTATGGTTTTGCAGGAGCAAATAAAGATTATAAATAGTTTAGGTTTTTATGAAATTATTGAAGAATTTAAAACTTTAGCACTAGAACCTGAAGATGTAATAATTCTAAACGCTGAGAATAAATTTCAGAAAAAGGATAATCATAGCGATTTTAAAGGTGTTAGTTTATTAAAATGGCTAAGAGTTCATTTAAATAATTGCAATAAAATTATTACAACAAGTTTTGTAACAAGAGAATACTTGTTACAAAACAACCCTGAAAATTATATCCTATTTGCACCTGATAATTACTTTCTTCAAATTCCTTTTACACTAGATCGACTTGAAAATATTTTAAAAAAGAGCCAAGTAATTAAGAATAAAGAAATTTTAATAAAAGAATACAAACCTTTTGTTTCTCCAGATTTTAAAATTTCAGATATTTCTCATTCATTTTCTAATGAGTTTGGTATATACATATTAGCAAATTTGTTACAGCAAGTATTTAAAAGATGTGAG
The DNA here is from genome assembly GCF_000153485.2 of Psychroflexus torquis ATCC 700755. NCBI lineage: Bacteria > Pseudomonadati > Bacteroidota > Flavobacteriia > Flavobacteriales > Flavobacteriaceae > Psychroflexus > Psychroflexus torquis. The sequence continues at coordinate 2,279,272 of NC_018721.1, read as the reverse complement.
GGAGAATTGGGTCATAATAATTTACAGTTTTCAAAGGCAAAGATGCTGTATGATTTAAATTTTAATGTATTTGAGTATCAAGCTAAACTAATTAATAAAAGAAACTCCACCTCAAAATTATTAGCAAACAAGAAAATTGTTTACGTAGATGACAAAGGAGATGGACGTGGTTGGTTTAATTTAATGAGACAATTATTAAATATTGACAGTAACCAATTAGCAGGTGTAAAACCGGAAGCACTTGGTGATAGAGAAAACACAATAAATTATAGCGCTACTTTTGAAGATATAAAAAATCACAGTCCAGATATTATACTTTTAGATTTAAGATTACTTGGCGATTTTGAAAAGAATACTTCTATTGAAAAGACATCAGGTGCCGTTTTATTACAAATGATAAGAAAATGGAATCCTGCAATTCCTGTCATGTTAACATCTGCAACAGATAGAATTAAATCATATGATATTTTAAATAAATCGCCTTACAATATAGATGTCATCTGGACTAAGCCAAGAGTAGACAATAGAGGTTTTAATGCCTCAAAGTCCTTACTAGATTTGTACCAAAAGATGAAATTATTGGTCAAACTAAGTAATGATGAATTAGGTTTAGTTTTTAAAGAGATTGACTACAGAGTAAAAAATGATCTGTTGCCGAAAATTAATCCGAATTATATTAATCAATATGACTTCATATTATTTGACTCAAACTATTTTTGTGATACATCTAAAGATATAAAGGATTATATTTTACACTTCTATTCCATATTAAAAATGGAAGAACGTTCGGCAAAAATTGTAGTTATAGATGATGTTATGAAAGAGGTTTATTTAAATTCCCATAAAAATAAAGGATTAAAAAATAAAAAATTATCTCGTGTAAGCAGGTATAGTTCGGAACTCCTGTCAGAGTTATTCAATCTTGGCAAAATTGTAGATTTATATCAAGAAGTTGATACGTCTATTAGTAGAAAATTTTTAGCTGAATATGAACCAATCGAAAATAATTTTGATAGGCATAATATTTACTATTCCTTAAAAATAAAACAAGCATCAGCTAGTAGTGAAGAAATTGCAAAAAGAAAAACCAATGCATTAAATGAAGAACTAATTCAAAGAAATAACCCTACTATTATTCATGCGGATAATGTATTTAAGTTTTTAATTAAAGATCTTTTGCAGAACGATAAAAAGGTATTATTTATTTCTAATGATATAACTTGTAAAAGAGATATCGTTTTACATTACCCTAATGGTAAATCGGCTAATGACTATTTTAAAGCTGATTATAGCAAAGATGAAAATGGAAGATTAATTTTAAATGAAAGAGGTAGTAAAATTAAGACACAAAATTTTAGACACAATAAGAGCTTTGATTTGAATAAAAACTGTAAACTTATTCGCAATTCAATTTTCATTAGAGAGCTATCTTTGAATAATTAGATAAAACTTGTACTATTTATTCTCAGATAATAATTTAAATTCTTTTGAGTCGGTATATAATGTTGTACTAAAAAAAAGACAACCTGTATTTGGTAGTTTTTTGGCTAATTCATTATGGAAAAAGCGAGGCTTAATCTTGCTGCTAAGTAGCCCCAAGGTGACCTTTATTCATTTGCCTAATAAATTAAAAGAATTTCCAAAAGCGACATTATCAAAAAATGAAGTGCTGGATTGCTTTAATCCAATTGCAATATGCGAAGCACTCGAAATTGAAAATTTAAATTGGCTACAATTTTTCATAGAATACTATTTTGATAAAAACATGGCTTTAGGTGTCAATCCATTAAATGAAGCTGAATTCTTGGGAAAACTCATTAAAAATAAACTTTCGGTACTAAATCATAGTAGTTCAAGCGATTTGCAAGCAAAATATATATTACCTGTAAATACGCTATTAAGTAACCTCATTAAGTTTCCAAACAGGCTTGAAAAAGTAAAAGTTGTATTTAATAAAACGCAAGTTGAGTTTTTTGATAGTTATGTTGTTTTTGAATTGCTTTGCTACTTTGAACACTATGATTCAATCTCAAAAGATTGGTCTTTGCTTTCGATAAAGCATAAGGCACTTTATAAAACACTAATAATCTTAAAAGAATTTGATCTAAATAGTTTTGACCGAGACCAAATAACTTTTAACTTAGAGACTTTATCTCAATTAAAAAATCAATACTTAGCCTTAAAAGATGAATAGTGACTTAAACCTTTCAAAAAAATGCATTTTATATATAGACGATAATGCAGCAAGTATAGAGGCAGCATTAGCCATATTTGAAGATGATTATAACTATTCCATCATTTCAGAAATTTCTGTAGAAGAAGGTCTTGAAACAGTTAATAATTATTATGGTACTATAGATGCCATTATCTTGGATCTTTCTTTCCCAGACACTAAAATTCAAGGAAAAGAAGGCTTAATAATACTAAAAGAAAAATATGGTTGGATACCTGTTTTTATACTCACAGGCTCTACAGATTCTAAAGAAAATGCAATAGCGCAAGAATGCCTGGCTCTTGGCGCAGAACAAGTTTTTCATAAAGATGTATTTGATGTACAGGTTTTTATGAATCAGGTTACGGATGCGGCTCATCGTGAAAATATTTCTCAACAACTTAAAAGTTTAAAAGATTATACGTCGCGCGCAGTAGAGTCTCCTTATTTTCATATAGTAGAACACAAAACTTATGTACATGGAGTGTTTGCATTTAAATTGGATGCTATACTTACCGATTTAGATAATAGTGTTTACACAACATGGGTAAAAGATTTCTCTCAGGTATTACAATATTTTCCGTGGGTACAAGTCATTCAAATATACCGCAATGAAAAAGGTAAAATAGGGTGTTATTTTAAATTTTTAATAACTGCAGAGAATGCAGCTGATGCCTTATTAAAATACAGAGATTTCTTCTTTAATATATCTGCATTCTTTAACACTACGTTTGTGTATCAACCAACAGCATTTGTCCCTGTTACTAGTTTGAAATTAATCTTAGAACTAATTGTTGCAGGAAGAACAAATAGTGAAACAGAAGTTTTCGGATTTTATAGAGATCAAGAAATCATAGAAATCAATAATCAAAAAATAGGTTTCAAAAACAAATCTCATGAAATTGTTTCCTGTGGTATCCCATTACCCTTTGACTATAATGATGAAAAATTGGATATTCTATTTCATCATTTAAGAGCAATACCTGATTTATATTTATTACATTCATTCAGTGCAATACAATTAGATATAGAAGAGCTAGATCTTATCAAAAAAGCGCAGGTTAGTTTTACTGAAGAAAGTACACTATTATATAAGGAAAATGCTACAAGATTTTTAGAACACCAACTAGACTTGTTTACGCTTAAAACGGTGTGTATTGTTCCCAAAAAAAATATTAAATCAACACTTACACTCATAAATAATATTTTTTACAATGGTACCGCACCGGTAGATATTAGTGAAGAGGATGAAGAGAGGGACTATTTAGAGAAATATAAACGTATTCAATATTTATTAACTAGAAAAGACCTAGTTAAGGTGGTGAAAATCCCATTAATTAATGAAGATCATCAAACTACTTTTAAAACGAATAGGTCGTCTTATCAAAATATCCCAACAAGCGCATTAAACAAAAACAATATTACTTTAGGTGAAAAGAATAATAAATCTGTTGGATTAGCTCCTAACCAATTTCAAAAACACACCTATATCATTGGTAAAACAGGTACAGGGAAAACTAGTGTTATAAAGGCAATGATTCAAAATCGTTTGGAGTCTGGCGATGGATTAGCACTTATTGATCCGCATGGAGATATATATGAAAAAATAATTCAATCAATTCCTGAAAATCGTAAGGATGATGTGATACTTTTTGACCCAACAAATCCAAAAAATGAATTTGGGTTCAACATTTTAGAATATGATAAAGCTTTTCCAGAGCAAAAGGCGTTCATCGTAAACGAATTACTCAAAATATTTGCAGAGTTGTATGATATGAAATCTGCTGGTGGACCAATGTTTGAGGTTTATTTTAAGAATGCAGCTTATCTAGTAATGGAAGTTTACCAAAAACCATTGCTGGAGCATATTGAAAAAGTGTTTACAAGCACATCTATAAGAAAGGAATTATTAACAAATTGTAAAAACAAACGTGTTACAGATTTTTTTGCTATGGCTGAAGCTACAAATGGCGAACAAGGTTTTGAGAATTTTGGACCTTATATTACCAGTAAATTAACCCGATTCACAGATAACGAGCTCATTAATAAAGTAATTAGTAATACCACGACTTCTTTTAATTTTAGAGAGATGATTGATAGTAAAAAGATTTTCTTAATTAAATTAAACAAAGGTCGCTTAGGTGATGAAGGTGTTAATTTTATAGGGCGTTTATTATTCAATAAAATGATAATGGCAGCATACACTCGGGAAAATATTCCAGAGGAAAAAAGGCAAGATTTCACGTTGTTTGTAGATGAATTTCAAAACTTTACTTCTAGTGATATTGTATCAGCCTTAGGAGAGGCGCGTAAGTATCATTTACAATTGGTATTGGCTAACCAAACCTTTGCTCAACTGGATGAAAAAGTCGCAAAAAATATTTTAGGTAATGTAGGCTCTTTAATCACCGCAGCAGTCTCTCCTTATGATGCTGAGATGATTGCACCATTTTTAGAACCTGAGTTTACGAAACAAGATATTGTGCAATTAGATAATTATAAGTTCATTTTAAATACTCAATATAACAATAAGCGAGTTAGTCCATTTATTTTTAATTCAATTCCTTACTAATTATGAAGCCACTTTTTATTTGCAACCCGTCTCAAATACAAGCTTTAAAAACGCATATAAAAGACAATAAAATATTTAAAAGCGCAGATTTAAATCGTTGCTTTATCAGTAAGAATAGCGACTACAAATTAAGGAAAAATGATTTAAACGGAAGTGGAGATGCTCCATTTACGCGCATCTATATAGATCCATTTCTAGAGTGGAACACTCAAGAATATTTTGGGTATCAAATAGCGCTTGAGGTTTTGGAAAATTGGAAAAAAAAAGAAGCTCCAGGGATTGTGTTTATTTCGGCAATTACTCAAACCATGTTTGATAAAATGGTTACAGGGAAAATGAATAGCTTGGTTAGAGAGTTTCCCCATTTTGACTTTATGAATTTAAAAGAAAAAACAATTCCCTTCGGTACTTTTAGTAACAGCCGTTGGAAATATTTAAAAGCGTATGCCTTAACAAGCTCTGGTATTGTAGACGAAATATCCCACGACCTAACAACCATTATATCACAAAATGAAAGCAGTCGCACTAACCTAGAAAAAATATTAAAACGGGTTAAGTCATTATCTGATACCGTAGGCAAAGAGGTGATGGAATGTATAGCATTATATAATGAAGACACTAATGTTTCCACTTTTGCAAAAGCCTTACAGGAAAAAATAATTGATCGCTTAAAAGAGTTAAGACCACACAAGCCAAGTGAGATTAAAGTGCCGTCTAATATGAATTTATTAATTATAGAAGATAATGAAGAACACCTTCAAGTCCTTGAAAAATCTTTAACAGCGCGTAAAGGCTATTTTGAAAAAGAAAAAACACTGTTTTCTTTTACCAATGGTGAAGAGGCACTTGCAGAACTAAAAAGTTCAAAAAATGAGTATCAACTAGTTCTTGTGGATTTGCGACTTAATGACGAAAATGGTTTTGCACAAGCCGTTCACGGTGTAGATATTATCGAAGAGCTTCAAAAAAACCATCCCTTAACCAGTTATACCATCATCACAGGAATGGGACGTAAAGGAATAAGTGAATTATTAGATATTGAAATGAAGTTTGTTCTTTCAAAAAAACAGTTGTACTCATTTGATACAGATAGTGAAGTGGATACTATGCTTACCAGAATGTTTGCAGATGTCAAAAGACGTGAACGCTCTATTCATTATTTATTTGGTCCAAATAAGACAATATATAAATGGAGAATGTTTAAGGCTAATTTGCACGCGCTAGGTAAGGATCGATATTCAGAACAAGTTGCAATAGCTGACAGAAACTTGAGATTATTTATAAATAAAGAACTTAAACAAACATTTTCTATTCCTACTCAAAGACAAGAGGATAATTTTGATATGACTACAATTGATAATGTTCACATTAACATACTTACATTAAGAAGAATTTATTTGTGGCTTGCACTCAAAAATAAAAACAGACTTTTTCTAAGTAATGCGGAACAAGGGGAATATGAAAACGTGTTAAACGACTGCGGGATTGACTGTAATTTGAGTAGAATTAACTCTACAGGATTACATTTCAAAACAATAAAAACAGAAAGAGATGTTGAATGCCGGCAATTAGATTTGGATAAATTGTGGCCTCACGAAAGTGTCATAATTGACGAATGGAACGAGCAACACGGTAAAGTTCTTTTAGATAAACTAAAAGATATCACAGTTTCAGAAAGACATCCTGCACTTTTTAATTTTATTAAAACCTATTTTGATTACAAGGAGAAAGATTTCAAATTGTGTAATCTCATTATACCAATAGATTCAAGTATTTGGAATTTTAAAGATTTAGGTGATTTTTTAATACACGTATTTCAAGATTATACAGATAATAAAAAAAATAGTTTTCATTATGAAAATGTACAAGCTATGTATAATGATGAATTTGCCCAGAACTATTTTGAACAACAAATAGCTCCTTATTTACCAGAAGTAGATAAGCAGTTTATGGAATTGGATATGGATATTTAATGAATGTTAGTGAGATAGTTTAAATGAATCCTATTTAATTTTCTATGAACAAAATTCAGAAAGACATTTATATAATAGATCAAACTCCTATTTTTTTCAACTTATCGCAAACCACACAACTTAAAGCGCCTGGCACAATTTCTAATCTTGCTCTTGGTATTTCTTTTTTACACACATCACAAAGACCATAAGTGCCTTCTTCGATTTTGTCCATAGCACGCAATAAATATTTGGAAACAGTATTCGATTTATAGTATTGATAATGACTTAAATCTCGAGTCTCTTTTAGGCTTTCAACTGCCGTATCTACGTTTTTATATTTCTCTATTCTTTTTATAATAATGGTTTTTTGTTTTTTTACAAAACTACTCCATTGTTGTCCAGATCTTTCCATTCTATAAAAGTAGAATATTTTTGGGAAAACCACATCTTTTGCTACTTTGCTTTTTAAAATTAAACTCAACTTTTAGAAGCACTATAAGCTTTGGTTAAATTGAGAAATAAAGCAATACCCATAACTGAAATTAAAAGTGATTTCAAAAAAATCTAACTCAATCAGGTTATTCCTGATTTCAATATAACAAAACTAGAAGCACTAAAAAACTGTAGAGGGTCAAAGTAGAGATATCCTTACTGTTCTTCAGCAACTAGTAGGTATTGCAATTAATTAGTAAATCTACATAAAACGTATATATGGACTTGATGTTTTCTAACAAAAGAGAAATACTAAAGGCATAAGTATGCTTGCCCAATAGTAATTCTCACTTTCTAAGTTTGAATGAATAAAATAGGGAAAACTGATTAATCTTTACTCTTGTAATGTATTTAGAAACAAATACTTTCAAACCATCAACAAAGGAAAAACATTAAATATAAGATTACAACTCTGTTTATTTTATTAATGTAGTATAAGGAATCAACGAGGAAACTGAACTTATTTAATATTTGAAAAATTAAAAAGAAAGATATGTTTAATAATAGCAGAACAAAAAAGACCAGCCCAATATCAAAAATAGTCAAAACAGTAAGTTTTGTTTCATTCTCGTTATTGATTATTCGACTTGGATTTTTAGGAAAATTAGATCCATTTACAATAGCTATTCTTTTTTTTGTTCTAGTCTGTGTCTTTGCAATAGGTAAACGATTTTTATATGCGGTATTGAGTATAATAAGTTTTGTTCTTTTTATAAAATTATTTACTACTAGCACAAATGAGGAATGGTCTGTTTATACCTCCCTATTCGCTTTATTTTTAGTGTTAGCTGTGATTTATAAAATAATTAAAAATCTATTTAAATAAATATATATGAGTCAATTTGTAGAAAATCAATTATTAGAAAATGAGACGGTTCTTTTTGAGACCCATCATCATTGGACAAATTATTTTAAATTTCATACCCTTTGGAGTTTTGGTTTAGTTCCATTACTACAAAGCAAACTTGAAAAATTCGTTATTACAAACAAACGTATCATAATACGAAAAGGAATAATTCTAGTTAAGACGATTGAGATTAGTGTAGATCAAATTGAGTCTGTAACAATGTATCAATCTATTTTTCAAAAGATGCTTGGGTATGGTAAAATAACTTTAATAGGTACTGGCGGGGCTAGGTACTATTTAGATGGCATTGAACAACCTAACCAATTTAAAAAAACTATCCAGCAAATTAAGATGAACTAATTATGGAAAACTGGTTAGCCTATATCATTGTAATGTAATTAGAAACAAAAGCTATGAAAGGTATCAAGAACAGAAAAAGCATTAAAAATCATAGTATACCTCTTTGGTTTAGTGTGTGTCAAACAACATTAATGACGCTTCTATTTGTTTTGTTAATATAACTAAGGAAACGGGGGAAAACTAGAACAATCAATTATTTGGATTATCAAAAAAATCAATGCTAAAAACAAACCTTAAAAACATAAAATTATGAACTGGATATTTACGATGCTAAAGCGCAATAAGTTAAACCAAACTAAATCTTTAGACTTTAAGATGTGGTTAGAGACTGAGACACTTATATCATCTGCTGTGGAAAATGTGCAGCGATTTGCAGGTAAACTCGTTGTAGAAGCTAGAACAATGCGTACAGAATTAGATCAATTGAAGACCTCTTTAATAGAGTCGTATATAGTAACAGACTCCTGGGGGAATAAAAGCTATCTAGCACAGCCAGCCTTTACAAATGACGAGATTGCAAAAAGCAAAAGAGGAAACCTGTCCTTAAAGGCAGTTATTGTTGGATTTATACTTTCTGAAATTGTTCTTTACTTAATGATTTCTGAAAGCTTGGTAGGACCTTTTGGAACCACTGGCGCTGCAGCACTATCAATAGTTTTTGCGGTTTTTGTATTATTAACTTATTCGTATGGCTTAGATTATTCCTATAAAATTATAGAGGCGCGTCAAAAACACAAAGATAATAAAATTACTGATTTTCAGCTCAATCAAGCTAAACTAGAACTTATTCTAGGGCTCGTGTTAATTGCTCTAAGCACTGTTTTTTTACTATTTGCTGGCCTCGGTCGTATGTATATAATAGAAGGTACCAATACAGCTTTTAACTTAAGTAATGGTCAAGATACGGCCCTAAATGAGGTCATTGAAAAAGGGGGTCACGCCGTATCAATAATGGCTATGATTTTCACTTTTTCAATGGCAATATTACTTGCCATGGTAAAGAAGACGCATAAGGTTGCATCAACTAAATTAAGCGCTTATACAAAGTGGAAAAAGAATATTACTCGTCAAGAAAGTATTATGAAGTTTTTTGCAGATGCTCGTGCTTCTATAGAAAATAGAATAGGTGTAGAAATTGAGTATACACATCAGCTGGGTCTTGACCTTATGCGTGTCTATGGTGAAAAAATTGATGAGCAAAACAAAGAACTTTATACCTCATTTAAAGCCGAGAGAGCTACTCCAGGTTTTAAAGTAGATGCTGACATCTATAGTAAATACCAAGATATAGCAATGGTGGATAACACACTAATAGCTTATGCAATAAAAAACCGAAAAGGCATAATTGAATTACTGGAACGCTTTGACGATGTATCCATTAAAGTAAACTACTCTCTTAAAGAATTGTACAAAGATCTTGATACTCCTAAGGATGAATCTAAAAATTTAGATGGCTTAGACAGTGATGAAACTGAAGAAAAGCAATCTATCGATAATCAGATTGATACCTTAATGCAATAAAACTTATAAATTAATTTCAAATAAATTATTCACTCTAAACATAATATTATGAAAATCTTTTTAATTTCATTACTTGTATCGTTAAACATCTTTTCCTGTGACCCTGATAATAAGTCTTCTAAGTCTCAAGACAAAAAATCGATTGTATGTTTGCTAGATATTTCTAGTAGCACAAAGGAAAATAATTTAAACCTTTTTCTAGACAACATTGTAAAGGAAGCTATTAGTAAGATGGATGAGTCTACATCTATTGTAGTATTAGCAATTGACAATGGATCACAGACAGCAGCAGCACCATTATTTGACATGGATTTATCTGAAATTAGTTTTATCAATCCATCGCTACCAATGACCGTAAGAGACAAAATGGCACAACGCAAAAAGAAAGAGTTTATAGAAGAGCTTAAGGCTGGTTTTAAGCAAAAAGTCATGGCTAAAATCAATGAAAGAAAAGAGTATGCAACTCACACAGACATCTTTGGATCTCTTGGTCAAATAGAAAGATATAAGGCTACTACTACAACCGTAATGATATTTTCGGATATGCTTAACTATAGCGAAGTATTTAATATGGAAAGCCTAGTTGAAAAGAGTGCTAACTTAATAGATGAAATTAAAAATGCTCCATCTATTACTGCAAAAGGAAAAATTAGTGTGTATGTATCTACTGGTGCTAATGTAAAACTTGGACCTAAAAAGTTTAACTCAGTAAAAGAATTTTGGACAGCATACTTTGCTAATAACGGGTATGAATTATCAGATTATACAAGCGGGGAGTTATCTATCTAATTCTACGTTTTATTTCGATTAGTGGCGTAATACGAAAGTAACTTCCTCTGCGACCTAGACTGAGGTATATCGTAGCCCCTTATTTTTGATATTTTTTTTATACTTTCAATTAAATCACTTCCATCCTTAACCATTAAACCAAGAGCTATAAGCCCTGAGCGACCTATGCCATGTTTACAATGAATAATAATTTTTTTTGAATGTTGTGTTTTAAAAAACATCAAATCTATGAAAGTTACAAAATCTTTATAAACAGGAATTCCCATATCAGGTATTGGAAAATGTATAAACTCTGAATATACTTTTTTAGCCTCTTCAGATTCATCTTCTAATTTTAAAAATTTAGCTTCTCTATTTTCTAGAAGTGAGATTAAAACAATTTCTAAATCATTAAATTTTGGTAGTTTTATGCTTCCATTTTCACTTACTTCTGGACAAGAAGAAATATAAATTCTACAGTTATTGATTTTGCTAACTTCAAATAATTGCATATAAATTATTGCCATTCAAAGTTTCTTTCTTCATATTAATCAATAAAATTAAAGTTTGTCATCATTGTAAAAATATGAAATTTGCGATTGTGTACTAAAAAATTTAAAGCTTTGTTTTATTTAAAAAATAAAATTGAATTTTTTGTAATAAGTTTATAAGATAGATGTGAAATTATTTCACTCTGATAAAAAAAATTCAATAAAACAAGACTTAATACAACACCCGTAAATATAAAAACTTTACAATTGTACGATTGCAAGGTTTTTTTGCAAAGAAAGAGGGATTCCAGCCCCCGCAATTGTGACCCTCAACAACTTTCAAGACTGCAACATATGTTCAATAATTAATCACAAAATAATAGTAATGTGCTACCTAAAAACATCTATTAATTTAAAAATGAAATAGCTAGTAAATTTGTGACTAATTTTTTTAAGCTACTTTTTTAATAAATTCTCTCAATTTTATTTCCCCTTATGGAAGTGAGAGATATCCTAAACTAAAATGGCGTCTTTCGTTATTATACCAATGAATATAGTCTTCTATAATTGATTATACGATATAAATTTAAATTGATATATCCTTTCGTATTTGATTGTTTTAAAAAAACTTTCAACTACAGCGTTGTCCTAGCAATTCCCCTTTCTACTCATACTCTGGGTTACTTTAAGAGTAAAGAATCTTCGGGGCAAGCCTTCGAAGCATTTAAAGGGTCGTTTTTGATTGATGAAAAACATCCGTTTTCAAACTTTCCTAAAACACGAGGCAAGCCTCATGGAATTAAACCCAATAGAAATTAAAAAACTTAATGTCCATTTTGATGGGAAGTATCAAAAAGATAGAGCTAAATCTAGAATATTAATTTACCCTAAAGAAAGGATGCTGGTTTTGATTCAAATGTTGGTGATAATGAAAAATTTAATCTTGAATTTATAAAATACATTAGGCAATCTTCGAATGTTATTATTATAGTGCCTCAATCGGAATACTCAAGACCAAACTCTGTTTTTACATTTGTAGGGTTTTGTATGGCATTAAGTAAGAAGGTTTTTATTTTCTACGAAAACAAAGATTTATTACCAGTGGTGTTTCAAAAAGAATGCAAATCAATGGGTGTTTATACTATTAAATATAATGATCTAAATGACATTCCTTTATAGATCAATCGAGAATTAGGCTATATTAAAACGTAAGGGTTAGACTTAATTTGTTGTACCTTATAAATAAAAAAAGCTCCTCGATTAAGAGAAGCTTTAGTTGTACGGGCGGAGTTCCGATAGCTCCCTGAACGAACTTCACTCCTCTATTAAATTTTAAGCATAAAAAAAGCTCCCCGGTTAAGAGAAGCTTTTCGTTAAGTACGGGCGGAGTTCCGATAGCTATCGGAACGAACTCCACTCCTCTATTAAATTTTAAGCATAAAAAAAGCTTCCCAGTTAAGAGAAGCTTTTCGTTAAGTACGGGCGGAGTTCCGGTTGCTATCGGAACGAACTCCACTCCTCTATTTATTAAAAAAGCTCTAATGACTTTTTTAAAGTCATTAGAGCTTAAAAGTACGGGCGGAGAGACTCGAACTCTCACACCTCGCGGCACTAGATCCTAAGTCTAGCGTGTCTACCAATTCCACCACGCCCGCAATTGTATTTGGTATTTCTAACGTGTCTATCTCCCGACACTTCGGGGCCACCACGCCCGCAATTGTATTTGGTATTTTTAACGTGTCTACTTCCCAACACTTAGGGATCACAACACTCGCAATTGATAATCTAATAATTGAGTTTACTTTTGCGATTGCAAATATAAATAATATATACAACTTTCAAATCATGTTTCGAGAAAATAATTTATATTGTAAAAACTCTAAAAAAAACCTATGAATATTAATACTTATATAGATAAACACCGACAAAGATTCATTGATGAGTTAGTGGAATTACTTAAAATTCCTTCCGTCAGCGCTGATCCTAATTTTAAAAAAGAAGTTTTGTTGACTGCTGATGCCGTAAAGATAAATTTGGAAGCTGCGGGATGTGATAAAGTTGAAATCTGTGAAACCCCAGGAAATCCAATTGTTTATGGAGAAAAAATTATAGACGAGTCCCTGCCTACGGTTTTAGTTTATGGACATTACGACGTGCAACCCCCAGATCCTCTCGATTTATGGAGCAGCCCTCCTTTTGATCCTGTGATCAAGAAAACAGAGATCCATCCCGAGGGAGCTATATTTGCTAGAGGAGCTTGCGATGATAAAGGCCAAATGTATATGCACGTGAAAGCGCTTGAAATCATGATTCAAAATGATGAATTGCCTTGCAACGTAAAATTTATGATCGAAGGCGAAGAAGAAGTTGGAAGTGTGAGTCTGGAGTGGTATTTAGAACACAACCAAGACAAACTGACCAACGATGTGGTCTTGATTTCAGATACAGGAATGATTAGCAAGGAAGTTCCTTCTATCACCACTGGGTTGAGGGGTTTGAGCTATGTTGAAGTTGAAGTCGAAAGTTCAAACCGTGATTTACACTCTGGACTGTACGGCGGAGCAGTAGCCAATCCTATTAATATTTTATCAAAAATGATCGCTTCGCTTCATGATGACGACAATCACATCACCATCCCTGGATTTTATGATAAAGTAGACGTGTTGAGCGAGCTAGAACGAGAAAAAATGGCGGAAGCCCCTTTCGATCTTGAAGAGTATAAAAATCATATCGGCATTAATGATGTTCACGGTGAAAATGGATACTCAACCAATGAGCGCAATTCCATTCGACCTGCTCTAGATGTCAATGGAATTTGGGGAGGCTATACTGGAGAGGGCGCCAAAACTGTAATTCCAAGTAAGGCCTTTGCCAAAATATCTATGCGATTAGTTCCCAATCAAGATTGGAGAGAAATCACGGACCTTTTCAAAACTCATTTCGAAAACATCGCTCCAAAAAGTGTAAAGGTGAAAGTGACCCCTCATCACGGTGGCCAAGGCTATGTCACTCCTATAGACAGTATCGAGTATAAAGCTGCAGATCTTGCTTTCCACGATGTCTTTGGCAAAGCGGCTGTCCCACAACGCAGCGGTGGAAGCATTCCCATTGTCTCCTTATTTGAAAAGTATTTGCAAAGTAAAACCGTCTTAATGGGGTTTGGACTTAACTCCGATGCCATACATTCTCCAAATGAGCATTTTGGGATTTGGAATTACTTAAAAGGGATTGAGACCATTCCATATTTCTACAAGCATTTTACAAAACTCTACACAGAAACAAATCACTAAATTATGGGCGTTGCCCTCCCCATTAGATTGGGGAAGGTCGGGCTATATGTTCCAAGCTATTTCAGTAAAACCTAAAAAAATATAAACCTACCCAGAGCTTCTCTTAGTCGCTTGGCTAGGCTTTATTTTTAAAGGCTTTTCTTTATAGGCTTTCCACTGCTATCCCTAACGCAGGCTTTACGTTCTTCTTGGTTTATAGGTTTTATTCTAAGCTATGTTTATAGACTTATAAATCTATCAATTTGCATTTTAATCTCTTTAGAACTCTTCGTATTTCCAAAGAAACTTAGTTGGGTTGACACGCCGACTTCAGTAAGACCGAGATGTTGAGACGCCACATAAGTTTATAAAAGAGGTCAAAGCTGGATGTCGGTACCTTTAGGCCAATTGAATCAAAATCAAAAGAAATAGAAAACCCTCTTCTAAAGACTAAAAGAGGGCTGTTATAAATTATAATTAAATGTCTACTTGTACTCCTTAACTGCCTCTACAAAAGCTTTTGCATTTTCTACGGGAATATTGGGTAAAATACCATGTCCTAAATTCACGATGTAGCGGTCTTTTCCAAACTCGTCGATCATTTCATGAACCATTCGTTTGATGTCTTTGGGAGGAGAAAATAATCTAGAAGGATCAAAATTTCCCTGCAATGTTATATTTCCGCCGGATAAATATCTAGCGTTTCGACCTGAGCAAGTCCAGTCCACACCAAGCGCTGAAGCCCCAGATTTTGCCATGACATCCAAAGCAAACCAGCAGCCTTTCCCAAAAGCAATTACAGGGATCATATCTTTCAAGGCATCTATAATCTGCTGGATATATGGCCAAGAAAATTCTTGATAATCTACTGGTGATAGCATTCCACCCCAAGAATCAAAAACTTGAACAGCGTCTACACCAGCTTCAACTTTTCCTTTGAGGTAAGCAATAGTCGTATCTGTGATTTTTTGAAGAAGTTCATGGGCCATTTGAGGTTCTGTAAAACAGAACTCTTTGGCCTTGTCAAAATTTTTGGAGCCTTGTCCTTGTACACAATAGCAGAAAATAGTCCAGGGAGAGCCTGCAAAACCGATTAAAGGAACCTCATCGTTCAATTCTTTCTTGGTCATTTTTATCGCCTCGTAGACGTATCCCAATTCTTCATAAACATCGGGGACAATCACTTGATCTAAACTTTTACGATCTCGTATAGGATTGGGAAGCCATGGCCCAAAATTAGGTTTCATTTGCACTTCTATATTCATCGCTTGCGGCACTACCAAAATATCGCTAAACAATATAGCGGCATCGGTACCGACTTGGTGAATTGGCATCACTGTAATTTCTGTGGCTAGCTCTGATGTTCTGCAGCGCGTAAAGAAATCATATTTGGCTTTTAGCTTCATAAAATCTGGAAGATAACGCCCCGCTTGTCTCATCATCCAAACTGGAGGCCGTTCAACAGTTTCTCCTCGTAAAGCTTTTAAAAATAAATCGTTTTTAATCATTGATTTTGTATTGGTAATCTATTGGAATCTAATTCAGAAAAAATAAAAGCCTATAGTAATTTGACCGCATCTTTAGCAAAATAACTTGCAATCATACTAGCCCCTGCTCTCTTAATAGCTGTGAGTTGTTCTAGCATCACAGCATCATGATCTAACCAGCCTCTGGCTGAAGCCGCTTTTAGCATTGCATATTCTCCACTCACTTGATAAACAGCCACAGGCACTTCCACTTCATTAGCTATATCTCTTACAATATCCAGGTAACAAAGTCCTGGTTTTACCATCACGATATCTGCCCCTTCATCGATATCTGAAAAGGTCTCTTTTAAAGCTTCACTCCTATTGGCAAAATCCATTTGATACGTCTTCTTATCCTTAGGAATACCTTTAACATCCACTGGAGCAGAATCTAGAGCATCTCTAAATGGACCATAAAAAGCAGAGGCAAACTTAGCTGAATAGCTCATAATGCCGGTATCCATAAAATGAGCATCTTCCAAAACACTTCGAATCTCTAAGATTCTTCCATCCATCATATCGCTAGGGGCAACAAAATTGGCTCCAGCTTGAGCATGGCTTAGAGCCATTTGAGCAAGAAAAGAATTGGTTCTATCGTTTACTATTTTCCCTTGATCGACAATACCGTCGTGTCCATAAATAGAGTAGGGATCTAAAGCCACATCGGTCATAACCAACATTTCGGGAGCTGCATTCTTTACGGTCTTTATCGCTCGCTGCATCAATCCATCAGGGTTTGTAGCTTCTACACCACGATTGTCTTTTAAAGCGTCTTCGACTTTTACAAAAAGCAAAACTGACTTCAATCCCATTTGCCAAAGTTCTTTGACTTCCTTGGCGAGCAAATCCAAACTAAACCTATAATAATTAGGCATGGAATCGATTTCATCTTTTACGCCTTTTCCCTCAACTACAAATAAGGGGACAATAAAATCAGTTGGGCTTAAATGGGTTTCTCTTATCAGCGATCGTATAGAATCGTTTTGTCTTAAGCGACGGTGTCTTTGCAATGGAAACATAAAAGGTATTTATTTAAAATTTGCTTTGCGTTTGTTTAAAAAAGCCTGGGTGCCTTCTTTAAAATCATCAGTACCAAAAGATGTTCCGAAATTTTCAATTTCTGTATCAAATCCATTCACACCATCTTTATAATTATCGTTCACAGCTGCGATAGCAGAAGAAATGGCTACCATAGAATTATTAAGGATTTTTCCAGCTAGTTTATGAGCTAGTGGTAACAACTCTTCAATCGTCGTCACATGATTGACCAATCCATAGTCTTTTGCGGTAGTGGCATCGATCATTCCTGCCGTCATAATCATTTCCATAGCTCTACCTTTACCTACTAATTGTGGCAAGCGCTGTGTGCCTCCATAACCAGGAATAACCCCTAGTGAAGTTTCTGGAAGTCCCAGTTTTGCATTATCACTAGCCACTCTAAAATGGGCAGACATGGCCAACTCCAAGCCACCTCCCAAAGCAAAACCATTGACGGCTGCAATAACTGGTTTTGGAAAATTAGAGATGTAATCGAATACTGTCTCTTGGCCTTTGGCTGCTAGGTCCTTCCCTTCTTTCACAGAATAGTCTGAAAACTCTGAAATATCTGCACCAGCGACAAAAGCCTTTTCTCCACTACCAGTTAGAATAACCACAGCTGTGTCTTCATCGCTTAGTAAAGCTTTAAAAGCCTGGTGTAACTCTTCAATAGTCTCACGATTGAGTGCATTTAGTTTTTTAGGTCTATCAATTCGCACTGTTGCAATGCGGTTTTCAATATCAACTTGTAAATTTTCAAATGTCATGAGTATTGGATTTTGGTAGTTTAAGTGTAAAGATAGTGCCTTCCTCAAGTTTTGAGGTCAGTTTTATATCTCCTTTATAAGTTTCAATGATATTTTTAACCATTCCTAAGCCTAAACCCATTCCGCTAGATTTGGTTGTAAACCTCGGCTCAAAAATACGCTCTTGCATGTCTATTGGAATTCCGCTTCCATTATCTTCAACGCTTATCATTACATCATCTTCTTGGGTAGAAATCTTAACTTCTATAACGGGATTTTCTAGATGTTCCGTCGCTTGCAAGGCATTTTTGACCAAATTAGTAATGATCCTTATCAGTTGGTTTCTATCAAACTTAATTTTTATATTCTCTTTTTCAGGATTAAAGTGAATATGATTTTCATTAAAAATTTCCAAGGCTAATCTTAGAATTTCAACAGCATTAAGAGTTTCATTTTGTTGAGCAGGCATTTTTGCAAAGTCTGAAAAGGCACTAGCAATAGCACTCAAATTATCGATTTGTTGAACAATAGTTTTAGAAAATTCATTAACCCGTTCTTTAATTTGGGGATCATTTGGATTAAATTTTCTCTCAAAACTTTGCATGCTTAAACGCATCGGGGTCAATGGGTTTTTAATCTCATGAGCCACTTGCCTAGCCATTTGCCTCCAAGCTTCTTCCCTTTCTGTTTTGGCTAACTTTAAAGCGCTGATCTCAAGTTCATCAATCATTTCGTTATAGGCCTTGATGAGTGGTCTTATTTCATAACTGATTTCTTCCAAAGAAATTTTAGGATTTGGTTGGTCTAGACGTGTTTTTATAATTTTTTGACTTACACTTTGTAAAGACCTGGTGATGTATTTAGATAAGAAATAGGCGAGAACTATGGCAGATATAAGCATAATCAAATATACTTGAGAAAGAAGAATCAAAAATCCACGAAGCTCTTGTTCTAAAAAGCCGTCATCTTCGATATAAGGTAGGTTCAAAATCCCTATAGGCTTAAAATAATTATCTAAAATATAAGTATAGGACGATTGATAATTTTGATCATTGATTTTGAAATTATCAACGTATTTTTTTTCAGCAGAATTTTCGAGGGATTCTACTTTTTCAGGCTCCATTCGCGTTTCTACAGAATCCATATAAAACGTCGCAAACGAAGATTTCAAAAGGTACCCATCAAGATCGTAGATATTGATTTCAGTATTATGAATATCTTGAATCTCGTAGATCTTTTCTTTGAAAATAAGGGATAGATTTTTAGTATCTACTGGATAAGTCGTCGTTCTTAGGACATAGTTGATATTGGCACGGATCGCGTTTTCTTTGCGGTTGAGTTTTTCGCGATGCAACTCTTTGGCCTCCTGTGTAAACTGATAAATGGTTACCCCTGCAATAAGTATAGAGGCAGCGACAACCAGAGCAATCATAGAAATAAAAATACGAGTACGTAAAGATTTTTTATAATTGAACATCAAACCGAAGGCTTTGGATTCCTAATTCGCTTATAAAGTTTAACGCCTAACATAAGTATGACGCCTAAACCAAGAAGACCTAACAAGGCCCATATCCAACTGATGGAGTTTTTCAAGATCACTAGAAAAACAATAGCAAACAAGATAAGAGTGGGTCCTTCATTCCAAAGTCGCATTCCATTAGAAGTCCAGCGGATATCATCGTTTTGAAACTGTTTAAAGATAAATTGATTTTTGATGTGGTAAGCAAACAATAAACCAACAAAGACAAGCTTCACGTGCATCCACCCTTGTTCTAACCATCCTGGCACAAGAATTAAAAGCCAAACGGCAAAAATAGTGGACAATACAGCCGAAGGCCAAGTAATGATATACCATAAGCGTTTGGCCATGATCTTAAGCTGTTCACTTAAGATATCTCTATCTGGCTGTGGCTTTTGCCGGGCTTCGATATGATATATGAACAAACGGGGTACATAAAACAATCCCGCAAACCAAGTGATTACGAAAATAAGATGAAGAGATTTGATGTAATTATAGTCCACAGCTGTACTCGATTAATTTAGAGTCCAAAGATAAACAATGCATCTTGAACACATCACATTGCCATGGTTTGTTAAGTCGCCTTTATGTCTTGATTTGATTTTTCATCGACCATCAAAGTTGTTTTCACTTCTTTTCTCAAAAAGTAACCAGTGATGATTGTGGATAAAATATCTGCTAAGGGGAAGGAAATCCAAACCCCAAACTCACCGTAAAATTGAGGTAAAATCAAAATTAAAGGAATAAAAGTAAACCCTTGCCTAGACAGCGTGAGTAACAAGGCAGGACCCGCTTTCCCTATGGCTTGAAAATAGGCGGAACCTATCAATTGCAAGGCGATAACAGGAACAGCAGCAAACACCCAACGCATAGCGCTTGGGGTATCTCTAAGAACTTGAGCATCTTGAGTAAATACCGATACAATGGTTTCTGGAAAAATCATAATGAGAGCAAAAACAATAAAAGCCACAGCCGAAGCATAACCAATAGCTTTATTTATAGTTTCTCTCAATCTACCGTATTCTTCAGCGCCGTAGTTATAACTTGCAATAGGGAGAAAACCTTGGGTAACTCCCAAAACGGGGAACAGAGCAAACATAAGCATCCTTGAGATAATCGCATAGGTAGCCACTGATGATTCTCCGCCGAGATCGAATAATATATTGTTTAACAGAAGGTAGGTTACACTCACAATTGCCTGTCTGGAGAGGGTTACAAAGCCTAAGGCTCCGATTTCTTTCAAGATTTCATAGTCAAAACCAAAGTCTGAAAATCGAATTTTTAATTCTGAATTTTTAGAAAGGAAAAACCATACTATATAAGATAAACATAAAATATACGATCCTGTAGTTGCCCAAGCGGCACCAAGCATTCCATAATCTAAAATATTGATAAAGACATAGTCCATAATGAGATTACCCACCGATGGGATAATCATGGCCACCATGGCAAACTTGGGCTTACCTTCTGCTCTAATGACTGTATTTCCCATCATGGCCAAAGCCAATACAGGAACACCGTATAGCACAACTCTATAATAGATTCTTGCTGGATCAAAAATATCACCCTTCCCACCAAAAGCAGGAATTAATTGATCGATAAAAGTTAAACCAACCACTACCATAGTAATGGTAACCAGCAAGGTGATGGTGATTTGATTTCCAAAGGTTTTGAGCGCCTTCTTATCGTTATTTGCGCCTAAGGCTCGTGAAATAATAGACGAGCCACCAATTCCTATAGCCATACCTAAAGCCGCAATGAAAAAAGACACTGGGAGTACCACATTAATTGCAGCAATCCCAATAGAGCCGACCCAGTTGCCTATAAAAATGGTGTCTACCAATATATTAAGAGACATCACCAAAATTCCAATAGAAGCTGGTACTGCTTGTTTAATAAGCAGCGCACCAATAGGTTTAGTTCCTAATTCTTCAGAGTTAACTTTAGACATTTACGATACTTTAGCCTTTTTATTTTGATGAGCCCATTCATCTATCCATCGGCTAAGGGTTTTTACCCAATCTTCTCGATCATTCAGACAGGGGATAAACTTAAAGTCGTCTCCACCAGCTTCTTCAAAGATCTCACGAGCTTCCATATTGATTTCCTCTAAAGTCTCTAAGCAATCCGAGACAAAAGCTGGAGATACTACTGCTAATTTTTTGGTACCTTCAATTCCAAGTCTTTCCACAGTTCTATCGGTATAAGGTTTTAACCAAGGGTCGAATCCTAATCGGGATTGAAACGAAGTACTAAAAGTGCCTTCTTTTAAATTCAACATTTTAGCAACCAATCTTGTGGTTTCAAAACATTGATGTCTATAGCAAAACTGATGCGCTTTGGAAGGGGTTTGGCAGCATGAGCCATCTACCTTGCAATGTGATTTGGTAATATCGCTTTTTCGGATATGACGTTCCGGAATACCGTGGTAGCTAAAAAGTAAATGATCATAATCAAACTCATCTAGTTTTTCTCCGATACTTCTTGCTAGCACCGTTGTGTAATCTGGATGGTTATAAAATGGAGGCAGAGTTGTAAAACTCATGTTAGGAAAATGTTTCTGTCGCAATTCCTCCGCCAACACCATGATCGTTTCTGTAGTAGCCATCGCAAACTGAGGGTATAGTGGAATCAACAAAACTTCATCTACACCTTTATCATGCAACTCCTGTAAACCCGATTGAATATCGGGTTGACCATAACGCATGGATAGAGCAATTGGAACACTGGTTTGCTCGTCTACTCCACTTTTTAAGCGCTTGGATAAAACAATAAGAGGAGACCCCTCATCCCACCAAATTTTGGCGTATGCCGCTGCTGATTTTTTAGGTCTTGTGTTGAGAACAATCCCTTTTACAAGAATAGTTCTTAAGACTTTTGGCACGTCGATGACCCGCTCATCCATCAAAAACTCGCCTAAATATGTTTTTACATCTTTGGGCTCTTTAGACTTCGGAGACCCGAGATTAACCATTAATACTCCTTTCATAATTTCAATTTGAACTCATTATAATAGTAAAGTTCAAAATTAAGCGGAATGATTTTAACAAAAGCTAATTTTGATAGAATGTTGTGATAGGTGTAAAAGAAAGTATTATACCCATATAAAAATAAGAAGAAAATGGGTCGAAGGGAGTATATGTTTACCGTTTTCTAACCACTCCCCAGTGTCACCAACTTTACATGCCTATTTTACATTTTAATTTTTCACTCCGAACTCATTTTGAAATTTAATTTACAAATTTTCTGAAGCTGATTAAATGCTGAAAAGACCCTATGACTTCTGGACAACATGACAACAGCTGTGTTTTATAATTACTGACTCAAGTTTCACTAAATCAGTAATCAAAATTCAACTTGGAGCAACCGAACAATTTAGCGGCAAGGTTTAATCTCTTTTAGTTTAATTCATTTAAAAAGAGAACAACATCTTCACCACCTTCAAAAACTTTTACCAACTTATTGTCTTTATCATATAAAAAAGAAGTGGGGAAAGGGCCAACAAAAAAAGCATCGGCAAACTTATAATCATCGTCTATTAAGATTTTCGTGTTGGTTAGGCTTTGAATATTTGGCGCATATTGTTCGAAAAATTTATTGGTTTCTTCCACCGTATTAGCAGAAACAGGGTATAGTTTAACCTTCGCTTTTTTGATTTGCTCAGATTTAAAATTCAATGATTTGAAGGCTGTTTTACAGTGCCCACAGGTAGGGTTGAAATAAACAAAATAGGTATAGGTGTTTTTTTCAATATCATTTTGATTAAATGTATTCCCCTCTAGAGTGAATATTTTGAAATCAGGTAATGATTCAGGATAATCTTGTGCAAAACTGGCTTGAGTAATAATTAAACTCAAAAAAAGAATTATGTATTTCATGATATATAAATTAAAGTTCTAACTAATAAAATTAGGGGTGGATTTACTTGTTTTCTAATGCAGTTTTTTTAACTGCTTTTGTGTAAATAAGTTTAAATTCTTCATACTCATTATATGGTAAAATTATATATTTTTTAGTTAGGATGTTTTAGATTTGGGAAAATTTATTTCTTCTTTTATCTCCTGCTTAGCACACTGGCTTTAGGTTGTTTAGTATTTCTAAACTGTTCCGCTCAAAATTTCATTTTAAATTTGATTTTGATTGGTGTCCACTAACGACTTCATTATCAATTATACTTATGTTTGTAAACATGTCAACATCACAAGACATTTCGCTATTCACCACTTGGTTTGCTTCCAAAAACTGGACACCTTTTGACTTCCAAACAGAAACTTGGCAAGCTTATGCTGAAGGTAAACACGGTTTATTAAATGCGCCCACAGGGAGTGGTAAAACCTATGCGTTATGGGTACCCATCCTAACTGAAATCTTAAAGCTAAACCAGAATAAAACTCGAAAATCTTCCAGTTTAAAAGCGGTATGGATCACACCACTGCGAGCTTTATCTGTTGAAATAAAGCAAGCTGCAGAGCAGTTAATTTCAGATCTTAACCTCGACATTACTATTGGAATAAGAACTGGAGATACCTCTCAAAGTGAACGCGCAAAGCAAAAGCGGAAAATGCCAGACCTTCTGGTGACTACGCCAGAAAGCTTACAACTCCTACTGGCTTCCAAAAACTACCCCAAGACCTTTCAAGACTGCCAAGCGGTGGTTGTTGATGAATGGCATGAGCTTTTAGGAACCAAACGCGGAGTTCAAATGGAATTGGCACTTTCCCGACTTAAAACTATCAGTTCCAAATTGAGGGTTTGGGGAATTTCCGCCACCATAGGCAACCTAGAGCAAGCTCGAGAAGTATTGCTGGGTGTAGATCCAAAAGTCTTAAAAAATTCAATTCTCATCAAAGCCGATCTTCAAAAAAATATAGAAGTCAAGAGTATTATCCCTAAAATCATGGAAAAGTTCCCCTGGAGAGGTCACTTAGGACTCCATCTTCTCGAAGAGATCATTCCCATCATCAAAGCATCCAAAACAACTCTTCTCTTTACCAATACCCGCTCACAGTGTGAAATTTGGTTTCAAAAAATATTGGAAAAGCATCCAGAATTTGCTGGCGAGTTGGCCATGCATCACGGAAGTATCAATAAAGACACTCGCCTTTGGGTAGAACAAGCTATACGAAATGAAAGTCTTAAGGCGGTGGTCTGCACCTCCAGCCTCGACCTTGGCGTTGACTTTGCGCCAGTAGAAACCATTATACAAATTGGTGGTCCTAAAGGTGTTGCCAGATTTCTGCAACGTGCAGGAAGAAGTGGTCATCAACCTGGCAAGACGAGCGTAATTTATTTCTTACCTACTCACGCCATCGAATTGATAGAAGCCTCTGCCCTTAAAAAAGCTGTAGAATCCAAAATCGTAGAAGATCGGCTGCCCTACCTCAACAGTTTTGATGTGTTGGTCCAGTACTTAACCACTCTAGCAGTGTCGGATGGATTCTATCCTGAAACTATTTTGCCTGAAATACAATCGACATTTTGTTTCCAAACCCTCACTGAAGACCAGTGGTTTTGGGCACTCAACTTCATTACTAAAGGAGGTGAAGCTTTAAAAACCTATGACGAATATCGAAAAGTAGAGATTGAAGAGGACGGCTTGTTTAAAGTGAATCGCAAAGCAATTGCCATGCGACATCGACTGCAAATTGGAACCATCGTAAGTGATGCTGTTCTCACGGTTAAATATATAACTGGTGGATTTATCGGCTCTATTGAAGAGTGGTTTATCTCCAAATTAAAACCTGG
Organism: Psychroflexus torquis ATCC 700755; assembly: GCF_000153485.2. Classification (NCBI taxonomy): domain Bacteria; kingdom Pseudomonadati; phylum Bacteroidota; class Flavobacteriia; order Flavobacteriales; family Flavobacteriaceae; genus Psychroflexus; species Psychroflexus torquis. Next base: position 2,254,211 of record NC_018721.1, on the reverse strand, counting down.
TGATGTGTTTACTTTTGCTGGCAGAAACCTAGAGCTGGTCCGCATCAAGCAAATGCAAGTCTTGGTAAGAAAATCCAAATCTAAAACCTCTAAAATACCAAGTTGGATGGGAGGTCGACTTACACTCACTTCCCAAATGAGTGAATTGTTAAGGGAAGAACTTTATAACCAAGATGCGACTGATAAGAGTCCTGAACTGGTAGCTTTGGAACCTATTTTTGAACGACAACGCTTAGAATCCATCGTCCCTAGACCCAACGAATTTTTGATTGAAACTTTTAAAACCCGAGATGGTTTTCATCATATTTTTTATCCCTTCGAAGGCCGCTTTGTTCATGAAGCTATGGGGAGCTTATTGGCATATCGCATCAGCTTATTATCCCCTATTTCATTTTCGTTGGCCTTTAACGATTATGGGTTTGAGCTTTTATCCGATCAGCCAGTCAACATGCAAGATGTATTGGATAATAATTTGTTTACTGCAGATTATCTTCTAGACGATTTGTACAAAAGCCTAAATGCCACTGAAATGGCTAGGAGGAAATTTAGAGATATCGCCGTTATTTCTGGTTTGGTATTTACAGGTTATCCTAACAAACTGATAAAGAACAAGCACTTACAATCCAGCTCTCAGTTAATTTTTGATGTCTTTAAAGATTATGATGCTGATAACCCACTCTACCAACAAGCCTTTACAGAAACCTTTGAGCACTCACTGGAACAAGGGCGTTTACAAAAAGCGCTAGAGCGTATTGCTATACAGGATATCGTCTGGAAATCATGCCAGAAACCTACCCCCTTTTCCTTTCCTATTATCACAGACCGTTTAAGGGAAAAATTGTCTTCTGAAAAATTAAACGATAGAATTCAAAAAATGATAAAGAAGCTTCAAAAGTAGATGTTGAGAGGAGAGGTGAGAGAGGAGAGAGAGGTGAGGTGAGTTTTTAGTTAGATAAGTAATCGTATTGTCGTTTTCTGTTTATCGTTGACTGTTTTCCTTTTAAGGCAAGACAACGCTCTTTTGCTTATTGTTTATACAGCGACTGTCACTTCGAGTGTTCCGATGACCCATCGGGATGTATCGAGAAGTGTTCAAAAGTGAGAAATATCAACCTGTTCTCGATACAATTTTACAGCGTAAAACTTCATAAAATCAATCGAACTGACAAGTATAGCATTATAAGTTTAATTTGGGATTAGAACTTTACAACCAAGTTGCGGGATAGAGTGAAACCGTAAAATGACTGTCACTTCGAGTGTCTCGATGACTCATCGAGATGTATCGAGAAGTGTTTAAAAGTGAAAGATATCAACCGGTTCTTGATACAATTTTATGGCGTAACACTTCATAAAATCACTCGAACTGACACGTATAGCATTATAAATTTAATTTGGTACTAAAACTTTACAACCAAGGCGCTGAGACCGTAAAATGACTGTCACTTCGAGTATCTCAATGACTCATCGGGATGTATCGAGAAGTGTTTAAAAGTGAGAAATATCAACTGGTTCTCGATACAATTTTATGGCGTAACACTTCATAAAATCACTCGAACTGACACGTATAGCATTATAAATTTAATTTGGGATTAGAACTTTACAACCGAGGCGCTGAGACAATCAAACACCTGTCACTTCTAGTGTTCCGATGACCCATCGGGATGTATCGAGAAGTATTTAAAAGCGAGAAATATCAACCGGTTCTCGATATAATTTTATGGCGTAACACTCCATAAAATCACTCGAACTGACACGTATAGCATTGTAAATTTATTTGGTACTAAAACTTTACAACCGGGGCGCTGAGACCGTAAAATGACTGTCACTTCGAGTGTCTCGATGACCCATCGGGATGTATCGAGAAGTGTTTAAAAGTGAGAAATATCAACCGGTTCTCGATACAATTTTATGGCGTAACACTTCATAAAATCAATCGAACTGACACGTATAACATTATAAATTTAATTTGGTACTAAAACTTTACAACCAAGGTGCTGAGACAATCAAACACCTGTCACTTCGAGTGTCTCGATGACTCATCGGGATGTATCGAGAAGTGTTTAAAAGTGAAAAATATCAACCAATTCTCGATACTATTTTATGGCGTAACACTTCATAAAATCACTCGAACTTACACGGATAGCATTATAAGTTTAATTTGGGATTAGAACTTTACAACCGAGGCGCTGGTTAAGGTGACCGTCAATATATAAGCTGAATGTCGCTAAACAGTTAAACTAGCAGCGGTAAATTCAATATAAATTATAGAAATACAACCCCTTCTGCTTCCAATTCTTCCTTCTGCTGATCAAATTTCTCTTGGTCTAAGGCCTTAGTTGCTTTCTCTAAAACTCTTACTTGAAAGCCTTCGGTGAGGGCATCTTTGATCGTAAAATACACGCAAATATCGCCAGCTAATCCACAGATATCCATGGTCTTGCAGCCTTTGTCTTTGAGATATCCTGCAAGACCAGTGGATTTTGTATGGTGATTGTCGTAAAAAGCGCTGTAACTATCAATTTTGGGATCGGCCCCTTTCCGGAAAATTGTTTCGATGCAGTTGGTTCTCATGTTGGGATGAAATTCTGCACCTTTATCCCCCTGTACGCAGTGGTCTGGCCATAAGGTTTGCCGATAGCCATCGATGTCTTTTTTTTGGAATGGCTTGTAATTATCGTGATTGGAGGCGAAACTTATATGGTGTTGTGGATGCCAATCTTGAGTTGCTACAACCAAGTTGTATTGAGGCTGGACCAAATTGATATAAGATACAATTTGATCCCCATTTTCCACCGCCAGGCCTCCACCTGGCATAAAATCGAGCTGAGCATCGACGATAAGTAAGGTTTTCATGAGTTTATATTTTTATAGTGATTTCTCAATTGATCTCGCTCTTCCAAAAGTTGATCTGATAGTCCAATTTTATAGATATGTGGATTTTGGAATCTTTGGAATTCCTCAGTAAATTCAGCAAGTCTCTTTCTGGAATACGTCTTTATTTCTATAAGGGTTTTAGGAGCATATAGGCGCTTTCCATTCTCCATGACAGGATGCAACAAAGCTTCTGAACTGCAATTACTAAAGGTGATGGATTTGGACTGATCAAAAGGATGATTCATGTGGAGAGCCTCTGTCTCTTCTCTTAAGGTGACAGTATCTGCTCCTGCAAGTTCTCCTTTAGCATTTCTTATTCTATAAACTTGCTTTTTATGTGGCATCGTCAATTTTGCCAAGTTTTCCGAAAGCTTTATCCTGGGTTTGCCATTAGCGAAGGCAAGTTTGTAAACTCCATCTAAAGCAGCATCGGGATCTCCTATAACCAGATTGGTCCCCACACCAAAAACATCAATCGGTCCTTTTTGTTCTTTTAAACTTTTGATGACGTACTCATCTAGTTGGTTGGAGGCAGCAATCTTTACCTCGTCAAGTCCCGCCTCATCTAAAGCTTTTCTACATTTTTTGGCGAGATAAGACAAATCCCCACTGTCTAGACGAATACCTTTAAGGCTTTCGCCTCTGGATTCCATTTCCTTACCAACTTTAATAGCGTTGTGTAATCCGCTTTTAAGAGTATCATAAGTGTCAATGAGCAATACGGTGGTGTTGGGGTGGCTTAGGGCAAAATCTCGAAAGGCGGTTACTTCATCATCGTAACTTTGGACAAAAGAATGGGCCATCGTCCCAGAAATAGGAATATTAAAATCTTTACCTGCTGCCACATTACTTGTGGCCTCAAAACCTCCTATAAACGCCGCTCGAGACGCGTGATAAGACCCTGTACCTTGAGCTCTTCGCATTCCAAAATCGATAAGCATAGCATCTCCAGCAGACTTTCTTATTCGACTTGCTTTGGTAGCGATAAGCGTTTGAAAGTTTAGTATGTTTAATAGAAGTGTTTCTACGAGCTGCGCCTCGACCATATTCCCTTCCACTTGAAGGACTGGTCGTGTTGGAAACACGATATCACCTTCTCTAGAACTGGTGAGAGTCCCTTGAAATTTAAAGTCTTTGAGGTACTCAATAAATTCAGGATCTAAACCTTGGTCTTTTAGGTAATCTAAGTCTGAAGTTGAAAACTGAAAGTCTTCTAGAATTTCTAGCACTGTCTCTAAACCCGCGAAAATAGCATAACCGCCTTCAAAAGGAAGTTTTCTAAAAAAATAGTCAAAAATAGCTTTGTGTTTGTGTTTGCCTTTTTGGAAGTAAACTTGAGCCATACTTATTTGGTACAAATCTGTATAGGTCGCTGTGAAATTCTGCATGGCACTTAAGTTTCTTCAAATTTAAGAATTGAAAACGTCGCAAACTCAAGAGATGTTATAAATAATTGCTAAAACAGATGGGGTTATTGCTCTTTTGGTTGGGTGGGAACTTCAAAACAAATGCGTGTTCCTTTTCCTTCTTTAGAAAAGTCTACCCAAATGCTTCCTCCATTTTCTTCAATAAATGTTTTGCACAACACGGTGCCGACTCCTTTCCCTTTTTCTTTTTTGGTACCTAAAGAAGAAGTAATAGAACTATTATTAAACAAGTGCTTAGCCACTTCGCTTGTCATCCCCACACCAGTGTCTCGAACACAAATTCTATCGAATTTTTCGAAATGTGTAGCTGAAATTGAAATCTTATCTTCAGCATTACAAAATTTAATGGCATTAGAAATTAAGTTTCTTACCACTAGTTTTAAGGTATTGATGTCTATATAAATTTTAAAATCATCGGTTATATTATTTTCAAATTGGATATTTTTATCTTTTAAGGGAGAATAAAATAAATCGTAAAGACTGTTGACTTCTGGTTTTAAAAGAAATGTAGATTTTTCAACCTGTGCCTTGTTTAAGGTTTCACTTGCCCAATTGAGTAGGTTATCAATAAGCAATCGAGTGGAACTTATATTTTTATTGATCTCCGGAAGCCAGTCTTTAAATTCCTCATCAGAAATTTGTTGTGCTGCATACATATCAAATATTTGACTCAGACTATTAACGGGGCTTCTGAGGTCGTGAGAAATAATCGAGAAGAGTTTATTTTTCTGAAGGTTGGACTCATTCATTTTCAGGTTTTTAAGTTCGATCTCATTATTCTTTTGATTGAGAAGATCATTGGCTTTAGTCTTATTTTTTCTAATTTTAAGAAGTAATATTATGACTATAATTAACGCTAAAAAAGCAAAGGCTAAGACTAAAATTAAAGTTTCTCTTTGGTTAACTTTTACTTCATTTTCTAATTGTTGATTTAACTTTTCTAGTTCAAGTTGCTCTTTGAGACTTTTGAATCCTAACTCTGCTTCTAGTATACCAAGAGCCTTACTTTTTTCATCATTGAACAAGCTGTCTTTTAGCTTATCATGTACTTCAAGATACTTAAGAGCGTCTTCAGGTTTGCCGTCTGATTTGGAAATGTTGTAGAGAAGTTTTGCAGCAGAGGATTCTTGTGGTAATGCTTCAATTTCTTTGGATATTGAAAAAGCTTTTGATGCAAAATAATAAGCAGAATCAAGTTTATTTTCCTTTAAGTAAACTTCACCAAGTCCATTGTAAATGAACAAACTAGAATATTGATCTTCTATTTCTTCGGCAATAGATCTAGACTCTACATAAAAGGCTTTTGCTTTTTGTAAATTATTAAGCTTAAGATGATTAAACGCAATATTGAATAAATTATTCACGATGTAGCCTTTGCTTCCTAGCTCCCTAAATATGGTTAAGGAGGAATCTAAAGATTTGAGTGCAACCTCATATTTTTTTTGATTGGTCTGAATTAATGATAGATTTAATAATAAACTTGCATACGTAATTTTGTCTATATCCTTAATTATTGACACAGCTCTTTTGTATAAGGAGGCCGCTTCATCATCATCATTGATATCGAAATAAGTATTGGCAAGATTATTAAGAATAATGCCTTGTAGGCGAGGATTATTCATTCTCTCAGCGGAAGTTAAAGCATTTTCAAAATAAGTTATAGACTCTAGGTAGTTTCCTTGCTTTCTAGAAATGTTTGCAAGATTGTTATACAGCCCACAAACAAGCTTTTCATTTTTTAGCTGTTTAAATAGATTAAGACTTTCAGTTAGCTTTTGGATAGCCTCATCAAAATCTCCTTTATTATCCGCCATCAGTCCTTCTCCACTAAAAATCCTTGCTCTAGATTCCAGGTCATTTAATTTAATGTTGAATTTTTTGGCTTCCGCAAAGGCTTCTAAAGCTTTATCAAAATCACCCAGATTTTGATAAACATTACCGTTATTAATTAAATTATCAATGACACCTTGTTGGTTATTTGCTTTTTGATAATAAGTAATCGACAAATTAAACTTTTCTAAAGCTTTTTTACTGTCTCCTTGATTTTTTGAGAGCATTCCATAGTTTTGGTACGCTTTTGCAAGTTCTAAATTATCTTCTATTTCTTCAAACAATTGAATAGCTCTCTCTATTTTGTTTATGCTTTCATCTTGATTCCCTGCGTAGAAATAATAAACAGATTTATTTTTTAGAGCTATGCCTTTTCCTTTAAGAAAGCCGATTTTAGAAGATAAATTAAATGCTTTTTGAGAATATGGAAGAATACTATCATAGCTTACATTTATAAATTCTGCAGCTATTTGATTTAAAATAGAGACTCTAATAGTGTCCACCTTAGCGTAGGATAATTTTGTTTTTAAGCTATCGATCTTTGGGTTGTTTACTAAAGACTGTAGGCTAAAAAACAAACAAAAAAGGACTGGAATTATTAATTTCATTGACAACTTTGATTATAGCAATATAGTTTTTTTTAAAAAAATTAGTGTACAATTAACAAGATTTATTTTTGTATCCGAAATATATCCAACACAATAAAGAATATAGTGACTATAAAAAATGCGATTTCAACTTATTTATAAAATTACTGTTTGTATTTAATGGGGCTTTTTTATCCATTGACAATGAAATTTTTCTTATGTGATAGGCAACATGAATTTTATTTATACCACAGGCATAATCTCTTTTTTTTTAAAACTTCCACCATAAGTTAATATCCTCTCGCTTACGAATAAGAGGTATTTCTATTTTTCCTAAAATTCCTTACCAATATCAGCCGTTAGGTAATTTGTAGATTTTAACTTTAAAATACCTAGTACTTATAATACCAAATTAGACCTATAATGACGCAATAAATCGTTTTACCGATATGAATCTGGCACAGGCTTTTTTCGCCTGCTTTTCATCAAAAACAATTACGGTAGCTAAGGCTATGCTAGTTATTTTTGATTTCAATCAATCAAAAAATAATTCAACTTATTTATACGGCATTATAAATATAATTTGGTATAAGATTCCTTTTCAATAAAGGGTGTAGTCAAAATAGATATAATTGAAGCCCTCTTCTGATATGATCATTTATAGGAGGCAAAAAGGATTTATAGCTTTATGATTTCAGCAATTCAAAAAATATTTTAAATAGGATCCTGACTAAATATCAGTTGCCTGAAGAAAAGCAGGACATCTTTCTTTGGTCTTCTTATTAATCGTACTATTTCTGACGAATACTGGATCTCGATTTTGGTACCACTAAACAGATTTTGCTCCACGATCTTTTATCTAAAGCTTGAATAATATTAAAATATGAACCTGTAGAGCAATCATCTGCAAGGATATGTTTGCAATTTTGACAAGTTTAATTTTGAACATAAGTTATAGCTTCTTCTTCAACTTTTTCAGCATTGTTGACTGGAGTAACAGTATATACTATATCTTTTGTTAATACGCTTTTTTTTCACCTTTAATAGCATTTAAAACCGTTTGAATCACAATTTTTAAATCTAGCAACAAAGACCAGTTTTCTAGATAAAAAATATCGTATTTGACTCTATTTATGATGTCTTGGTCAGTTTCTACTTCTCCTCTATAACCGCTTACTTGAGCCAAACCTGTGATCCCTGGTTTAATAAAGTGTCTTACCATAAATTTATCTACATTTTCAGCATACATATGCGTATGACTTACCATGTGGGGACGTGGGCCCACAACACTCATATCTCCCAACAGAACGTTGTAAAATTGGGGCAATTCATCAAAACTAGTCTTACGTAATAAGCGACCTACTTTGGTAATGCGCTTATCATTTTTACTCACTTGATGCAAATCAGCTTGCAGATTAGGCTTCATAGACCTAAATTTAAAACAATAAAATTCTTTATAATCTAATCCGTTACGCTTCTGTTTAAAAAATACAGCTCCTTTACTTTCTATCTTTATGATAATAGCTAACAAAGGAGTTAACCAAGATAGAATAAAAAAAAGAACCAACAAGCTAATAATAATGTCAAGGGAACGCTTTATAAATTTGTTTAGTGGATCGTCAAAAGGAATTTTTCTAAGAGATAGAATAGGTAAAAATCCGTAATATTCATAGTTGAGCTTTCTAGAATATATATCTTTATTATCTGGTAAAAATTTGAGGACTTTAAGGTTATTGTCTGCAAAATCTACAATTTGATTGAGTTGTATGTTGTCAACTTCAGCCATCGAACAATAGATTTCATCAACTTTATTTTCTAGGATAAAATCATAAACATGAGATAATTGAGTTTTTGAATTGTTTAAATTAAATACCTTCAAGCATTTGTAGCCATATTCTGGAGTTATCTTAAAAAAATCATTGAGTTGTCTTGTTCTTAAGGAATCTCCAATAATAACAGTGATTCTATAATTACCTCCAAGGTCTTTTCTATAACTCTTAAGGAGATGATGCACTGTAATCTTAATAAACAAAATAAGACCAAACGATTTTGCCAAATAGAGAAAGATCCTGTTGGACTCTCGCCCATATTCAAAATAAAATCCGAAAAAAGCAAAAACAATTAAAGTAAAAATGATCGCTTGTAAAAAGGTAAGTGAAACTAATTTGATTACTTTAGTATATCTATAGATCTCATAAAAATTGGATTTTATAGAAAGTAAAATCCAAGTAATTATGATGTAAGAAAAAAATGTAGCATTAACAATCGGGTCAAAATTGAATTGAGCTGCGAAAAAAATAAGGATTACAATATCGATTAAATATGACGCTGGTCGAATATAAGTCGAATAACGCCCTGTTTTACTTGCCATTTATTTCCTGTTATGAGAGGTGAAATCTTTATGTTCACTCTTTTTTAACTCGTCCTCACTTAAAGATTTGAAGTAATCATATGTAAGACGCATTCCTTCTTTCCTATCTACTTTTGGTTCCCAACCCAAAATGGCTTTAGCTTTAGTAATATCTGGTTGACGCTGCATTGGATCGTCTTTTGGCAAAGGTTTAAAGATTATTTTCTGTTGAGTTCCTGTTAGTTTAATAATTTCTTTGACAAAGTCTAGAATTGAAATTTCATAAGGATTTCCAATATTTACAGGCTCTGCATAATCGCTCATCAATAAACTGTAAATTCCTTCTATTTGGTCATCTACATAACAAAAGGAACGGGTCTGAGAGCCATCTCCAAAAACAGTAAGATCTTCTCCCCGTAAAGCTTGACCAATAAAAGCAGGAATTACTCGACCATCATTCAAACGCATGCGAGGACCGTAAGTATTAAATATACGAACAATTCTAGTTTCTAACCCATGGAACCTGTGATAAGCCATGGTCATAGATTCTTGAAAACGTTTTGCTTCATCATAAACCCCTCTAGGTCCAATCGTATTTACATTTCCATAATACTCTTCAGTTTGAGGGTGAACAAGAGGATCACCATACACTTCACTAGTGGAAGCAATCAAAAGTCTAGCTCCTTTAGCTTTTGCTAGGCCTAACAAATTATGGGTCCCTAGAGAACCCACTTTAAGGGTTTGGATGGGAATTTTTAAATAATCAATTGGGCTCGCTGGAGAGGCAAAATGGAGAATATAATCCAAATCTCCTGGAATATGCACAAATTTACTTACATCATGATGATAAAATTCGAAGGTGTCGAGTTTAAAAAGGTGTTCTATGTTTTTTAAATCACCAGTGATAAGATTATCCATGCCAATAACCTTAAAACCTTCCTTTATAAACTTATCGCAGAGGTGTGATCCTAAGAATCCTGCAGCCCCTGTTATTAAAACTTTTTTCATGTTATCTATTATTAATTTCTGCTAATGATGCAAAAGGAATGACTTCTACACCATGACTTCTTTTTTGGTACTGGCTTCCTCCGTATATAACCCTGCCCCCAGTTAAGCCAGTTAAATTATTCCAATAGTCTAGACCTTTAAAATAATCTTTGGTAATTGTTTTGCCCGATTTTATTTCAATAGGGATCAACTCATCAAAATTATCTATTATAATATCAATTTCATTGCCCTTACTATTTCTCCAAAAGTACAAGTTATTTAACTTTCCCTTATTCAATCTTTGTTTTAATAGTTCGACGACCACCATATTTTCAAACAAACTTCCTTTGAAAGGGTGGAACTCTAATTGTTTTGCTTTTTGCACCCCCAACAACGCACTCGCTAGACCTACATCATAAAAGTATAATTTCGGCATTTTAACAACTCGTTTATTGAAATTTTTATGATGAGGTTGTAACCTGAATATAATAAAACTTGCTTCTAATACTCCTATCCAGGATTCAATAGTTTTACTATCGACTCCTGTTTCTATTGCCAAAGTATTTTTATTTAATAGTTGCCCCACTCTGCCAGCACATAATTTCAAAAATTTTTCAAAAACAACAAGATTTTCAATACTTCGCAATTGCCTTACATCTCTCTCTATGTAAGTACTAATATAATTTGATAACCATTTTTGAATTTCAAATGGTTTATCGTATAACGGAGGATAAAATCCTTTAAAAAGCAATTCATGAATTTTCGCTGGGGCCAAATTCTTAATCTCTGATAAAGAAAAAGGTAACAAATTTAAATACCCAACTCTGCCTGCCAAACTTTGAGTAATACTTTGCTGTAGTAAAAAATTATTGGAGCCTGTAAGTATAAATTGAGCGGTTTGGTCATTTTCATCTAGTACCTGCTGTAAATAAGAAAATAGCTCTGGTGTGCGTTGTACTTCATCTAAAATAGCTCCTTTAGAAAATTGATCGAGAAAGGCTCTAGGATCTTCAGAAGCAAAATTCCTTATGTCTGGATTTTCTAAATTCACATAGGGTTTGTCAGGAAATACTAATTTTACTAAGGTTGTTTTACCGGACTGCCTAGGGCCAATGACTGCTATGGCCTTATATTGTTGAGACAAATTGATAAGTTCTGCTTGTGCTATTCTTGAAATCATATACAAATATAAGTCATAAACTGCACAATATAGGAATCGGATTCCTATATTGTGCAGTTTATCTTATCAATAGAATTGTTGGTAAAGTCGACTTTAAACAAGATAATCGCCAGTGTTTAAAACTTTTTTCATCAATTATACTTTTTGTCTTCCTATAGAAATGTAGTGAATTCCTCGCTTTGCCAGCTCCACCGTTGGATATAAGTTTCTCCCATCAAAGATAACGGGGTTTTTTAGATTGGACTTTAATAAGTCATAATTTGGAGTCCTGAATATGCTCCACTCGGTACAAATCAACAAGGCATCTGCCCCCTCTGTAACCTCATACATATCCTTACCATACTGTAACTTATCCCCATATTTTTCTTTTACGTTGTCCATCGCTTCAGGGTCGAAAGCCTTTACTCTAGCACCGGCTTCCAAAAGCTTCTCGATCATATATAAAGCAGGAGCTTCTCGAATATCATCCGTTTGAGGCTTAAACGCTAAACCCCAAATCGCGATGGTCTTTCCTTCCAAATTATCATCAAAATAAGTAGAAACTTCTGGAAAAAGAATTGTTTTTTGGTGTTCATTGACTTCCACCACAGCCTCCAAAATTTTGAAATCGTAGTTGATATCCTTCCCCGATTTGTGAAGTGCCTTTACATCCTTTGGAAAACAAGACCCACCGTACCCAATACCTGGAAAGAGAAATCGTTTTCCAATTCTAGAATCGGTTCCCATACCTATTCTAACCTTATCAACATCTGCCCCTACCTTTTGACAGTAGTTGGCTATTTCGTTCATAAAAGTAATTTTAGTAGCTAAAAAGGAGTTCGAAGCATATTTAGTTAATTCTGCTGACTTCTCATCCATGATGATAATGGGATTACCAGACCTTACGAAAGGCTGGTAAAGCCTCTGCATAACCTCAATAGCTTTTTCACTGCTGGAACCTATAACAATGCGCTCTGGTTTTAAAAAATCATCGACGGCAAAACCTTCCCTTAGAAATTCTGGATTAGAAACCACATTAAAATCAGTTTTACAACTTTTTTCTATAGTTGCTTTTACCAAATCTGCTGTCCCTACAGGAACTGTACTTTTATCAACAATAACCTTATAAGTTGTGATATATTCTCCTATTTCTTTAGCTACACCCAAAACATATTTTAAATCTGCAGAACCGTCTTCATTTTCTGGAGTGGGTAAGGCTAAAAAAATAACCTCTCCAAAATCCAAACCTTCTTTCAAATTGGTTGTGAAATTGAGTCGACCTGCTTTGATATTTCTTTCAAATAACACGTCCAAATGCGGCTCATAGATAGGAACTATACCCGCTTTCATTTGCTTAACTTTATTTGTATCTATGTCAACACAAAGAACATCATTTCCATTTTCCGCTAAACATGTTCCAGTGACCAGGCCTACATAGCCTGTGCCTATTACAGCTATTTTCATTAAATTAAGTTTTTGATATCAATTTTGATTGAGTGTCAACTTATTAACCCCAATGTAATGGTTTATTTTAAAATAACAAAAATATGCATTTAGAGATTCAGTACTGACATATTTTAAAAATTCTTTATCAAATAAGTTTTAATAAGAATTAACTTCATGCGTATAAATGGATTCTAGATTTTGAATGGTTTTCAAGATATTAAATTCCGATTCAAATTTACTTTTAGAATAGATCCCAAAACTATCTCTTAGTTTGTCATTTTGTAACAACTCCAATACTTTGTCAACGAAAGAATCTGTTTCATTTGGATTCAGAACATACCCGTTTTTTTTATTCTCAATCAAGTCTCTATTTCCATCAGCATCTGTGACTACACAGGCTTTTGATAGAGCTAAACTTTCTATTATAGAATAAGGCAAACCCTCATATCTCGCCGTTGAAATGTATAATTTTGAATGGGCTACTATATTAAATATATCTTCTCTTTGAGTCCATTCCAGAAGGGTTATATTGTTTTTCAAACGATGTTTTTCAATAAGTTCTTTTACTATAGATAAGTTAGGAGAGTGAAATCCAACCCCCATAAGAACGAGATGAATGTCTGGCTTTTTATTTTTTACTTTTGCGAGTATTTCAATCATTAACTCAATATTTTTTTGGAAAGAAGGTCTCCCTACGGAACAAATATAATCATCCGGCCAAGTTTTTGGAATACTCAATTTTGGTATATTATTTATAGGTAATATTGAATTTGAAAAGACTAAAACTTTATTCTTCTTATATCCAACCTCCTTGATGGCTCTATTCTTTTCTGAGTTAGAAGAAGCTAATATTTTATTGTTGAAATGGGAAAGAAATTTTTCTACACCTAAAAACAATCCTTTTTTTAATTTGTTTTCTGCACTAAGATATGAGTATGCTTGAGGAGTGTGAAAACAAGGAATGCCGAAAAAAAAAGATGAAATTTTACCTAAAATTCCTCCTTTAGCACTATGACAATGTATTAAATCCGGTCTTTCTTTTTTTAAAAACTGAACAATGTCCAGTAGAGCTTTAAGATCTTTTATTAGATTAATATTTCTTGATATGCTTGTTTGAAATGTAGGAAGAGTTTTTCCGTTCTGATCTTTAAATTCTAGATTTGTATCAGTTTGACCATGAATTACAAAATTTTCAAAATGGTTATGATCTAAATTCCCTAGTATAAGTCGTAAAGAAACGTCTACACCTCCTACAGAGTGCAATATATGTGCAACTTTAATTTTTGCATTTTTCACGTATTAAATTTTTTTATCTTCTGTTAATAAGTTTCTATTTAGTAATCCAAATAAAAGTCCGGCTAGATGAATTCCTGATTGTCGGTAAAGAACATTTTCAAAAATAAAGAAGATCAGAAACATGGCAAGAGTTATGGTATATAAAATACTATTTGACCTATAAAAAGAAAACAGGAAAAACAAAAACAATAATAAACAGGCTAGCCAGCCTCCTATCAAAAGAAAGCTAAGGAATTGATTATGTGTATTAAAGGCCATTTCCTGATAGTATTTCAGCTTACTTTTTTGATTATTAGGTATCTTAGACAAATAACAGTTTACTAAATTTTTTTCGATTGCTTTTAAATTTCCAAGTCCAAGAATGGGTCTCATATTATGACTTACCTCTATGGCACAACTCCATATTATAAACCTAGGTTCGTAAGCTTTAAATTTCTCATAAGTAGAACCTAAATCATTCTCCAAACGCATTCTCTTTTGAAAGTTTTCGTTGAAAAAAAAACCCGCTGTTGTTAACGAGACAAGGACAAAACTTATTATAAAAAAAAAGGCTTTACGCTTTTTGAAAGTTTCATAAATATGATGAATTAAAATTAAAATACACATCCCTGTAGCTAGTCTTGCGGAAATGTAAAAAATAAAACCTGTTGCTAAGCCAACCCAAATGTAAAGCCATTGATACTTGAATTTTCTAATAATAAATAGGCTAAATAGAATGCTTAGGGCAAACATAAATCCAATATATGGTCTCTCACCATGAAGGATTTCGTTTACACCCCCTCCTGTATCTAACCTAAGGTATCCATTCTCTAGATAAAATTTGACAATACTATAGGTAGAAATAAAAAACTGTATAATACAACCACTAATAAATCCATAGAGTACCGTAAAACTATTCCTATCCAAACTTTGTGCAAGGAAAAAAATTCCTATGAGAAGATAAAATTTTAAAAGTAATTTTATGGTATCTTCTACTCCACCTTGAATAATCGTTGAAACACTAATCCATGCAACAGATACAATAAAAAATAAAAATCCATTTTTCAATGAAAAATTAATTTGCTTGTATTTGGTTAAAAAAAGAAAAAGTATTAAAATAGGAATTAAAAGCAAATTAGGAAGAGCTTTTGAGAATGGAAGGAAAAAAGCAAAAGCAACCCAAAGTAAAAGATATATTCTGTTTAAAAGGAATTCATTTTTCATTTTTTTAATAACTTTTTTATTCTATCAGTAAACGTTCTTGAAAGTAGCAATAAAAGAACGTTCCTGAAAATTCCTTTGATTGGATAATATCCAAAATAAAAATTATCAATAATTATTAAAATTCTATTATAGACTTGAAGTTTCCTTTTTTGGGTCGAGATAGAGTTTGGTTCTGAAATATAATTAACCAGAATTTCCGGATAATTTTCAGCTTTAAAATGTTTTATAATTTTAAAAAAAAAAGCATAATCTTGAGATGCACGTCTATACTTAAACGGATAGTTTCCAACTTTTCGAATAATACTAGAATAAAATATTACGGAGGGATGCAAAAAAACACTATTTAAATATATGCTTTTTAAAATCAACTCATAATCAGTTGGGTGTTTGAGTTCATATAAAAATTGTTTGTTTTCGTCCACAACATTCGCCCATGTACCTAATAATTTCACATCCTTATGTGCATCTAAATAATTTATTTGTTTGAAACATTTATCCTTCACAAACAAATCACCACAATCCAGACGACCTATTAATTCATAACCCATTTTCAACACTATATCGATACCAAAATTCAATGCAACCCCTATACCACTATTGACTTTTAGAGATTCAAAAAAAATATTACCAAATTTATAACTTTGCTCTAAAAGTTCTTGATTAGGTTTAATATGGCTTCCATCGTCTACAATTAGAATATCCACATTGATTTGCTCATCTATAGATGCAATTGATTCATCTAATTGTTTTGGGCAATTATAATGGGGTATTATAAGAATAAGCCTACTTTTCTCCATGCATTTGCTACTTTTATTATTTCAATTATTTTAAAAATCGCTCAACCTATTCGAACCAGATGACTTTGAAAAAGCAGTCAAAAATTTTAACTTTCAATTCTTTTAGATATTTTAGATTTGGATAAACCTGAAGTTAAAATTATTAATAAAGCCAAATTAATCCAAAAAATATAATCTCTAAATGAATCAACTTTTAACCAATTAAGTCCTGTGCCTACTAAGCTTGTAAGAATAATTAAATAAATCAAATGATTTTTGTTTTTTTGATAGATTGCAATTAAACACATTGTGATACTTAAGACTAGAATAGTTAAAAAGATGATTAAACCAATGAAACCAGTTTCTGCAAGAAGCCTTATATATAAATTATATCCAGGTACAAAACTAGGATGATTATCATTCAAGTATTTTAACCTAAACTCCCAATTACCTTTTAGAGACCATCTAGGATAATATTTTTTAGCTTCAAAAGACTGTTGACCAAACCCAACACCAAAAAAAGGATTATTTTTGAAAACTTCATAATTTGCATATTGAATTCCAAATCTAGATTTGTTTGAAATTGAATGTTCATCTCCATCAATATTAAAAGATGTTGCCTGTTCAGTTATATAATTAGTAATTATCCGACCTTTAAAAGCAAAAATGAGTAGGGTTACGATACCTCCAAAAAACAATAATTTGATGAGATATGTTTGATATTTTTTAAAATTTATGAAACATAAAAAAAAGACAATAAACTGAATTGTAATAATAAAAATTCCAGCCCTAGACCCTGAAAGAAATGCAAAGGTTAAAACTAAGAGACATGGAATATATTTTAAAATAATCTTATGAGTTATTATATAGCTAAGCATCCAAGGTGTGACAGTGATCAAATACGTTGCAAAAGAAGGAGGTTCGAAAGTAGGACCAGAAATTCTGTTTAATCCTAAGTCCAACTTCACATCTGTGAAAGGAAAATAATCGAATAAATATAATAGATCTTGTAAAAAGCTAAATTTTAATTTGACTATTAATGTTTCAAGTAAAACATATAGGGATACAAAGGCAAAGCCAAGTAAAAATGCTTTTCTAATTAATCTTAATAATGTCCAAATGGATTCTGATCTAAAAGCATTGTAATAAAAAATGAAAAAAGAGATACTTATAATTAAGGATGTTATTTGACTAAAAAACCTTACTAATCCAGAGGTGTTTTTCAATTCATAACCTTGAATATCATTAAAGTTCACGAAAAAACTAACGATTATCCATATTATGAATAAAAATATAAGGTGAATTAAAAAATGACTTTTAGGGAAATATATATTTTTTTTAAATAAAATTTCAAATAAAGTAACTAATCCTGAAGCTAAAAAAAATAGAACACAAGACTCTCTTGAGAATTCTCCAAAAAAAGGGATGTTTATTCCAGAGTTAAAGGGAATAAAAAAGAATCCTGCTAAAATTAAAAAAAGGCTTAAACTTATTTTATGTTTTTTAAATACTAATTTCAATTATATATTTTTATTGATTGTTTTTTAAATTTTTTATTCCAGTTAGAAATATCAACGTTATAAACTTGATTTAATTTAAGAACATCCTCTCTCAACCTTTCCACAAGATAATTTTCCGCTTCTTCGCTTATTGCTGGTGCTTTAGTTTTGTATTTAGCTATCATTTTTTCTTTATACTCCTTCATTTTGGGGGTTATAGGAATTAATTTCTTCAATGTTGACCTGAATACTGATTGCTTAAGTAGCAAATTAGTTATAAAATTATCTTTATAAATTCCACCAGCATTATAACGCTGACTAGCATTTTCCGGAGTTATTTCACTAACATCTAAAAAAGAGTACACTTTTTTAACGGTTTTAATTGTATTATTATTGAGTTCTTCTTGAGTAATTATTAGAACTTCGTCGAAGGATTTTTTAAACTTATCCACTTTTTCGAAATAAGTAGAGTTGTATTTATAATACCAAAAATCAGAATATTTCTTTTTAGCACGATTGTCCTCTTCTTCTAAAGCTTCTAAAAATGGCAAATGTTCTCGTTTTTCTCTCAATAAGTGTAAGTAGTTTGAATAAGCTCTTTTTATAGGGTCACGAAGTAAAATAATTATCTTAGTATCTTTTAGCGTTTCTTTAATAAAAGGAATTTTATCAGGATGATTTATATAGGATGGAGACGCGTCACCAACAGCCTTTTCATCTCTAACATTTTTATATGCTTTTTGGTATTCAATTAATGATGTAAGCATGAACTTCTTTACCTCTTTATCACCAGGACCTTTATTAAGCTTAAGTAATTTATCTGAAGTAAAATAATGCAACTCTTTTTGCAAAGGCATGTATATTTCTGGGTGGCTTTCCAAATAATAATGTAGTGCCGTAGAACCACATTTGGGAAAACCAACAACTATAAAATTGGGGAGATTATTTTTACTCATAATTTTTTTCTATAAAGTCTTTCTTTTTACAATTCTAGCCGGATTACCAATCACTGTAGAATTTGAAGGTATATCATTCAAAACAATAGCTCCAGCTCCAATTATTACATTATCACCAATACTAATATCTCCAATTATGATACTATTAGGGTAAATTAGTACATTATCACCTATTATGGGATAAGGTGCATTTTTAAAGTTTTTAGTATCCTTAGTACCTATAGTAACATTATGATATATTTTACACCCCTTTCCTAGGATAACCTTGTAACCTATAACGATACCTACTGGATGAGGTAAAGTTGTTTTTTGTTTATAAAGCTTCCATATGCCAATATTTAAATGGTTGCTTAAATATACCCTTATTGACCTATAGCAATAAATACTTAATATTATTCCAGTAAAAAATTCATATAAAGCTCTTCCTATGCTCAATCTTTTCATCTTTATAATATTTTATAAAATCTACATTTTATATATCTGTATCCTGTATCGAATGCGAATGAAAATACAAAAACTGCCCCTAACAATTCTAGAGATAAATTATCCAAAAACAAATATAAAACTAATACGGTGATTACATAAATAAAGCTAGATAATGCCATACTATAAAGCACCTCTTTATTATAGCCATTTACAATTAAGCTATTTCTACCCAACAGACCTCCAAGTATTTGAAACGGAACAAACAAAACAATTACTCTTAGTAGAGGCACTGAATCTAACATTTCATCTCCTCCAATTAGAGATATAATTAAAGGAGCACTTACTTCAACAAATAAAACATAAAGAACAGAAAGTGTTAAGCTTAAATAAATAATCTTTCTTAAGAAAAAGATGTTTTTTTCTCTGCTCATCTTAGGAAATACAGAGACACTAATCAACTCGAGAAATGAAGTGCCTACCCTAGATACTTTTAATGCTAAATCAAAATACGCAACTTCCTTATATGAAAACAAAGCTTTAACTAAAACAATATTCAAATTAGATTTTAAGGCATTAGAAGAATACGCTAGTGCCATAACATAGGATTTAATAAAATAAAATTTCAATACATATAGAGGTTGCCAAAAGTATTTTATTCCTTTTTTAGCAATTATAATTTGAGAAATAATGCCTGCTATTATTGCACCTGTACCGTTAATAATTGGGACTAATAAATAATCGCTTTTATCCTCAATTAATAAAAAAATAAGGCAAAGAAAAATTAATCTACTTATTAATGTAATAATTGTAATGTATTTCATCTCTTCTATTCCTTGGAAATAGTAAATAGGAAATATGAATTCATATAAGCACATCCAAACAGTTAGATAAAATAACGTTTTTTCTTCCCAAAGACTAGGTATCAAAAAGACTAATAGTGTGATTATCGTAAAGGATATAAGGAGTAAAATGCCTTTAATTATCATGACACTACTGATAATTTTACTAAGTTTTTTTTTGTTTTTTTTATGAATACTAACCTCTTTGGTTGCAGTAATATTAAAGCCAAAATTTATCAGGATGACAAAATAGCCTATTACTGCTTGAGCATAAATAATTAAGCCATATTTTTCTCCACCTAAAACCCTAATTAAATAAGGAAAAACAATTAGAGGTATTAACAGATTGAGTAATTGAAAAATAGATAGATAAGAGAAATTTTCTATTATTTTTCTATGTTTTTTTAATTGCTCAGAATATTTTACCACTATTTTATTTTTAGAGATGAAGAACTATAATTTATAGTATTCCTTATACCATTTCACAAATTTGTCTACTCCTTTTTCTATTGGTGTTGAACTTTTATAGCCCATCCCTTTTAAGTCGCTAATATCCGCCCATGTTTTAGGAACATCACCAGGCTGGATAGGCAGCATTTTTTTATGAGCCTTTTTATCTAAGCTTTTTTCGATACATGAAATAAAATCTTCCAATGTTTCTGGAGAACCTTTACCAATATTAAAAATCCTGTATGGGACTTGTTGTTTATCTTTAGAGGGGGGTAGGCTAAGCGAAATTTCAATACCTGAAATTATATCATCGATATAAGTGAAATCACGGCTCATCTTTCCTTTATTAAAGACGTTTATACTAGAACCTTCTATGATAGCTTTAGTGAACAGAAACAAAGCCATATCTGGCCTTCCCCAAGGCCCATAAACAGTGAAAAATCTCAACCCAGTTGTTGGAATATCATACAAATGACTATATGTGTGAGCCATTAATTCATTACTTTTTTTGGTTGCAGCATACAAGCTTATTGGATGGTCGACATTATCAGGAACAGAAAAAGGGGTTTTTTTATTTTCCCCATAAACACTAGAACTACTAGCGTATAGGAGGTGTTTAACTTTTGTATCCCTACAACCCTCTAGTATATTCAAAAAGCCAACCAAGTTGCTTTGAACATATGCTCTTGGGTTCTGTATGCTATATCTTACTCCAGCTTGAGCAGCTAAATTGACAACTTCATCAAATTTTTCTTTTTCAAATAATTTGGAAATAGCATCAGTATCTTCTAAATTTAAACGAATGAATTTAAAATTATTAAAAGAGTTACTTGAAGTTTCTTTATTAAATATCGCTGCTTTTTCTCTTTCAACCCCTAATTCTTTTAGTCGGTCAAACTTTAAGTTAACATCGTAATAATCATTAATATTATCTAGGCCAATTATTAAGTAGTTTTCTTTGATTAAAGTTTTACATAAGTGGAACCCAATAAAACCGGCGGCTCCAGTTACCAATATTTTTTTCATGAAAATTAATTATTAAAAAATTATGTCAGTAACGAGCTTTTAATTTTTTCTATCATATGTTAAGATTAACCTTCCTAATATTTATATCTTTCTATATAAGTCAAGAAATCAGTGGTTTTGAAACTTGAAACATTATATCAACCATCTTATTTTTTACTCTACGTTTTTTAAAAGCTTGAATTCTGTGAGCTTTAAGTATGAAAAAGCAGGATCTTTATTGATTTTGATTTATTATGCTTGAACCTGTAAAACTTCAAGCTATTTAAATATTTCAGATTTATTGTTAGAGCTGTTCAACATTTATAATATACTTACTAAAATATTTAATCTTTCCCCACAAAACTTAAAATTCTTCTACTTAAATATCTGAAAAAGAATAAGAGAAAATATATTCCTAAGATTATGGAAGGTATAATAAAATAAGATTGGTTGCGCTCTTCACTAAAAACTCCAAATGAAGAATCAATAATTTTTAAAACTTCATCATTAGAAGACAATCGATTTCTGATTGATAACTCGTTGGTTAACAGCGCTTGCTTTCTACTTAATAACTCATTCAAATCTTGACTACCCGAAAAATTAATTGCATTATTATCTAACTTAGGGAGTGTATTTCCTTTTTGATCTTTAAGAATACTGTCAATTTGAGTTCTAATAGTTTTACTTTGTTCGAGCTGCTCTTTATAACTTTCTAAAGCTGCAGTCTTAAGTTCATTATAATACAAATTACTTGCTAAATGGTCATATAGTCGATTAGAAATCTTCTCATTATAAGCCTGTCCCTCGATGTATATTTTAATTTTATGAGTTGTGTATTCATTGATATTGATCTCATCGCTTAAGAAAGAAATATCACCGAATTCATCTAACAAGAGTTCAAAGGTTTCTTTATTTTGCTCAGATTTATTTACAAGTCCATACACATCGATCACAGGAACTACTTCAATTTCTTTAACTTTATTATAATGTTCTCCGAAGATATCTTTTATGTATAAACTATCGTCAGCTTCAAGCTTCAAGTTAATAGAATTCACCTTACTGTAGACATATTCAGTACTGCCATAGTTCGTTCTCACAAAAAATTGATTCAAATAAGTAGATTCTGATGTCGATTTCAAATATAACTGTATGCCAACACCTATAACTAAGAGTCCGACAAGCACAAACTTATGCTTCCAGAAGAACTGAAAGATTTGGATAATTCCTATTAAAATAGACTTAAAAAAAGACTTTATCTTTTCAAAAACAACACCTAAGTCAATTTCGTCTGAGGCATTTTGTGAAGTTTGTTCTGTCATTTAAATATGGATGAAATTAGTTGTATAAATTTATTAAATCTTTCACAATATGAAGATGCACTACCTTACGAAAAGGTTGCGTGTATAACGGTACTATTTTAGTAAGCTCTATCTTTTTTCCCTTCATAAAAATTCATAAACGCTTTGTTCACTACCTTATTGCCTCCTTTTGTAGGATAATCTCCAGTGAAATACCAATCGCCTAAGTTTTTGGGACAAGCTTCATGGAGTTTTTCTACGGTTTGGTAGATTACTTTAACTTCTGAGGTGATGCTCTCATGACTTAAAAGTTGGGCGATTCTTTCTGAAACTTCCTCGTAAGTGAAAGGATTGTAAACTGCTTTAACGTAATTTTTATCGGTCTTGGTGGCCTGTTCTATCTGCTGCTTGCATTTCTGATATACAGCATCCATAGTGTCATGATATATACCATGCTCCTTGAGCAAAGACACTGCTGCTTGAAAAGCAATAAAATCTTCCAGATTAGCCATGTCAATACCATAACAGTCTGGGTATCTAATCTGTGGTGCCGAGGACACAATAATGATTTTCTTTGGTGACAAACGATCTAGCATCTTCAAGATACTCTTCTTTAAGGTGGTTCCTCTAACTATACTATCATCTATCACCACCAAATTGTCTGTAGGTTTTACTACTCCGTAAGTTACATCGTAGACGTGAGCTACCAAATCATCTCGACTGCTGTCCTGTGTAATAAAAGTACGGAGCTTGACATCCTTAACGGCTATCTTTTCAGTTCGTAACCGTAAACTAAGTATATCTGAAAGCCGTTCATCCGTCAGATTTTCTTTTTCTTTTAAAATCGCTTCATTTTTTTGACGATTCAATTCGTCTTGGGCCGCTTCAACCATCCCATAGAATGAAGTCTCTGCTGTATTGGGAATATAAGAAAATACAGAGTTCATCGTATCATAATCGATAGCACTAAGAACTTCCGGCATTAATAAGCGACCTAGTTTTTTTCGTTCTTTATAAATTTCAGCATCACTCCCTCTGGAGAAATAAATCCTCTCGAAAGAACAGGCCTTACGTACTCCTGGCTCCAAAATGGTTTTAAAATGAACTGAACCATCTTTTTTGGTGATAATCGCTTGCCCGGGTTCTAGTTCATGAACATCCTCATAATCGACATTAAAAGCGGTCTGTATCACTGGTCGCTCTGAAGCCACCACCACCACTTCATCATCTTTATAGTAATACGCCGGACGAATACCGTTGGGATCTCTCAAGACAAAAGAATCTCCATGTCCAAGCATACCTGCAATCACATAGCCACCATCCCAATCTTTGGAGGACTTTTTGAGAATTTTGTGTATTTTCAATTGTTCCACAATATGAGGAGATGCCTCTTTCTTATTATAGCCTTTTTCTTTTAACTTTTTGTATAACTTTCCTACCTCAGAGTCGAGGAAATGACCAATTTTTTCCATCACCGTGACTGTGTCGGCTTTTTCCTTGGGATGCTGCCCAAGCTCGACTAAGTTTTGAAATAACTCGTTGACATTAGTCATATTGAAGTTACCAGCAACAATTAGGTTACGGTGCATCCAGTTGTTTTGTCTTAAAAAGGGATGAACACTCTCTATACCATTTTTACCGAAAGTACCGTAGCGAACGTGTCCTAAGTATACCTCCCCTAAATAAGGAAGATTTTTCTTTTGTGAATCGATATCCTCAAGAATCTCAGGATGTAACTCTACTTCCGCATTGATTCTTTCGTTAATCTTTGCAAAAATATCTTGGATAGGTTGTGCTTCATTAGAACGCACTCTGCTAATATAACGATTACCAGGCTCCATATCTAGCTTAACACTCGCAAAACCTGCACCATCTTGACCCCTATTGTGCTGCTTTTCCAACATCAAATACATTTTGTTGATGCCATAAAAAGCGCTGCCATATTTCTTTTGGTAAAAAGAAAGCGGCTTTAATAATCTTAATGTGGCTATACCACATTCGTGTTTAATAAGTTCACTCATGATGTTGTTTCCAATAAAAAAGCCCTGAATACTCAGGGCAAGGTGTTATGCTAAATTAATTTCGAATTGAGTGAGGGCTTGAAAACTCTCTAAACGTTTATCAACCTCCTCTTTATTGAGTTCCAGCATTCTTTCAGTTCCAAATTTCTCCACACAAAAAGAAGCTAAATTGGAGCCATAAATGACTGCATTTTTCATATTTTCAAAGGAGATATCTTTAGAATTGGATAAGTAACCTACAAAACCTCCCGCAAAGGTGTCTCCAGCTCCAGTTGGGTCAAAGACCTCTTCCAGAGGTAAAGCTGGTGCAAAAAACATTTCTTCTTTGTGAAATAACAAAGCGCCGTGTTCACCTTTCTTGATGACCACATAATCTGGACCCATATCTCTTATTTTTCTAGCAGCTTTTACCAGTGAATATTCTCCAGACAATTGCCTGGCTTCTTCATCATTAATAGTGATGACGTCTACTTTTGAAATCACCTCTTCAAGAAGACTAAGCTCTGAGTCCATCCAGAAATTCATCGTATCCAGAACAATTAATTTTGTTGACTCCACTTGTTCAATGACACTCATCTGTACTGCAGGATGTAGATTACCTAGCATGACAATATCCGCATCTTTAAAATGGTCTGGAACAACTGGGCTAAAATCTGCCAAGACATTCAGTTGAGTATCCAACGTGTCCCTAGTGTTCATATCATTATGGTAACGGCCGCTCCAGAAGAAGGTTTTACCGCCTTTTACGATTTTTAAGCCATCGATATTGACGTTTCGATCTGTGAGTAAATCAAGGTAATCTTGCGGAAAGTCATCTCCAACCACGGATACCACACCGCATTCTACATCAAATTGCGAAGCACTAAGGGCTATGTAGGTCCCAGCACCACCTAGTATTTTATCGGTTTTTCCAAACGGAGTCTCTATCGCATCAAAAGCTACAGTTCCCACTATCAATAATTTACTCATCCTGATTTTATTTTTTTTGCAAATATAGGTTTTCTTATAGAATCCTCTCATGATTTTAAGGGAATGGATTTGAGTTATCAATATCTCATTAGACCCTTACTTTCTCCCAAAATCAGCAGGTATTTCACCCCAAGATTTAGTTTCCCATTTTAAAACAGGTCGATTGATCGAGTTTTTGGTTAACCACACTTCCGCCCGTTTTACCAATTCAAACAACTCTGCATTCTTAGAATTAGGCTTAAGTTTAGTCTTGCACTTTTTTTGCCGAATCCAAGACATTGCAATTTTGGAATCTGTGTAGATAGGTAGATCGCTTTTTTTTGATTTTAAAAATGCCAAACCATGAACCAAGGCTAAAAACTCACCTATATTATTGGTCCCATTTGGAAAAGGACCCATGTTAAAAAGCACCTGTTTGGTTTTGGTCACCACGCCGCGGTATTCCATTTTACCGGGATTACCGCTCGAAGCTGCATCTACTGCTATAGAATTCCATTCAATACCTTCAGTACTTAGTAACTTCGGTGCTTGTTTTTGTTGCTTCTTGTAGTTGAAAAAACCCGTAGTATAGGCGTCTTTAGCCTCAGGCAATGAAGCAAAGGACTTATACTTTGCGTTTGGATAGTTTTGGATTTTTAGTTTGCAATCCTGCCAAGACGTATAAATTCCTGGCTCATAACCTTCCCAAACGACATAAAACTTAGACGATTTGCCCATAGCTATTTAAGTAAATCTTCTATAACTTTAGGATAGTGAATATACTCAAGTTCATGAATTTTTTCTTCCAAGCTATTTACATCCTCATTATTCTCAAGTGCTGTTTTAAACTGTGCAATGATTTCCCCCTCATCATAGTTTGCATTTACATAATGAATAGTAACGCCACTTTCTACTTCTTTGTTTTTGAGTATTTTTTTAAAAACTCGACTCCCATACATACCTTCTCCTCCGTATTTTGGCAATAAAGAAGGGTGGATGTTAATAATCTTATCTGGAAAATGAAACAAGAATGGAGAGGGTATTTTCAATAAAAAGCCCGCGAGTACGATTAAACTAGGTTGTATATCTTTGACCACGTCCAGTAAACTTTCAGAGTCGTATAGATCTTCCTTTTCAAAATGTATACATTTTATTCCCAGATCGTGAGCTCTTCTCAAAACTTTGGATTTCTTATTATTGGATAAGATATGGGACACCTCTACATTGGGATTTTCCCTAAAATGATGATATATATTTATGGCATTAGTTCCATTTCCAGAGGCAAATACTATGATCTTTTTGACAGGTATTGATTTTGAATTTTCCATTTTTAAACGATTGAATTTGAAAACTTAAACATTTCAAATCTATATTATAAAATATTATTACGTAAATTTAAACACATTTTCATCTTTAAAACTTGTTTTAAACTAAAGTTTTTTATTTTTGCCAACTGAAATTAAATATAAAAAATAGAATCATGTCAGACATTGCATCAAGAGTAAAAGCCATTATCGTTGATAAATTAGGCGTTGACGAAAACGAAGTGGTTACAGAAGCTAGCTTCACAAACGATTTAGGAGCAGATTCTTTGGATACTGTAGAGCTCATTATGGAGTTTGAAAAAGAATTTGACATCCAGATACCTGATGATCAAGCTGAAAATATTTCAACAGTTGGTCAAGCGACTTCATATATTGAAGAAGCTAAAAAATAAAAAATAGTCTTATTTCATGGAATTAAAGCGAGTTGTAGTTACTGGTTTAGGCGCTCTAACGCCTATTGGAAATAATATATCAGAGTATTGGGAAGGATTAAAGCACGGCAAGAGCGGTGCTGCGCCTATAACTTACTTTGACACTAGCCTTTTCAAAACAAAATTCGCTTGTGAAATAAAAAATTTTGATGCCAAAGATTATTTCGATAGAAAAGAAGTAAGACGATTGGATAGATTTGCTCAGTATGCCTTAGTCGCTTCAGATGAAGCTATTTTAGACTCAGGAGTAGATCTTAATGTCGTAGATAAATATCGAATTGGTGTCATCTGGGGTGCTGGAATTGGCGGACTGGAAACTTTTCAAAATGAAGTTATCAATTTTGCAAATGGCGATGGTACTCCGCGTTTTAACCCCTTCTTCATACCAAAAATGATCGCGGACATCGCTCCGGGAAATATTTCTATTAAGCATGGATTTATGGGTCCTAATTACGCGACAGTTTCAGCTTGTGCATCGTCGGCTAATGCTATGATAGATGCTTTAAATTATATCCGTTTAGGATACAGCGATATTATGGTTACTGGAGGTAGTGAAGCAGCAGTTACTCAAGCTGGTATGGGTGGATTTAATTCTATGCATGCCCTTTCTACTAGAAATGATGATCCTCAAAAAGCTTCACGTCCTTTTGATGCCAACAGAGATGGGTTTGTTCTTGGCGAAGGTGGTGGTGCTCTTATTCTTGAAGAGTATGAACACGCTAAAGCTAGAGGAGCAAAGATTTATGCTGAAGTTGTTGGAGGAGGAATGTCCTCTGATGCTTACCACATGACGGCCCCTCATCCGGAAGGAATTGGTGTTATTGCCGTGATGAAGAATTGCTTAGAGAATTCTGGCCTCAAGCCAGAAGATGTAGATACCATAAATACTCATGGTACCTCTACACCTTTAGGTGATGTTGCAGAACTAAAAGCTATCAAGCATGTTTTTGGAGATCATGCCAAAAATATCAACATTAACTCTACAAAATCCATGACTGGTCATTTACTTGGAGCAGCTGGAGCTGTTGAAGCGATTGCTTCTATTTTAGCAATGCAGAACAGCCTTGTTCCACCAACGATAAATCATGAAACGCCAGATGAAAATATCGACTCTGAATTGAACTTGACGTTGAATAAACCTCAAGAACGAAAAATCAAAGTCGCTATGAGCAATACGTTTGGGTTTGGAGGGCATAATGCTTGTGTCGCTTTTAAAAGTATGGATGATTAAGTTATTCGTTTTGAATGAGATTTTTTAAACAAATATTAAGCGAATCCCGTTCACATAGAAACGGGATTTTTTTTAAAAAGATACAACGCATTATAAAGGTTAAACACAAAAGTTTATCCATTTATAAGCAAGCCTTTACTCACTCTTCTCTTAAGCTCAAAGACGATGAAGGAAAATTTATAAGCTATGAGCGTTTAGAGTTTTTAGGAGACTCTATTCTCGGCGCTGTCATATCTACCTATCTCTTTGAAAATGCTCCACATGGGGATGAGGGGTACCTCACCAAGATGCGATCTAAAATCGTGAGCCGGAAAAACCTTAATTTACTAGGGGAAAGCTTCGACCTTGCAGACCTTACTTTATCCGAAATTCCTGTTGAAAAAATGGGTAAAAACATCAATGGAAACTTATTTGAAGCTCTAATTGGAGCTATTTATGTAGACAAGGGTTTCAAAGACTGCGAAGCTTTTATTTATAAAAAAGTGATTCGAGAAGATGTGGATTTAGCAAAACTTGAAAAACGAGTGATGAGCTATAAAAGCCTAATGATCGAATGGTGTCAAAAAAACAAATTCCCCTTTGAATTTGTAATTGAAGATGACTTTGGTAAAGATGAAGAAAAACATTTTGCCGTTAAACTGATTATCAATAACGAAATCTCTGGAAAAGCTAGGGAAACTTCTAAGAAAAGGGCCGAAGAAAAGGCTTCACAGCGGGCTTACTTTTCTTTCCAAAACGAAATTAGATCTTAAAAATCTTTCCACGAAAACGTTTTCTTTAGTGCACATTTTGGAATAAATCCGAATAGGAATGATGCATCTTGTTTTGTTTCATATATTTACAAGTAGTCTAATCCTGAAATGAGCTTGATCGAATTTATTTAAAGTCATGAAAAAGAAAAAGATCTGTTTATCTGACTTTGATATTTACGATTACAAATTGATTGGTATTCACTCGCAGTTGGAACCACATAGGATAGCATACCTTATTAATTCTAAACTTGATATTAGTTTTAATAGAATGGAAAAGGACTTGGATTTGAAGTTAACTTCCAAAATAGTTAGCTTCCCAATATTTGAATATTTTAATCAAGAATGGGATACAAAGTCCTTTTTGATATGTAATAAAGTAAACGACCACTATATAGATGTTCCATCGAGCAACTTGTTTACTGAAGAAGATTTAGTCCAAGTAGAGTATTTATTGAAGGACCATAAGCAAGTTGATTACTTAATGAAGATTAATGATGAACTCAATATTTTTAATCCTCAAATTATCATCGATAAACTGTCAAGCATAAAACAAATTTCAATGGCTTATGCTATTGAATCTAAGAAAATAAAATACCCAGAACACTTAATTTTAGAGTAATGAAAACATCAAAGAAAACAAAGATAGTATCAACACTAGGGCCAGCCACTAGCAAAAAAGAAGTTCTTAAGGACATGCTAGATGCTGGTGTCAATATTTTTAGAATCAATTTTTCACATGCAGATCACGATGATGTAAGGGAGCGTGTAAAAATGATTAGAGACCTCAACGACGAGTACGGTTATAATGCTGGAATTCTTGGTGATTTACAAGGTCCTAAACTTCGTGTTGGGATTATGAAAGATGAAGTGGTTGTTGAGACTGGTGATGAAATCATATTTGCGACTGGCAAAGAGTTTGAAGGTACTAAAAGTCGGGTATTCATGAATTATGATACCTTCCCTCAAGATGTTAATCCAGGTGAACAAATTCTATTGGATGACGGGAAGTTGATCTTTGAAGTGCTAACCACCGATAGAAAAAGTGAAGTCAAAACCAAAGTAATCCAAGGAGGCTCTCTTCGTTCTCGCAAAGGTGTGAACCTTCCAAATACGAATATTTCACTGCCTGCACTTACCGAAAAAGATGTTAAAGATGCCATTTTCGCCTGTGAGCTTCAAGTAGACTGGATGGCTTTATCTTTTGTAAGGTTTGCAAGTGATCTAAAACAACTTCAGAAGTTGATTAAAAAACACAGTAAGCACAAAATTCCTATTATTTCTAAAATAGAAAAACCTGAAGGGGTAAAGAATATAGATAAAATTATTGCCTACTGCGATGGATTGATGGTCGCTCGTGGTGATCTTGGAGTAGAAGTTCCTGCTCACGAAGTGCCGCTTATCCAAAAACAACTCGTTCTTAAAGCCAAGCAAGCCAGAATCCCGGTTATTATTGCCACTCAAATGATGGAGACAATGATTGATAGCCTTACTCCAACACGAGCTGAAGTAAATGATGTAGCTAACTCTGTGATGGATGGTGCTGATGCAGTGATGTTGTCTGGAGAAACTTCGGTAGGAAAGTATCCTGTACAAGTTATACAGAAAATGTCTCAAATCTTAAAAAGCGTAGAAAATTCGCCACTGATTAATGTTCCGCAAGAAGCCCCACAAATCAAAACGAAAAGATATATGACAAAATCTATCTGTTATCACGCTGCTTTGATGGCTAACGAAATTGATGCAAGTGCCATTTGCACCTTGACCAATTCTGGTTATACAGCTTTCCAAATCTCGGCTTGGAGACCCGCTTCTCATGTTTTGGCCTTTACTTCCAACAAGCGTATTCTAACACAACTTAGTCTGTTATGGGGAGTGAAAGCTTTTTTCTATGATAAGTTTGATAGTACCGATGTGACCATAGACGATATTAATAATATAGCCAAACAGAAAGGCTATTTGGAAAAAGGAGACTTTACCATCAATCTTGCAGCTATGCCGATTGAAGCTAAGGGTATGGTAAATACGTTGAGAATTTCAGAAATTAGCTAAAGCTTAAAATTTTATTATTTTAAAGGTTCTTTTTGGTGACTCTATGTCATTCTGAAAGAGCCTTTTTTTTTTGGCGACTGAAGAATCTAATCATGTCCAAAACAAAAAAATTCCTCGTTTAAGTGAAAAACTTTTCCGTCGAAATGACAAATAGATAACTTCTATCATTGGAATGATAATTCGACTTTCTGTCATTCTGAAAGAGCCATTTGGCGACTGAAGAATCTCTCCCAGTTAAAAAGGGATTCCTAGTCCAAGCAAAAGAACTTCTCTGTCGGAATGACAAATAGATAACTTCTATCATTGGAATGATAATTCGACTTTCTGTCATTCTGAGAAGCTATTTGGCGACTGAAGAATCTATCCCAGTTAAAAAAAGATTCCTCGTCGAAGTAAAAAAACTTCTCTGTCGGAATCACAATTCAACCCCTGTCATTCTGAAGGAGCCGTTTGGCAACTGAAGAATCTCTCCCAGTTAAAAAGGGATTCCTAGTCCAAGCAAAAGAACTTCTCTGTCGGAATGACAAGTCGAACCTGTCATTCTGAAAGAGCTATTTGGCGACTGAAGAATCTATCCCAGTTAAAAAAAGATTCCTCGTCAAAGTAAAAAACTTCTCTGTCGGAATGACAACGAGATTCCTTCTATAGTTGGAATGACAATTCGACCCCTGTCATTCTGAAGGAGCCGTTTGGCGACTGAAGAATCTCTCCATGTCCAAAACAAAAAGACACCTCGTCGAAGAAAAAGGCTTCTCTGTCGGAATGACAATGAGATTACTTCTATCATTGGAATGACAAGTCGACTTTCTGTCATTCTGAAGGAGCTATTTGGCGACTGAAGAATCTCTCCATGTCCAAAACAATGAGATTCCTCGTCGAAGCAAGAAAACTTCTCTGTCGGAATGACAATCCAATCCATGTCATTCTGAAGGAGCTATTTGGCGACTGAAGAATCTATCCCAGTTAAAAAAAGATTCCTCGTCGAAGTAAAAAAACTTCTCTGTCGGAATGACAATCCAATCCATGTCATTCTGAAAGAGCCGTTTGGCGAATGAAGAATCTATCCATGTCGGAAATAACGAGATTCCTCGTCGAAGAAAAAAGCTTCTCTGTCGGAATGACAATTCAACCCCTGTCATTCTGAACGAGCCATTTGGCGAATGAAGAATCTATCCCAGTTGAAAAAGATTCCTCGTCGAAGCAAAAGAACTTCTCTGTCGGAATGACAAATAGATAACTTCTATCATTGGAATGACAATTCGACTTTCTGTCATTCTGAACGAGCTATTTGGCGACTGAAGAATCTATCCCGTTAAAAAGAGATTCCTCGTCGAAGCAAAAGGCTTCATTAACTTTATGACAAAGAGATTCCTCCTATCGTCGGAATGACAAGTCGACCCTGTCATTCTGAAAGAGCCGTTTGGCGAATGAAGAATCTATCCATGTCGGAAATAACGAGATTCCTCGTCGAAGTAAAAAAACTTCTCTGTCGGAATGACAATGAGACTCCTTCTATCATTGGAATGACAATTCGACCCCTGTCATTCTGAAAGAGCTATTTGGCGACTGAAGAATCTAATCATGTCGAAAACAAAGAGATTCCTCGTCGAAACAAAAGAGTTTCTCTGTCGGAATGACAACGAGATTCCTTCTATCATTGGAATGATAATTCGACTTTCTGTCATTCTGAAAGAGCCGTTTGGCGACTGAAGAATCTATCCATGTCGGAAATAACGAGATTCCTCGTCGAAGTAAAAAAACTTCTCTGTCGGAATGACAATGAGATTTCTGTCATTCTGAAAGAGCCGTTTGGCGAATGAAGAATCTATCCATGTCGGAAATAGCAAGATTCCTCGTCAAAGCAAAAGAGCTTCTCTGTCGGAATGACAATGAGATTCCTTCTATCATTGGAATGATAATTCGACTTTCTGTCATTCTGAGAAGCTATTTGGCGACTGAAGAATCTATCCCCGTTGAAAAAGATTCCTCGTCGAAGTAAAAGAACTTCTCTGTCGGAATGACAATGAGATTCCTCGTCGAAGCAAAAAAGCTTCTCTGTCGGAATGACAACGAGATTACTTCTATCATTGGAATGACAATTCGACCCCTGTCATTCTGAAAGAGCCGTTTGGCGAATGAAGAATCTCTCCCAGTTAAAAAAAGATTCCTCGTCGAAGCAAGAAAACTTCTCTGTCGGAATGACAAAGAGATTCCTCGTCGAAACAAAAGAGTTTCTCTGTCGGAATGACAAGGAGATTCCTCGTCGAAACAAAAGAGTTTCTCTGTCGGAATGACAATTCGACTTTTTTACACTTTAACTCCTGAACCTGCTAAGACAATCACGAATTCTCCTTTTGGTTTTTTTATATCAAAATGGGCGATCATTTCATCTAAAGTACCGTGTAAGGTCTCTTCATATATTTTGGAAATCTCTCTTGAAATAGACACTTCACGATCCGATCCAAAATGCTCGGTAAATTGCTGGAGGGTTTTCAAGATCTTATAAGGTGATTCGTAGAAAATCATCGTTCTATCTTCACTTGATAAGGCTTTCAAACGCTTTTGCCTTCCTTTTTTAGCGGGTAAAAAGCCCTCAAAAACAAATTTATCGTTGGGCAATCCGCTGTTAACAAGGGCCGGGACAAAAGCAGTTGCTCCAGGTAGGCATTGGATTTCAACCCCTTCTGCAGCACAAGCTCGAGACAGTAAAAATCCAGGATCTGAAATTCCAGGGGTACCTGCATCGGTGATAATAGCCGTTTCTCTTCCTCTTTTAATCTGTTTCACCACAGACTCCGTCATACTATGTTCATTGTGTTGGTGGTAACTTTGCATCGGAGTGTCTATCTCATAATGCTTAAGCAGAATTCCGCTAACTCGGGTATCTTCTGCAAGAATAACATTCACCGACTTCAGCACTTCTACAGCTCTAAAAGTCATATCTCCAAGGTTTCCGATGGGTGTAGGGACTAAGTATAATTTGGCCATTCTTATTCGAATTTTCGTTCTACAATTTCCATAAACCTCGCTTCAAAAACATCCTTCCCTTCCCAGTAATTGTAATCTGGTTTGATATGCTGTTGAATGAAGTTTCTCACCTCCTCATAAGACTGCATGGTATTCAATTGAGAAAGAACTCGGTTATAATCATCGGTAATTCCTCCAAAAAGATGTTTGGTAAAAGCTATCTTATCGTTAAGACCTATTTTAATCCCTTTTTTCAACTTGTCGTTTAAAGAGCGTTTGTCTTTATGACTAAAGTTCAAATTGGATTGAACTCCCTCTGGCGGAGCAGACTCTGTTTTTGGTGCTGGCTCCCGAGGAGTGGTTAGAGAGGTGTCCTTAAACTCTTTGTGTTCTTGAACTGATGATGTTGGCTCTTCTGGATCATTTGTCTTAGGCTCAAAATCTGGTAGATCGTCAAAGTGAACTCCAAAACTTTTAAAATCATCTTCAGTTGGGTTATTTTCTTTGGGTTTTCCAAAATCTTTAGTTGAAGTTTCTTGTTCCGTGGGTTTATCTTTTTCTTCTGAAGATGCTTTCGTTTTGGATTGGTGCTGATTTCTTAATTTTTCTAATTCAGCTAATAGTAAATCTACTTGTTCAGACTCGGGGGGCATTTGTGAAACGATATCTTTAATTTTCTCAGTATTAGGTTCAGAAATGGGATCTGGATTATAATCCATTCCATCAGGCGTTTTGTAATGCCCGCTGTCTTCATCAATATCACTAAATTGCTGGGAGAAAACTTCCTTAAATTCTGTTTTAGAGATATCAGATTTAAGACCTCCAAAATGTAATTCAGCAAATGCTAAAATACTGAGTTTCTCATATAGAACAGCAGTTTCCCTCTTCAGCTGATGAATGTCTGCTCGGTTTTTAAGCTTCAATATCCGTTCCGCCAAACTTATCAATTCGTCTTCCAAGACTCTCTTCATAATATTTTTGATTTTCTTTTTTAAAGGCCCTATAATTTTTGCTAATTTTAGCCTTGATATTCTAAAGCTAGAATATAATTATTAACGCTCTAAATTACAAAATGTTTCTCGAAAATACCGTTAATCACAAAGAGCAATTTGGATGGATCGAGGTGATCTGTGGAAGTATGTTTTCTGGTAAAACGGAAGAATTAATAAGGCGTCTTAAACGTGCTAAATTTGCTAAGCAAAAGGTAGAAATCTTTAAACCTCAAATAGATAGACGATATGATGATACTGATGTGGTTTCCCATGATGAAAATTCTATTCGCTCTACTCCCGTTCCTGCTGCAGCAAATATTCGATTGCTTGCAGACGGTTGTGAGGTGGTAGGTATCGACGAAGCTCAATTTTTTGACGACGAGATCATTTCGGTGTGCAACGATTTAGCCAACAGAGGCGTTCGCGTTATTGTCGCTGGATTAGATATGGATTTTAAAGGAAACCCCTTTGGGCCTATGCCTAATCTGATGGCTACAGCAGAATATGTAACCAAAGTCCATGCAGTCTGCACAAGAACTGGAAATTTAGCCCAGTATAGCTTTAGGAAGTCGTCCAAAGAAGACCTAGTTCTTTTAGGAGAGACCGATGAATATGAACCACTGAGCAGGGCCGCCTATTTTAAAGCGATGCTCAAAGAAAAAGTAAAGCGCATCGAAGTCAAAGATTCTGAAGAACTGTCTTCAAAAAAACCTGAATAATGTCCAAAGTATTAGAAACCCGACTTGAGATTGATCTCCAAGCTTTGGAATACAACTATAAACTCCTTAAAAGTTACTTGAGCACAAAAACCAAAATTATGGGAGTGGTCAAGGCTTTTGCTTATGGAACAGATTCCATTATTATCGGTAAGCACCTGGTTAAGATTGGGGTTCAACATCTTGCTGTGGCCTATATCGAAGAAGGTGTTCGATTAAGAAAAGCTGGGGTTGAAGCTCCTATTCTTGTGTTTTATCCACAATTGGAAGAAATTCAAAAACTAATTGACTTCCAACTTACCCCGAGTGTTTATAACCATCGTTTTTTAGAAGGACTTTGTGAAGAGCTAGCTTTGCACGAGATAGATTCTTTTGGCATTCACCTTAAAATCAATACGGGACTTAACCGACTTGGTTTTGAAATTGATGACTTAAATACAATACTTCAGCACCTTAAAGCCGAAAGAAAAATTAAAATGGTAGGTTTATTTACTCACTTAGCAGCCTCAGGAAATAAGGATGAAGTTGAATTTACCAAAGGACAAATTTCAAAATTTGAACAGGCCAGACAATTTTTTGAAAACCACTTACCCTACATTTTCGAAAGTCATATTTGCAATTCTAGTGGCATTTTAAATTACCCTGATGCAGAATACGACATGGTAAGAGCTGGCATTGCTCTTTATGGCTATGGCAACAATCCCAAAGAGCATAAGATGCTAAAAGCAGTCGCCAGTCTCAAAACTGTAATTGCTCAATTAAGAATGATCCAAAAAGGGGATAGCGTGGGTTATGAACGTAAGTTTAAAGCGGAGCGCGAGACTAAAATCGCAACACTACCTCTAGGCTATGCCGATGGTATTTCCAGAAGTTTTGGAAATGGAAAAGCACAGGTATTAATAAATCACCAGAAAGCACCTATCATTGGTAACGTTTGTATGGACACTTTAATGCTAGATGTCACAGGGATAGACTGTGAAGAAGGTGATGAAGTGGAAATCTTCGGTAAAAATCACACGGTTCTAGACTTCGATATAGAACAACAAACGATTCCTTACGAAGTTATCACCAGAATCTCTCAAAGAGTGACTAGAGTTCTGGTATAAGATTTCAGAATCAATAGTTCAAATCTATCATTTCAGATTTTAACATTTTTACAACCTAATTTTCACGAGCATAGTGACTCTGGTTCTACAAATCATTTGACTATATTATTAAAGTGCTGCTTATCTAATTACAAATAATCGTATTGGAATAATAGCCAGCTTCGTTTTCAAAGAAATTATCGTAATAACAATCTCTATTTAAATTTTCTAACAAATACAAAGGCCTGAGAACTAATCCTTGCAAATCATAATATAAGTGATTGGATACTCTATCAAAAGTATTAGAATTCACTTTTAAGTTTTGAAGTGGTCTATTCAAGTAGGTATTAAATACATTAAAATCATAATACTGGTAAATATGTATAAACTCATGAGATAGTAAAGCATGATTATCCATTTCTGTTTTATCGAGAACAACCACATTTGCTATAGCAGTTCCACTAGCATTATAATCTTTAATGGTATTACCAGAAAAGACAAGTTCACCTGTTTGTAAGGTTCGTTCAAATTCAAAATCATGATTAACCAAAGAGTACGTTGTAGCAATAAATGACAGTGGCATAAGCTTATACTTCAATTTTAGCTGGTCTCGAGTATCTAGCTCCAAGCGATTAAAGCCAATATTGAAGTGCCATAAATCATAAAAATTAAGGTTGGAAGCGGCATTTTCAACAATAGAAGTCCCCGCTGAATTAACAAACTTTGCGTACCAGCTGTATTCCCAGGCACGCTTAGATTCAATTTTTCCTATAAGTCGTTTGCTTTCAAAAATTAAATAACCACCAGCCGCTCCTTGAGCGATACCTTTTAATAACACCTTATGCCACTTTTCGTCTGGCTTCTTATTGATAAGTGCTCCTACCCCACTAAAGACAGATGCAAAACCAACGTTATATAGAGCCATTTCCCTATCGTTGGATTGACCATAGTGAGTCACACTACAAAAGAATAAGGCCACTACTAAAATTAACCTATAATTTAAACAACTGAATTTCATTTTTTTACTTGGGTAATATATAAATTATCTAGTGTGATATTAAACCTATAATGTCGCAATAAATCATTTCTTTTTCGCCTGTTTTTTATCAAAAATAATCCCCGTAACTAAGGCTATGCTTATTATTTTTAACTTCAACCAATCAAAAAACCTGTGCTGAGCTACGTCGTAGTATAATTCAATTTATTTGTACGACATTATAAATTTAATTTGGTAGTATTCATTAAACTTTATTGAATTTACAAAATAATACTTCACAAGTATGGCATCATTAGTCACTACATCAAAATAACTTTTCATTTTTATAAACTATTATCCAACCTCGAGGATAAAACTTAACTTTGTCGTTAACACAAGCTATGGAATCTACAGATCTCGACATACAGGTAAAAACGCTTCCAGAAAGTCCTGGGGTTTATCAATATTACGACAAAGACGATAGGATTTTATACGTAGGTAAGGCCAAAAACCTTAAGAAAAGAGTCTCTTCTTATTTCAACAAACAACATGACAGTCATCGCATTGGTGTGATGGTTAATAAAATAAAGGACATCAAGCACATCGTTGTCGATTCTGAAATGGATGCTCTTCTGCTTGAAAATACCCTGATTAAAAAACTGCAGCCACGTTTCAACATTATGTTGAGGGACGATAAAACGTATCCCTGGCTGTGTATTAAAAATGAACGTTTCCCGAGGGTATTTCTAACGCGGCAAATCATAAAAGATGGAAGTGAATATTACGGCCCTTACCCGAGTTTAAGAACCGTAAAAACAATTTTAGGATTGATTAAAGGTCTCTTCCAACTTAGGACTTGTAACTACGATTTGTCTAAAGCCAAAATCGATAACGGCAAGTACAAAGTCTGCTTAGAATACCACCTTGGAAATTGCAAAGGACCTTGTGAGGATCTTCAAGATGAAGGCGAATACATGAAACAAATTGAAGCTATCCGAAATATCGTAAAAGGTAACCTTAAAGATTCTCTCAAAGATTTTAGAGAGCAAATGGGTCATCTCGCGGAGGACATGCGATTCGAAGAAGCTGAAAAGGTAAAGCGAAAAATAAGCACACTAGAAAAATACCAGTTTAAATCTACAGTGGTTAACCCCAAAATCAATAATGTAGATGTCTTTTCTGTCGTAAGTGATGAAGGGTATGGGTATGTCAATTTTATGCAATTATCTCATGGAGCCGTTGTAAGATCGCATACCATTGAAATGAAAAAGAAGTTAGATGAAAGCGATGCTGAGCTTCTAGAATTAGGGATCACAGAAATAAGACAACGTTTTGATTCTAGGTCTCCAGAGATATACGTGCCTTTTGAAGTCAAAGCAGGAGAATATGTAAGAGTCACCGTTCCAAAATTGGGAGATAAAAAAGCAATTGTAGAACTTTCTATACGAAATGCCAAATATTTCCGCATGGAGCGGTTTAAACAAATGAAGATTGTAGATCCAGATCGGCATACCAACCGATTGATGGCTCAAATGAAAGAAGATTTAAGGTTACATGAAGAACCAAGGCATATTGAATGCTTTGACAACTCAAACATTCAAGGCTCGAATCCTGTTGCTGCCTGTGTCGTTTTCAAAAATGGAAAACCCAGTAAAAAAGATTATAGAAAATTCAATATAAAAACCGTGGTGGGGCCAGACGATTTTGCGTCCATGGAGGAAGTCGTTTATAGACGTTATAGGCGATTGCTAGAAGAAGATGAACCTTTACCACAGCTGGTTATTGTAGATGGAGGAAAAGGTCAACTCTCCTCCGGGGTGACTGCTCTGGAGCGATTGGGATTACGTGGTAAAATCCCAATTATAGGGATTGCAAAACGTCTAGAAGAGTTGTTTTATCCGGGAGATCAATACCCCTTATATCTAGACAAAAAGACGGAAACTTTAAAGATTATCCAGCAGTTAAGAAATGAGGCCCACAGGTTTGGTATCACCTTTCATAGGAATAAACGAAGTAAAAGTGCGATTGGCACAGAATTGGAAGAAATCACAGGAATTGGAGAAAAAACATCCATAGAACTTTTGCAAAATTTTAGATCCATTACTAATGTGAAAAAAGCAAGTCTAAAGGAACTTAAAGATGTCATAGGAAGCTCTAAAGCAACTATTATTCACTCATATTACCATACTCAAGATGAAACTTAAACTTCTTTTTTTCCTATTCCCTGTTTTTCTTTTTGGGCAAGACATAGGCTTATCCAAGCTGGATAGTCTTAAGCGGCTCCATAAAGACTTAAAGGTGGGCCTAGTACTGAGTGGTGGTGGGGCAAAAGGCTTAGCACATATTGGTGTTTTAAAAGTGATTAAAGAAGCTGGGATTCGTATAGATTATATAGGAGGCTCCAGCATGGGAGCCATAATTGGCGGTTTGTACGCTTCTGGTTACACCACTAGACAATTGGACTCCATTTTTAAAGTTATAGATTTTGGAGCTTTAATTCAAGATGACTTGCCTAGGCAAGCTAGGAGTTTTTATGAAAGGAAAGAGGCCGAACGTTATGTGCTTCAACTTCCTTTTGATAATTTTCAAGTTAATCTACCTTCGGGTTTATCCAAGGGCCAAAACATCTACAACCTCTACGCACAGCTTTTATCGCATAAGGAAGAGTCCGATTTTAGTCAGCTCCCAATTCCTTTCTTTTGTATAGCTACCAACATAGAAACTGGAGAGCAAGTGCTTATTGAAGAAGGAGACCTTGCAACGTCACTCTCTGCAAGTGGAGCAATTCCAACACTATTTAGTCCTGTTTTTATAGATGGTATGATGTTGACCGATGGCGGAGTGATTAATAATTTTCCTGTTGAAGAAATGCGTGCAAAGGGAATGGATATTATTATAGGGATAGATGTGCAAGATGACTTGCGCAGTAAGGAAAACCTAAAAAGCGGTTTTGAAATTCTTACTCAGGTCAATAACTTTAGAACCATAAGAGCTGCCGAAGAAAAAAGCCTTAAAACTGATCTTTATATACATCCTAACATCGATGATTTTACGGTCCTCTCTTTTGATCAGGGAGAAAAAATTATAAAAAATGGGGAAGTAGCTGGTAGAGAAAAAATAAATACTCTTAAGTTGATAGCACAAGCCCAGAATAAAGTTAACACACCGCGGCAAACCATCCAGCTTAATGATAGCATTGCTATTGGAAAGATAGATATTGTTGGCAATAATAAGTTTCCAAGAAACTACATCAGAGGTAAACTGAAAGTAAACACTTTCGAAAAAACAAGCTTTAAAAAACTAAATGGGGGTCTTAATAATTTGACCGCTACAGGAAGTTTTAATAAAATCAACTACGAGCTTATTCAAAATGGGGAATTTAAAGACTTGAGATTGAAAATTTTTGAAAGTGAACAAAATACTCAGTTAAAGTTTGGGATTCACTATGACCAGCTTTATAAAACCAGCTTTTTAGCTAATCTTACCAAAAAGAGTTTCTTTCTCACCAATGATGTTATTTCTCTAGACCTCATTATTGGCGATAATCTACGTTATAATTTTGATTATTATATCGATAAAGGACGCTATTGGAGTATCGGTATTTCTTCACGATATAATCAATTTGATGATGATGTTAATTTTGAATTTATACAGCAGAATGTAGGAATAGAAAGTCTTTTAAATTTAAACCAAGTTCGTTTAAAAAACAAGGATTTTACCAATCGCATTTTTGTGGAAACCTTCCTTACTCAAGGTTTTAAATTTGGTATTGGAGCAGAGTATAAATTTCTCGAGGCCACTACAGAGACCTTTATACAAGATCCTGAGGTAAACGAGGCACAGACAATTATAGAAAAAAACAACTTGTTTAGCACCTATAGCTATGTGAAATTTGATACTATGAACGATAAATTTTATCCCAGTTCTGGATATTTGTTTACTGGCCAAATGAATGTATACTTCCCAGTTTTTGATGATTATTCCGAGTTTGCTATCGTTAAAGGTGAAGCAGGTTATGCACAACCCCTCTTCAAAAGAGTCTCAGCTTATATAGGCTCAGAACTTGGATTCAGAACAGGTAATGAAGACTTAGCTGGCTTAAATTTTTTCCTTGGTGGTTTTGGAAATGAGCCCATCAATAATTTTAAACACTTTTTAGGCTACGACTTTTTTACGCTATCTGCCAATTCATATATCAAAGGAATTTTGCAGGTTGATTATAATTTTTACAAAAAAAATCACCTCCTCTTCACAGCAAACTATGCCAGCGTAGAAGATGATCTATTTTCTTCTGGAAACTGGGTGAGTACTCCAGATTTTTCTGGGTATGGAATTGGATTTGGATCCCAGACCATTTTAGGGCCTGTGGATTTAAAATATACCTATTCTCCAGAAACAAATGAAAGCCAGTGGTTTGTAAGTATTGGATACTGGTTTTAATCGAGACTCAAGTCCTGAGAAAGATTCCGCTCTGAAAGAAGTTATTTTTGAAGCAAATATTTATTTATAACGGTATCCTGTTTTAAATTACATCTATTTTCACGATATTTGAATAAATCGTAATTATCATGCCTTTCTATCATAAACTTGGTAAAATTCCACATAAAAGACATACCATCTTTAAAAAACCTGATGGCTCTTTATATCGAGAACAGCTTTTTGGAACCATAGGTTTTGACGGCATGTCCACCAATAGCTATCACGAGCAACACCCTACGCAAGTCAAAAAAATACTAGGGAGTAAGGATTTGACTCCCAAAATTGCTGTGGATACCAATTTAAAGTCCTACAAGTTTCATGGATTTAAAACCAAACCTCAGCCAGATTATC
The DNA here is from genome assembly GCF_000153485.2 of Psychroflexus torquis ATCC 700755. Classification (NCBI taxonomy): domain Bacteria; kingdom Pseudomonadati; phylum Bacteroidota; class Flavobacteriia; order Flavobacteriales; family Flavobacteriaceae; genus Psychroflexus; species Psychroflexus torquis. The sequence goes on along the minus strand of NC_018721.1, from coordinate 2,211,480 downwards.
TAGACAGTAGAACCACCGTTTTACACAATGCCGATGTCAATATAATTCTGGCAGCCCCAACTGAATCTTCCAAGGACTATTTCTACAAAAATGCAGATGCAGACGAATTACTTTTTATCCATAAAGGGAAAGGGAAACTAAGAACCCATCTGGGGAATCTGGATTTTGGATATGGCGACTACCTCCTTATCCCAAGAGGTGTAATCTATAAAATTGATTTTGAAACTGAGGATAATCGACTATTTATCGTAGAGTCAAGACGACCAATTTACACTCCAAAGCGCTATCGCAATTACTTTGGGCAACTGCTAGAACATGCTCCTTTTTGCGAAAGGGACTTAAGGCAGCCTTATGAATTAGAAACCAACAATGAAAAAGGGGATTTTCTAATAAAGATTAAAAAGGAAAATCAATTGTTCGATATGGTATATGCCTCTCACCCTTTTGATGTGGTTGGCTATGATGGCTATAACTATCCTTATGCGTTTTCTATCCATGATTTTGAGCCCATTACTGGAAGGGTTCACCAACCACCACCTGTTCATCAAACCTTTGAGACCGATGCTTTTGTAGTGTGCTCATTTTGTCCTAGATTATTTGATTACCATCCAGAAAGTATACCAGCACCCTACAACCATAGTAATATTGATAGTGATGAAGTGTTGTATTATGTCGATGGAGATTTTATGAGTAGAAATGATATTGAAGCTGGTCATATCTCGTTACATCCTTCGGGGATTCCTCATGGGCCACACACAGGGGCTGTAGAGCGGAGTATTGGCCAAACTAAAACAGAAGAATTAGCTGTGATGGTAGATACCTTTAAACCTTTAAAAATAACTGAAGAAGGCATGGCCATTGCCGATGATAGCTATCATAAATCTTGGCTAGGAGATAAACATTAAGGCTTAGCCTTGCGTTAGGGATTGTCGAGAAAAGCTTTCTGAATTTGGCGCTAGAAGTCGTATTGGACTTGGCGACTAAAAGAAGCCAAAGGACTACTCTAGACTTGCTAAGCCTAATGAAGAAACTTGAAACAAAAGCCTGACCCTCCCCAACTTTTCAGGGAGGGGAACGCCCAAAACATATAAATTAACGATTAAAAACTTAAACTCATGAGTACAGATACAACTAGTCAGAAATTAACCAAAGTAAATCTTGAGGCTGAAGATTTTCTTCCTATTCTAGGAACCGATTTTGTAGAGCTTTATGTAGGAAATGCCAAACAAGCAGCCTACTATTACCAAACGGCATGGGGCTACCAGCCTGTAGCCTACGCAGGATTGGAAACGGGAAGAAAGGATTCTACTTCCTATGTTTTGCAACAAGGAAAAATAAGGTTAGTACTGACTAGCCCAATGAGCGATGGTGGCGATATCAATCGACATATCAACGAACATGGTGATGGGGTGAAATTTGTATCTCTTTGGGTAGATGATGCTGCCAAGAGTTTTGAAGAAACGGTAAAGCGTGGGGCAAAACCTTATGTAGAGCCTTACACCATTGAGGACGACAATGGTAAAGCTGTTATTTCTGGTATACATACCTATGGAGAGACTATTCACTTGTTTATCGAGCGAAAAGACTACGAAGGTCCATTTCTACCTGGATACAACGCATGGACCAAATCTTACAAAACCGAAGATGTAGGCCTAAAATACATCGACCATATAGTTGGAAATGTAGGTTGGAACGAGATGAATAAATGGGTTAATTTTTATGCTGAAGTGATGGGATTTGTTCAATTATTATCTTTTGATGATAAAGATATTTCTACAGAATATACGGCCCTTATGAGTAAAGTGATGAGCAACGGAAATGGAAGAATAAAGTTTCCTATTAACGAGCCCGCTAAAGGAAAAAAGAAGTCTCAAATTGAAGAGTATATCGATTTTTATAATGGTTCTGGCGTTCAACATATTGCTCTAGCCACAGATAACATCATTGAAACCGTGACCGAACTCCAAAAAAGGGGTATTGAATTTTTAAACATTCCTGAAACCTATTACGACACTGTTTTGGACCGTGTAGGAGAAATAGACGAAGATTTAGCGCCGCTCAAAGAACTTGGGATCTTAATTGATAGTGATGATGAAGGCTATTTACTTCAAATTTTTACCAAACCTATTTTAGATAGGCCAACTATGTTTTTTGAAATTATTCAACGTAAAGGAGCTCAATCTTTTGGAAAAGGAAACTTTAAAGCTTTATTTGAAGCTATTGAAAGGGAACAAACCTTAAGAGGAACACTTTAAATTAGTTTTATACTCTATGAAGCGAAAGTCTCCCCTTAATTGTCTAGGCTTTTGCTTTTAAAGGTATCACAAAATAAAGGCATGCTAATTGCTTACATTGAAATTTGAATAGACATCCTATCTTTATGAAATTTTTTCTTAGCCTTGTTATTGCCTTTTCAAGTGTTTTTTGTGGTTACAGCCAGTCCGCATATGAAGATGGAGAGTGGTTGAGCTTCAAAATAAAATACGGATGGTTTAATACTAGCAAAGCCACTCTTGAAATAAAAAAAACCAAACTATACAATGAGGATGTTTATCACATTATTGGCAATGGAAAAAGTGTTGGCTTGTTGGATGTATTCTTTAAAGTGAGAGATCGATATGAAACCTATGTTAACCAAGATGGACTTCCTGTAAAGTTTATAAGAGACATTAATGAAGGAGGTTACAAAAAGCATAAAGAACTCTACTTTGATCACGACTCACAACGGGTTAAAGTCGTAGATTATAAACGCGGTACAACAGAGTCTTTTGATTTTAAGCTAAATACTCAAGATATGGTTTCTGCCTTCTACAAACTCAGGAACAGTATTGATATTGAAACCTTGCAGATTGGTCAAGAATTTCGCTTGAATATGTTTTTTGATAATGAAAACTATGATTTTAAAACTAAATTCCTTGGTTATGAAGTCTTGGATTCTAAATTTGGAAGAGTGGCCTGCTTAAAATTTAGACCATACGTTAAAGCAGAACGTGTTTTTGAGGCTCAAGAAAGCTTAACGTTTTGGATTACCGCAGATAAAAACAAAATCCCGTTAAAGATTGAAGCGGAGCTCTCTGTAGGTTCTTTAATAGCTGAACTAGACGCCTTTAAAGGTCTTTCCCATTCGTTTGAAGTTATAATAGATTAGATGTATATTTAATTTTGACCCTATTTTTATTTTAATCTTCATGAATTTATCTTTGAAATCAAATTCTTACTGGTATAAACTCTACAAGAAGTCTCAAGCAGAGAAAAAGCTTGCTTCCCCCTCAAAGTACGGCGCGATCCAAAAAAAAAGATAGAAACACCACTTCTCCTTTCTATAATTTTAGTAAATATTGAAAACGAAAAAAGAGGGCTAGTTTTTAACAGGAAGAATGCTGTAAGATATTTGTATTGGTTAACCCGCTAAGGTTGCTTCTCAAGAAGTTGAAGGTTTAAAATCACTTCTAGACGATAATCAATTTAGACACTACGGATTGCAGAAAATGCAAGCAGGCGTAAAACTAGATATGACCTTTTAGGTTTTAAACATATTCAAGGAACTGAGACATATAAAAATACCTCGGAATATTAGATAGCTCTTGAAGGCTTAAGATATGTGGTTAGATTCAAAAAAAGACCTTAAAGTTTTAGGTTTAAACCAAACTGAAAAGCTAGAGCCTCGGCATTATAAATGTTATTAAAATGATTTAAGCGATCTACATTTAGAAATAGGTTAAATTTCCATACATCTAGAGCCAACCCTCCTCCAAAATTTGGTCTATTAAATTGATCTATCCCTAAACTCACTTTTGCATACAACACTTTCCAAAAGCTCCGCTGATAGATTCCATTGAGACTGTAAAATAGATTCCCAGCACTTACCATACTAAAAGCATGTAGACTTAGAGTTTGGTTCCCAGAGCGCTTTCCACCTGACTTTAGACTGCAAGTGCATGGTCTGGCTTCTTTTCCGAAATTATAACTCAATCCCAAATTTATTTTAGTAGGTTGAACGTATGTGTATGATCTAGAAGTAGTTTCCCCTAGTAAATTCGTTTCAATATCATCAAGTAAATCTTGATAATAATCAATCAAATCTTCTTCACTTCCAAAATTAGGGAACTGGATAACAAGACCACCGTAATCAAAAGAACCTTCATAAATGTCTTGACTGGTGTCTTTTGTAAAACGAATAAAACCAAGGTCTAAAATACTCCCTGTGAATTCTAGCCTCTCATTAAAAAAATAAGACATCCCAAAATCAAAGCCTAATCCATAGTTAGAACCTATGAGTATATTCCCAGGAGTCAGTTGATCAATACTTTGCAAACCTGTACTTTGAATATTTAAGTTCAAATCGCTTATGCTTTGATTGAGTAAAAACCCTTGCTGATTAACACTAGATATGAAACGCCCAGTATTTCTTACTGATTTTATATTAACACTCGAAGTGTAGAGCTTACTTCTCACCCCGATATGTAAATCGTCGTTCACTTGTTGATTAATTCCAAAATGAAATACGGTCTGTAGGTTTCCTCTGAAGTTGATTTGTCCAATATCATAACTCCTATTTTGACCAGCATTTCCATAATAAGCAAGTTGTAATAAGTCTTTTGGAAAATTTAATACAGCATCACTTTCCTGATATACTCCCGCAGTATAGTAACGCGAATTGCTTTTCCAACCGAAATTAATAAGGTCAATTCTTTGATTAAAAGCCACAAAATCTTTAGCTGATATACGATCTAGAGATGCTGCCACATTGGTGTTGAAATCTCTAGTATTGAATAAATTATCAACATTGAGCACCGTGTTTCCTACAGAAGCATAAACATTAGAAAGTATGGGGACTCCGATATGAAAGTCCGTTTTTTCATAAGCAGCTCCTGGATTCAGCATCAAAGATTGCGGATTATGCGTTTGGTTGTAGAGCAAATGATTGTCTTGACCCCATAGAGTATTGGATAATAGAACAAAAAAAAGAATAGGGACAAACTTCATTCTCTTGTATAAAGATAACCAGCCTCAATGACACACTCAAGGTTCATTATACCGTTATTACTACCTTGTGAAGGCTGACTGAAAAGAACCTCTAACTCTACACTATTTGTTATTTTTTCTATGTCAGATTGTGTAGTATATAAGTTTGCAACCCTCTCTGTTTGTGGACTAGACTCATTACCACCTGCTATACTATGAGTAATTCTGAAAGTTACAAGACCATCGGCATCAAAGAAAGTAAAATTAAAAGTTTGTGGAGTATTGATGCTGTTCTCTGCTAAAAACTTAAATTCTAGAGATTTTAAATAATCCGCATTAAACTGCTCATTTAGAAAATCGGTATTCACAAATTGGCGAATAGTATTAGGAGAAGGGATAGAATCATATCCAACATTGATAAGTTGAGTTGGATACTGAATTTGAAACAAGTTAACTTCAAACCTTGGACTCACTTCAAAATCATCTGAGTCCAGAGGTCTATTGTCTGTACACCCTAGGAAAATGACACATATAATAAATAAGTATTTCATATTTTTAAAATAAGTCAATTTACACTAGCAAGATATTTAAAAACGCTTGCTTCTACATAAATATTGCTGTAATTTCTATAAACATAATATTAAAGATTGAATTCTGAACATATTTATAATTGTAAAGTGTCTTTATGCTAAATTATATACTTGTATTTGCCTCTTATGCAGGTATTCGCAAAGTGTAAACTTTTTAGAATAGCTTCCTAAAGAAATAAACTTAAGGACAGTAGAACCGGATTCTAAATAGGTTTAAACTATTTACGTTGTAACCTCCCCTTAGGTTCTAAATAAAAAGAGGCAGTTCGTTTCCAAACCACCTCTTGACTCTAATTCAAATTTGGTGTAAATCATATCTATCTAAATTCATGACTTTATTCCAAGCAAATGCAAAATCTTTGACAAACTTTTTTTGAGAATCTGAAGAGCCATAAACTTCAGCAAGAGCCCTTAATTCTGAATTGGATCCAAAAATAAGATCAGCTCGTGTTCCTGTCCATTTTATCTCCCCAGTTTTACGGTCACTCCCTTCAAACAAAGTTTGTTCATCATTACTAGATTTCCAAGTTGTTCCAAGATCCAGTAGATTTGTAAAAAAGTCGTTTGTTAAAACACCTTGACGAGTTGTAAAGACACCATGTTTAGAGTGATTATAGTTGGTGTTTAAAGCTCTCATACCTCCAATAAGCACTGTCATTTCTGGGGCTGTCAGTGTTAATAAGTTGGCCTTATCTATGAGCAATTCTTCATCAGTAACTTTAGGATATCCTTTGGAATAATTTCTAAATCCATCAGCCATTGGCTCCAAAGCACCAAACGAGTCAATCTCAGTTTGCTCTTTTAAGGCATCTGTTCTTCCAGGATAAAACGGAATTTGAATATAATTCCCTCCAGCTTCAGCAGCCTCCTCTATAGCGGCATTTCCACCTAGTACAATTAAATCTGCCATGGAAACTTTTTTATTTCCTTTTTGTAACGTATTAAATTCAGATTGAATTTTAGTCAAAACCTCAAGGACTTTAGACAGTTGTTTTGGAGAATTGACTGCCCAATTTCTTTGTGGCTCAAGTCTTATATGGGCACCATTTGCACCACCACGCTTATCGGAATGCCTAAAGGTAGAAGCCGATGCCCAAGCTGTAGATACCAATTCTGAAATGGATAACTCAGTATTCAAAATTTTAGATTTTAATTCTGCACCGTCTTTATCATTGATTAATTCGTGATCTACAGCAGGTATAGGATCTTGCCATTTTTCTTGTTTTTTCGGAACGTCTGGTCCCAAGTAACGATTAATTGGTCCCATATCACGGTGCATCAACTTAAACCAAGCCTTGGAATAAGCTTCAGCAAATTCATCTGGATTTTCATAAAAATGCTTCGATACTTTTTCATATGCTGGATCTTCCTTTAAAGCAATATCTGTAGTCAACATAAATGGAGCATGTTTTTTAGTAGGATTGTGTGCATCTGGAATAGTTCCCGCTCCTTCATTGTCTTTTGGCTTCCATTGGTGAGCGCCTGCAGGACTCTTGGTCAATTCCCAATCGTATTTGAATAAGTTTTCAAAATATTTATGACTCCACTTGGTTGGGGTGTCTGTCCATGCGCCTTCAAGTCCACTGGTGATTGTATCTTCACCTTTACCGCTTTTGTAGTTATTTTTCCAACCCATACTTTGCATTTCGATTGGTGCACCTGCAGGTTCAGAATCTACATATTCCAAATCATTTGCAGCACCGTGGGTTTTACCAAAGGTGTGCCCTCCAGCAATTAAAGCTACAGTTTCATAATCATTCATAGCCATTCGACCAAAAGTAACTCGAATATCATGAGCTGCGCCTATAGGGTCTGGTTTTCCATTTGGTCCTTCTGGGTTAACATAAATTAGCCCCATATGAGAAGCTCCTAATGGATTTTCTAATTCTCCTTCTGAGTATCGTTCATCATTATCTAACCATTCTTTTTCAGATCCCCAATACACATCTTCTTCGGGTTGCCATATATCTTCACGTCCACCGCCAAAACCTTGCATCTCAAGGCCCATAGATTCGTGAGCTACATTTCCTGTTAGCACGATTAAATCTGCCCAAGATAATTTTCTACCGTATTTCTCTTTTATTGGCCAAAGCAATAATCTTGCTTTGTCAAGATTAGCATTATCTGGCCAACTATTAAGCGGCGCAAAACGTTGAGAACCAGTTCCTGCTCCACCGCGACCATCTTGAATTCTATAAGTCCCCGCAGCATGCCAAGCCATTCTTATGAAAAATGGACCATAATTCCCATAATCTGCAGGCCACCACTCTTGGCTAGTCGTCATAAGTTCTTTTAAGTCTTCTTTGACAGTTTTAAGATCTAGGGTTTTAAACTCTTCCGCATAATCAAAATCCTCGTCCATTGGGCTAGCCATTGAAGAGTTTTGCCTAAGTATATTTATATTTAAGGAGTTTGGCCACCAATCTCTGTTATCGGAACCACTACCAGCGGCTCCCTTCATCTCGCCATTTAAAAACGGACAACTCGCGGGGGATGAGTTCACGTTACCAACCTTTGCTTTTGAACCGTCTTTTAAACTTTTCGTATCTTCCATTATAAGCGTATTTAATTTTGAGTAAAGGAAACAAAATGAGAAACCATAATAACTATAAGTTTAGCTTATATATTTTATATAATCATAAGTAAAACTAATCAATATTTTAATAATTAAACATTTCTTAAAATTAAAGAAAATAATAGATAGGTTCCTAAAAAATTAATGTTTTTTTGATGAAAAACAAAAACTCCTTCCCAAGGTTATGAGAAGGAGTTAAATTATACTGTAAATTTATTTTACTTATTTTGGTTCACTAAGTCCATCAGGTCAACATCATTTCCAAGAAGGATTTCTTTTGAATTGATTCTGCCAACTGGTGTATCATTCTCCAATTTTAAAACTCCTCTTGGACAGACTGAAGCACAAATTCCACAACCCACACAGGAGGATCTAACTATATTTTCTCCTTTTTGCGCATAGGCTCTCACATCTATTCCCATCTCACAATAGGTAGTACAGTTTCCGCAGGAAATACATTGACCACCGTTGGTCGTAATTCTAAATTTTGAAAATAAGCGCTGTTGAAATCCTAAAATAGCAGCCATAGGGCATCCAAATCTACACCAAACTCTATTCCCAAAAATAGGGTAAAATCCCACCCCTACAACTCCAGAAAAAATAGCCCCAATTACAAAACCATAGGTAGATCTTAGGGTTTCAGCTTCAAATAAAAAGACCTTATCTATAAGTCCAGAAAAGTGAAGTCCCAATAAGGAAAGTATAACAACAAAAAAACCAATCGCAGCATATTTAGCATCGTTTTGCAATTCTTCACGCTTATAAACCATCGTCCAAGTAAAGACAATCGTCAATAAACTAGCTACACTTATCAGAAAAGCCGAACCAGACAACCAATACTTATCAGTATTTAAATATGAATAAACAACTGCCGTCGTCATTATGACAACAAAAACAACAACTATATGGACTAACCAGCGCTCCAATTTCCAAGAAGACTGGGATTTATCGCTCAGATGGCGGAAAGAATCTCCCGCAGTTTCTGCTAATCCTCCACAGCCACACACCCAAGAACAATACCAGCGCTTTCCATATTTATAAGTTAGAATAGGAGTAATAATAAGTATAGAAAGAACTCCAAAAATAAGTAATCCAATCCCAACATTTCCCGCATTTATATACTGATCGACTCTGTACTGCTCAAAATTATAATAGTTTAAAGGCCATATATTGACGAAATTATAATAAGGTAATGAAAAATTATCTCCGTTGAGTCTTGACATCAGCTCTGGAATTAAAAAGGCGAATCCCAATTGGAAAAACATAACTGAAAATGTGCGTAAGCGTTGATAGCGATTATGACGATATTTCCATAGAAATTTTATACCAAAACCAACAATAGCTGTCGTGTATAAAGTTCCATAGACAAACCATTGGCTTGCTGCATTCCCACTTATAGCTTGGCTTAACGGATCAAACAAAGCTACAACTCCTGTATTTTCTCCATCGCTACTTAATCCTATCCAGCTGGGATAAAAATAAAGCACAATATAAAACCCTGTCAAGACTAAGCCTAAAATATAGGCCCAGAATCCTCGGTTGGTTAGAGATTTAAAATAAACCCTATCGTTTTTGATACCTTCAGTCATATGACCATAACTCACTTTGGAATACCAAAAAATCCCTGCGAAAACCATGATAAGCGATAAACTCACCCAAACAATTTTAGGCTGAAATTGAATATTGAAACCCGATAAGACCATTATAGAAACACCCAACAATCCTAGCGCAGAAGATAGTTTTTGCTGGACATTTAAAGCTTCTGGCGAGTTGCCTGTAACAGACATGTTTACATCTACACTCATAATTAGGTTGTTTTTAGTGTATGTTGAAATTTATTTTGAATTTCTTTTTCATAAGACTTGAAAAATTCAGGATCAAAGTTAGCCGACTTCAGGTTTTTAATAACTTCATCAACTGTAGCTTTCTCAGTTAACCATCGGTCAAAAACCTCATGGCGTAATCGAATTCCGAAGGTGTTTATTCCTTTAAAAATCCCCGATTCTATTTCATACTGAATATGTATGCATTTTTTTCCATCGGTATGTTCCCAGTAAAAATCAGTTTGTCCTTCCTTAGGTTGATTAAATACCCAACCATATGTTTGATATTCTATATCGAAAAACTTAGCCGAATTAAACCAATGTCCTGGCTTGTATTCTCTAGGATTTCCACAGAGTGTTTGTGCCAAAGTCTCTCCCATCATTCTACCGGTATACCAAACTGCTTCAATTGATGGACGATTTCCAATAGGCTGCCTTTGCTCGGCACAGTCTCCAATAGCATAAACACCCTCTACGCTGGTTTCCAAATTTCGGTTCACTAAAACTCCTCTATTTAATTCAATACCGCTCGACTTAAGGAAATCAATATTCGGTAAAACCCCAGGCGTTAATCCTACAAAATCACACTCCAAGACCTCACCTGTTTCTTTAATTTTTATAGCCTTAACTCTACCTATATCATCTGCACTGATTTCTTCCAGATTAGTTTCTAATCTTAAGTCGATATGATGCTCTCGAATATGTCTGTCAATAAGCTTTGCTTCTTCATCAGGTAGCACATTGTTCCAAAAATGGCTCTCCCTTACCAATAGAGTAACAGGTATATTTCTAGTCGCAAGCATTTCTGCTAATTCAATTCCTATTAAACCACCGCCAACGATAACGGCTCTCTTGCAGGCCTCCTTATTTGGGGCATGAACTTCTAGAGACTCTAAATCCTGTTTGCTATAAAGGCCCAAAACACCTTTTAAATCTTGACCAGGCCAACCAAATTTGTTTGATTTAGAGCCACAAGCAATGACAAGCTTATCATAAGGAAATGCTTCTCCTGATTCTAGTTGTAACTCTTTGTTTTTATGATCAACGGCAGAAACATAGGCCTGCTTGATGTCTATTTTATTTTTTTTCCAAAATCCATCTTCATATGGCTTAAGATGATTCCATTTCATGTGACCCATATAAACGTACATCAAAGCGGTTCTAGAAAAGAAATGTTCACTTTCAGAAGAAATTAAGGTAATACGCTGATTGGATAATTTTCGGATATGCCTAGCTAAAGTCACTCCTGATATACCATTCCCGATGATGACAATATGTTCTTGTTTCAAATTTCGCAGGTTTTAATTAAAATATTAGTCGCGGGTGTGATGATGAAATTACTAAGTTTATTTAAAAATACAGCAATCTCAAACTTTTATTGATGTATTATTAATATACTATTGATAAAATTTTTAAAGTACTTCTCAAGACACATTATTAAAAAGCGATTCAAGAGTTTGTGTCGACTGCTAAAGGTAAAGTTCCGTTCATGTATAAAATGTTTTTCTTTAAATAAGAAAGTAAGTTTTTTCAAATGCTAGATTCAAGTCATAAATGCAACTTCTACGTTACATAATAATTGATCCATTACATATATAGGATTTTCACACCCTCATCTTGATGTGATGAGGCTTTAGAAATTGATATCCTCATAAGGTTTAAAGCGATCAAACTAAATAATATTGAAAAAAATACTGCTTTATTGCTACCCTCAAAAATATTCCTGTCGAATATAATTGAAACAATTGATACACCAAACACAAACCTAATAGTTACATTAACTTAGAATTTATATCATCCTTTATATTTCTGAAGCTTTGATTCATTTTTTAAAGAATACCACTTACTCTTCTTTTTACAGATAGTTTATAATATCCAGTTTAATTGTTATTCAATTTAATAGGGATTCTATAACTGTGTAATTGGCCATCTTCCGAAATACCTTCAATATAAATAATACCTTCTTTAAGTTTAGTATCCACAACTTTCAAATCAACACTATTATTATTCTGGGTTCCTCCTTGAACAACTATATTAGGAAACCAGGCTATAGAACCAAGTCTTTTAAATGTTTCACTATTGTAAGATGTATAATTTGGGTTAGTGTATTTTTTTATTTCATTATAACCTTCCGTTACATCTATTGAGGTAAACACTCCTCCATTATCTTTATCATAAAGAGGTGTTTTACGGCTATCAAGTTTTATAACTCCACCAGAACCAAAGGGGCCTTGTCCAAAGCCTACTTTATTAATTGTAATTGATTCAAATTGATCCAATCGAGCATTGGCTAGAAATGAAGTAAAATTCATGTCCCTTGTATCTTTAAATCTAGCGCCGTCTACTATGAATGCAACGCTTCCAGCACCTCCAGTTTGATTTCTCAAATTTTGAACTATAAAGGTTTTATAGTCTTCTCTTACTTTAAAACCTTTTGCCCTTAGATAATCTGAAAGTTTTAAATACTCATTAACTATATCTTCAGTAATTTCTTCTTTAGTACCTCGAATCAATCGATCTATTTTTTCCTCTTTATTTTTTGGTGCTTTAATTATGACTTCCTTAAGTTCATTTGTTTTGGTAAAATTAGCTGCAACTCTATTTTTAGATAATGAAATATCTTTTAAAAATGTTAAAGTGTCAAGCTCTTCAAATAAAATAGGATGTTGGTTATTAAAAATTACACGAGTTTTCAAAGTTAATTTTGGTGCTTTAAAATTGCCTAGCTTGTTTACAGCGGTATATTCAAGTTTTTCTCCAATTACTGGATATTTATTTTTTAAAAAAAAGACCCTTGATGAATCAAGTTTTAAACTATAGTCCTTATTAAATCTAGAGGCTATACCTACTATAAGGTCATCATCTTTTTTTATTTTATCTATCAAATACAAGATTTGGTCAAAACCGTTCTCTCGTTTATATTGAAGTGCAGGTGGTTCAGATAATTCTAGGTTAGTTGTGTGTAGACTTTTTGACATTAACAGTAGTACATCCAACTCATTTAAATTTGATAGCGTGGTATAATCAAAAAAAGATTTAAAGTCATTATTATCTATGTAAGGATTTAATCTCAATGTTTTAATAATAGATTGCTGCGACCTATAAGTGATGTTTTCTTTTGGTAATATGGACGCACTAAGCATTAATTTACTATTATTTTTGAAGTTTAAACTTAAAATTATAGAATCTTGTTTATCGACTTGCTTTAGTTTATAGCCAACTTTAAATTCAGTTTCATCTATAGCTTCATTCAAATACATGCGTTCTAATACAGCTTTACCATCCTTTAAGAGTTGAATCGTATTTAGGCCAACAAAAAGTTTATCTTTTTCAATCGCAATTGACTTCTCAGAATTATTCATTTCAATATTAAATGAAATAGAGTTTTGATCCTTAAAAATAAACAATTGCCATTTTTCATGTTCTTCAATAGATGTGGTCTCAATATTTAAATAGATATGTTTTTTTAAATTGATAAGGTCAAGAGAAGTGCCTTTAGATTTTATATCCCCAATTGGGATGATCTTCTTAAAACCTCCTATTGTTATGACTTCTATTTTGTAAGTTTTATTTTTAAATGGTCTAAAATTCATTCTTGCTAAACCCAATTTACTAGTTGTAATTTTTTTTATTGGGATATTATTTTCAAATAGTATAAGAGTTGATTCTTCAGGATTGCCTATATCGTTAGTAATTTTTATACCCAAATTAGAATTTAAACCATAAACGATTTCTTGTCCTTCAGGACGAATAACTACTTCAATATCTTGAGCTTTTCTTTTAGATCTCACAACCTCATCAATGACCTCAAACTTTTGAAAATAAGCGTCAGATTCCTTGAAATTATTCATGTAATTAGTCATCGCCTTAAAATAGTAACGACCTGGTGTAAACGTAGTATCTATTTTAATTTGATTAAAGAAAATACCCTTGTTTGCTAGTACCATTGATTTATCAATCAAATTACCAATGCTATCATAAACAAAGACTTGGATATTTCTTACATTATCGCTTAATTTTCCATTAGTTCTATCGATAGCATAGCCTTTATACCATAAATGCTCTCCAGCCGTAAACACCGATTTATTTGTATGAACAAATATGGATTCACGGGGTAATTCGAAATAATCTTGATATTTTTCTAAAAATACATCTTGAGCATTTGCAGATAGGATGAAAAAATATAAAAGGCTGAGTGAACTAAATTTCATAAAGATTGTTTTTTAAATAAACTCCCTATTTATACCAAGTAAATTATTCATTAATCAAATTTACTAGTATCCGATAACTATCTAGAACAAGGTTATCAGTTGGCTTCAAAATAAATTATAAAACTAATAAGCTAAATAACGGTATTAAATATAATAAAAATCTTTAGCAATAAAAAAATTTCTCTAAATTTTAGCAAATAATAGATTCCAATCTTTACCAAATGAAACTGTTTCATTTTTTAAGGCACTATCGAATCTTTTCCAAAAAATACTCAATTATTTTCTACTCGTTATTAGTATCAGTTGAATCTAAAAACTAACAAATTCAGGTAAACTACTTATACCAAATAAGTTTTGTATTGCCGTATATTTTTCGTATATTTATGAATGGGAAGAAAAGCAATTTTAGAGATCAAGGAATCAGATTCGGAGCTAAAGAAACTCTTGTTAAAACAGAAAACCTTAAAAGCAGAAAAACGTTTAAAGAGTTTGCTAGCCATTAAGTCTGGCAAATTTGAAACCCGACAAGAATTAGCTGATTTTTTAGGGATTCATATCAGAACCCTAGAAAGGTGGATTGTGAACTACAATGCTGGTGGGGTTGAGATGATGTTAACTGATAAGCCTAAAAATAAAACGTCTAAAATTATTACACCACAAATACATAAGGGTTTATCCCAAAGAGTACATGACCCAAATAATCCTTTTTTGGGATACTGGGATGCTCAAAATTGGGTAGAACAAGAGTATGGCGTAGTTGTTAAGTACCAACGGATCCGTGAGTATTTGATTCAACATTTTAAAACAAAACCCAAGACTCCTAGGAAATCTCACTACAAAAAAGATGTAGAGGCTGAAAAAGCTTTTTTAAAAACTCCCTAATACGCTAGATAACATTAGAATTAGTCTTAATAAAGATAGTTACGACTCTGTTAATTTATACTTTCAAGATGAAGCTCGATTTGGAATGATGAATCATCTTGGAAAATACATAACCGCTAGCGGTGTAAAGCCAATAGTGACCTATCAACATATTTATAAAACGACCTATCTATACGGTAGTTACTCCCCAATAAACGGAGACTCTTTTGTTTGGGAAATAAATGGTGTAAGTACTAACATATTTCAAGCCTATCTGCGAGAATTTTCAACACATAATCCAAAGGAATATAAAATTGTAGTGATTGATAATGCAGGATTTCATTCTACAAAAAATATAGAGGTGCCACAAAATATAGTTCTTTTAAGAATACCCCCATACAATCCTGAACTAAACCCATGCGAACAAGTATGGCAATACATTAAAAATCGATTTAAGAATCAAAGATTCGAATCGATGAAAAGTTTAAAACAATGGCTAAGCGAAATGGTCTGCGAAATGAAACCTGAAACCATTAAATCTATAACAGGAAATCACCATTTTCTAAAAGCTTTTAATACGGCATTTAATAACTAAATTGGTATTAGACCTATTTAGACCTATCATGTCGCAATAAATCGTTTTACCGATATGAATTCGGCACAGGCTTTTTTTTCGTGCTTTTCATCAAAAATAATTACCTTAACTAAGGCTATACTAATTATTTTAGCTGTGTTCTAAAATAAATAGGCCCCCTGTTTATGTAAAATTATATAGATAGGAGACCTTCAGATTACAGGGATTTACTAATAGTATAGATACAAAATAATTACAGAACTACTTGAATTGTTTCTTGGTATTTAAAAAGATTACGAACCCAACCCCTAAAACGGCAACAGTCACAGACATTGCCTTTGTCTCAAATAGCAAATACAAAGAGAACAAACAGCAACTATTCAATATGCTAATTAGAACTTAGCCATTATTTATGACTTCAATCAATCAAAAAACTTGTGCTGAGCTATGTCGTAGTATAATTCAATTTATTCATACGGCATTATAAATATAATTTGGTATTACTAGAGCTAAAGTAACTTGTACTTAAATTTTTTTTCATTTGGAACTAAAGTACCTGTATCATAAAACGAGACAGATATTAATTGTTTTCAAATTAATATTCAATTTCAAATTCAAATTCAGGAAATTCATAGGAGAGTTATGTAATTTAGGGTTTTAGAAAACTTAATTAAATAGAATTCTTTGATCACTAAAAAAGCAGGAACTTTTAGAATTCCTGCTTTTTTAGCTTAATGAGTATACCTTATTTTAAATAGAAGTTATCCAGAGAAACTAGCTCCTAGATACTCTCTATTCAATCTAGCAATATTCTCAAGTGAAATCCCTTTAGGACATTCTATTTCGCAGGCTCCTGTGTTGGTACAGTTACCAAATCCCTCTTTATCCATTTGGTCTACCATGCTGAGTACACGTTCGTGAGCTTCTACTTCCCCTTGAGGTAATAAAGCAAACTGTGAGACTTTTGCTGCGGTAAATAACATCGCACTCGCGTTTTTACAAGCGGCCACACATGCACCACAACCAATACAAGTCGCCGCATAAAACGAATCGTCTGCATTATCTTTTTCTATAGGAATACTGTTGGCATCCTGAGTATTACCGGACGTGTTGACTGATATATAACCCCCAGCATGTTGGATTCTATCAAAAGCGGATCTATCAATAACTAAATCTTTGATAACAGGAAATGCAGTAGCTCTAAACGGCTCTATAACGATATCATCTCCATCCTTAAACTTTCTCATGTGGAGTTGACATGTAGTGACACGTCTATCGGGTCCATGAGGTTCTCCATTAATTTGGAGCGAACACGATCCACAGATTCCCTCTCTACAGTCATGGTCAAATTCAACGGGGTCTACCCCTTCCTCTACTAGAGTATTATTTAAAACATCTAGCATTTCTAGGAAAGACATATCTCCATCGATACCATCTACTTTATAATTTTGAAATCCTCCTTTATCTTTGGCATCTTCTTGACGCCATATTTTCAAATTAAGCTTCATAATTCAATTATTTATAGCTTCTTGTTTTTAATTCAATATTCTCAAAAATCAATTCTTCTTTGTGAAGTTTCGCATCTCTAGGGTTACCAACATATTCCCACGCTGAAACAAATCGATAATTTTCATCATCTCTTAAAGCCTCACCATCTTCAGTTTGATATTCTTCTCTAAAGTGACCCCCACAAGATTCATTTCTTTCTAAAGCATCTTTAGCGAAAAGTTCTCCAAGTTCAAGGAAATCTGCAACTCGTCCTGCTTTCTCTAATTCAGAATTTTTAGTCCCTTCTTTACCTGTTACTCTTACATTGGCCCAGAAGTCATCTCTTAGTTCTTTAATTTCCTCTAGGGCTTCTTTAAGATCCTTTATGTTTCGAGACATTCCACATTTGTCCCACATAATTTTCCCTAATTTCTTGTGGTAATAGTCAACAGGATTCTTGCCTTTGGCATCAAAAAGTTTTTGAACTCTTTCCTTCACCTCTTTTTCTGCTTTCTCAAACTCTTCAGTATCTGTAGAAATGCTGCCAGTTCTAATATCATCTGATAAGTAATCACCAATAGTATAAGGCAAGACAAAATAGCCATCTGCTAAACCTTGCATAAGGGCAGAAGCTCCTAATCTGTTTGCTCCGTGATCAGAGAAATTAGCTTCTCCAGTAGCATAACATCCAGGGATAGTTGTCATTAAGTTATAATCTACCCAAAGACCACCCATTGTATAGTGAACCGCAGGGAAAATCATCATTGGAGTTTTGTATGGGTTTTGATCCGTAATTTTCTCATACATCTCAAATAGATTACCATACTTAGACTCAATAACTTCTTCACCCAATTTTATAATTTCTTCTTTACCTGGGTTTTTGTGTCCAGATATGAAGGCTTTTTCTTTACCATAACGTTCAATGGCAGCTTTAAAGTCCAAATAAACCGCTTGTCCTGTTTTGTTTACACCATAGCCTTCATCACAACGTTCTTTTGCTGCTCTAGAAGCAACATCACGTGGAACTAGATTTCCAAAAGCTGGATATCTTCTCTCTAAATAATAATCTCTATCTTCTTCACTTAGTTCAGTTGGCTTTAACTTACCCTCTCGGATAGCTTCAGCATCTTTACTATGTTTAGGAACCCAAATACGTCCGTCGTTTCTTAACGACTCAGACATCAAGGTTAATTTTGACTGTAAATCTCCTGAAACAGGAATACAGGTAGGGTGAATTTGTGTAAAGCATGGATTTGCAAAAAAGGCTCCTTTTTTGTGAGCTCTCCAAGCAGCCATTACATTACTACCCATAGCATTGGTAGATAAATAGAACACATTTCCATAACCACCAGAGGCTAAGACCACGGCATGCGCAGAATGTCTTTCAATTTCTCCAGATACCAAATCTCTAGCGATAATTCCTCTTGCTTTTCCATCAACTAAAACCAAATCCATCATCTCATGTCTAGTGAAAGATTGAATTTTACCTCTGTTTATTTGTCTATTCATTGCTGAATAAGCTCCAAGTAAAAGCTGCTGACCTGTTTGACCTTTGGCATAAAAAGTTCGTGATACCAATACTCCTCCAAATGATCTGTTATCTAGCAAACCACCATATTCTCTTGCGAAAGGAACACCTTGTGCCACACATTGGTCAATAATATTACTAGATACTTCGGCGAGTCGGTAGACATTCCCTTCTCGAGATCTATAATCGCCACCTTTTACAGTGTCATAAAATAATCTGTAGTCGGAATCTCCATCACCTTGGTAATTTTTTGAGGCGTTAATTCCACCTTGAGCTGCAATAGAGTGAGCACGTCTAGGCGAATCTTGAAAACAAAATGTTTTTACATTATATCCAAGTTCTGCTAAAGTTGCTGCACAACTACCTCCAGCTAACCCAGTTCCAACGACAATAATGTCAATATTACGTTTGTTGGCAGGATTAACAAGGTTGATTTCATTTTTATGCTTGGTCCATTTTTTCTCAATGGGTCCTTCTGGTACTTTTGAATCTAAAACTGTCATAATCCTTTCGCTTATAAGTTATTAAAGTAGTGAAATATCGCAATAAAAACGAATCCCATTGGGATAACAATTGCAAAAGCTTTTGTAAAGACTTTTAGCGCTCTTGAATACATGTTGTTGAAACCAACAGATTGGAATGAAGAGGCGAAGCCATGAAGTAAGTGAAGCATTAAAAAAGAAAATGATAATACATACAAACCTGTTCGTATTGGATCTCCAGTAAATTTCGCCACGGTTTCCTGGTAGTAACGTGTTGGATCATCAGGATGGCTCTCAACGTATTTGTGAACCAATTCTGGAATCCAGAAATCGTAAAAGTGTAAGCCTAAAAATAGTAATACTACACTGCCAGAAATAATCATGTTTCTAGACATCCAAGAAGAATTGGAAGCACCGTTAAATTTAGCATAACTCACAGACCTTGCTTTTCTATTTCTAATATCCAAGACAAATCCCATGATAAAGTGAAATACAACTCCCAAAATTAAAATAGGTTGTAAAATCGCCTGGACCACAAAATTAGTCCCCATAAAATGGGATATTTCGTTAAAAGTCGACGGACTTACTACCGATGTAAAATTTATTGTAAAATGTTGAGCTAAAAAAAGGACTAAAAAAAGTCCTGATAGAGCCATAGCAAACTTCCTTGCTATTGATGTTTTGCTTATTCCAGCCATAAGTCTTTATTTAATTATAACACAAAAATACACCACCTAGACCTCTCAAGCAAATAAAGCCAGTTGTTTAGACATAATTTAGAATAGTTTTAAAGCCTATTGAATTGATTTCACGAAAACCTTTGAGTTTTATCACCCAATTTGGGTCTTGAGAACCTTTAGTTATCACTTAAAACCTAACAAATACAATTTTCACCTTCCATTTCTTACCTTTGGAAAAAATTAAGATTATGAGATACGAACCTATAAAATCTGACTTGTTCATTCAGAATAGAAATAATTTCATGAGTCAGATGCTGCCTAACAGCTTGGCAGTATTCAATTCTAACGATACATATCCAATTGGTGCAGATAGTACCATTCCTTTTCAACAAGATCGAAATATTTACTACCTCAGTGGTGTAGACCAAGAGGAAAGTATTTTGGTGTTATTTCCTGATGCTCCGAATCCTAAACACAGAGAAGTTTTATTTCTGACAGAGACCAATCCGCATATAGCGGTTTGGGAAGGAGAAAAACTCAATGAAGAAAAAGCGCTTCAAAACACAGGGATAAAAACGGTCTATTGGTTAAAAGACTTCCCTAAAGTTTTTAATGAATTGATGACCCAATGCGGCTTAGTATATATGAATACCAACGAGCACTATCGAGCAGATCATGCCACTCAAACTCGTGAAGATCGATTTAATAAGTGGTTAAAAGAAAACTACCCCGCCCATCAAGTGGCCAAAAGCAATCCTATTTTACAACGCTTACGCTCTATCAAGCATCCTTTAGAACTAGAAGTGATGCAAAAAGCTTGCACTATTACTGAAAAAGGTTTCAGAAGAATTTTAAATTATACCAAACCTGGCCAATGGGAGTATGAGTTGGAGGCTGAGTTTATGCATGAATTTTTGATGAATAAATCTCGAGGCTTTTCCTATACACCTATTATCGCAGGAGGGAAAAACGCAACCGTACTTCATTACATAGAAAATAAAGAACAGTTGAAGACTGGTGATTTAATTTTGATAGATGTTGGGGCAGAGTATGCGAATTATGCGAGTGATATGACTCGTACTATTCCTGTATCTGGAAAGTTTAGTGATAGACAAAAGCAAATTTATAATGCGGTAAATAAAGTCAAAAAAGAAGCCACCAATCTATTGGTTCCTGGTACTATTTGGAAAGATTATCACGTTGAGGTGGGGAAATTAATGACCTCCGAGTTGCTAGATCTTGGGCTGCTAGATAAGGCAGATGTTCAAAATGAAAACCCAGATTGGCCTGCCTATAAAAAATACTTTATGCACGGGACGTCTCATAATATTGGACTAGACACACATGATTATGGTCTACTTAACGAGCCGATGAAAGCCAACCAAGTTTTCACTGTGGAACCAGGAATTTATCTGCCAGAGGAAAATATGGGTATTCGCCTAGAAGACGATGTAGTTATACAACAAAATGGGGCTCCCAAAAATTTGATGGCTAATATTCCTATTGAAATTGAAGAGATAGAGGATTTGATGAATTCTTAAGAAGAAATGGGAATAAGTTTTTAACTATCAATATATTAACATATTAGATAAAAATATCTTAACTTTATTGTGATTTTAAAAGACTAATTATGAAAAATTTATTCCTGTTAAACTTTTTTCTCCTATTTGTGGTTTCAGTAAACGCTCAAAATTATCTATCTTTTTTTGGCGAAGAAGAGACACATGTTATATATCTTCATAATCCCGGCACGCTTTGTGGATGCTCCCGATTTTTAGATTCTCTTTCTATCACAACAGAAGTTGTTTCAGCAGATGGTGAAATTTTGAAAAAAGCAGATCATTTTAAGTATAATCAAACGGAACCCCCCATTTCTTCTTATTATAGGGAGAATCTGGAAGAAGGTAAGTTATGGTATCGGCCGACAATTGATGCTGAGGAACATTTAATAGCAGATTTATCACTAGAAATTGGAGACACTACTGAGATTTTTTCAACTTTTTTTGAAGGCGATGATAACACTGTTACTGTTAGTGACATAGTCTATGATGGCAATTATAAAATTATATATTTTGAAACTTCTTGGCAAGATGAAATATTTTTCAAAGAAGGGGTATTACCAATGATGTTCAATGAACAAGTTCCTCTTCCTGAGGGATTTGATTATTTTTTTACATATTTTACAGTATGTGTTGAAAAAGATGGAGATCAGGTGTTTAGGATTGATGAAATTTGGGATTTAGATATTGAGGACACAAGCAATGATTGGGTAACTTGTGAGTTGGTAGACATTCAAAATTTAAGCAACGAAACTTTTGATGAGAACCAATATACAATTTATCCAAATCCAACGTTTGATAAATTAAATATTGATACTCATGGAAACATAGTTAATCATATTGAATTGTTTAACACCCAAGGGAAAAGAGTGATGACTACTTCGCTTACTAATTCAAATCAGATTGATGTTTCTCATTTAAGTCCTGGTATTTACTTTATTAAACTTGACACGGGTAAAAATAGTATGATTCATAAATTCGTCAAAAAATAGCACGTTTAAAAAATCCCTGAATTTAAAATTTATCCCTTGCAAAAATTACAGGGTTTTTTATGACAATGAACTTTACTTATAAACAAACACCAATTCACTATTCCTCTACAGGTGCTGGCGAGCCTCTTATTTTAATCCACGGATTTTTAGAAAATAAAAATATGTGGGCGACTCTTCAGGGTGAGCTTTCCAAAAACTATAGGGTATTGGCGGTAGATTTGCCAGGCCATGGCGAGACCGAAGCGATTGGATATATCCATACGATGGAGGATTATGCTGAAATCCTTTTAGCCTTAATCCAATTTGAAAACCTTCAAAAAGTTAGCCTTATCGGTCATTCTATGGGAGGTTATGTGGCTTTAGCTTTAGCTGAATCGTGTCTTGGCTGGTCTGGCCTGCAAACCCAAGACACTCAGGCGGGTTCTGAAAAAATAAATAAAATACTACTTTTAAATTCTACCCCTTTAGCAGACTCAGAAATTCGGAAGCAAGAGCGGAATAGAGCGATAGGGATGATACAAAAATACCCGCAAGCTTTTGTAACTATGGCCGTTAAACACTTGTTCTTACCTCAAGACCAAGACCGATTTTCTTCTGAAATTGATACCGCTATCCTAGAAGCCAGACACTGTTCACAAAAAGGAATTATCAATACGCTAAAAGGTTTACGAGATCGAAAAGAAAGAGTTGACGTACTAAAGAAAATGAACGATAAGAGCCTTATAGTCTTAGGTGCTCTAGACGGAGTTATAGATGTTGATGCTACTAAAGCAGTTGCTCACGCTACACGGACCAAAGTTGAAGTTTTATCAGGAGGCCATATGTCTTATATTGAACATCCAGATATGCTATTGAACACTTTAAAAAAGTTTTTATCGCAACAATGAATGTGTGAACCGGTCACATAATTATTTTAAAATTCAAATTAAGGATCTAGTGGGCTTGATCTAGTTCCTAAAAGTCACTTCCTATTAATTTACGATAAGTTCTAAGGGCATTACTGTCGGTAAGTGAAGCGACATGAGAACAAACATCTACAAGCCAATCCTCAAGTTTAGCTTCAGAAAAATCGAAGTCTTTGAGGAAATTTTTTAAAATCAATTTATCAAAGCTACTGGCCTCACCTGCATGATCGTGTTCTACAGCTATTGTGAAATCGTCTAAAATCTTAGTCAATATTTTATAGCCCGCAATTTCTTTGTCCAAAACCTCTTGGCTTTG
This sequence comes from Psychroflexus torquis ATCC 700755, assembly GCF_000153485.2. Classification (NCBI taxonomy): domain Bacteria; kingdom Pseudomonadati; phylum Bacteroidota; class Flavobacteriia; order Flavobacteriales; family Flavobacteriaceae; genus Psychroflexus; species Psychroflexus torquis. The sequence continues at coordinate 2,187,931 of NC_018721.1, read as the reverse complement.
GTAAATGTTTTTAATACTGATCTTGATAATATCCTCTATTTGAACTTTGTAAGTGGATTTGTCAAGCAAAGCCGCGTGATAATCTCCATTTAAAATAGCTTCTTCATTCTCCATGAAAAGAGCGACAACGTCTTCAATTAGTGCGCCTATTGCCAAAGACCTTAAATAACTAATTCTATTTTTGGTAGTAGAAAGCTGTGAATACTTGGTCGTATTTATATTCTTATGAACGATTTTGGACAAATACTCTAAGGCAAATTCCTCTTGAATTAAACCTAGATTGATTCCATCTTCAAAATCGATTATGGTATAACAAATATCATCTGCCGCTTCTACCAAAAAGGCTAAAGGATGCCGCTTGTATCGAATATTATCACCTTCCATAACGCTTTGTAAACCCAATTCTTCCGCAACATCTTGAAACTTTTCCTGCTGCTGATGGAAGAATCCAAACTTCTTATCGGCGACTTGTTGGGTGGGTTTGTGCGGAAGTGAGGCTTTTGGATACTTGGTAAAGGCTCCTAAAGTTGCATAGGAAAGCCGAAGACCGCTCGGAGAACCACATTTGTCATCGGAAAGGAGTTTGAATCCGTTAGCGTTCCCCTCAAACTTGGATAAATCTTCATAAACAACATCCGATAATTTGGATTTGAATCGTTTGCCATTTCCAAATTTGAAATAATCTCCAATAGCACGTTCTCCACTGTGACCAAAAGGAGGGTTTCCAATATCATGAGCTAAAGCCGCAGCTGCTACAATTGCCCCAAAATCATTAAAATGGTGTCCATGGGTGCCTTGAAGTTGTGGGTGTTTTTCCAACACCTTCTTTCCCACTAAACGACCTAAAGATCTGCCAACAACAGAAACTTCTAGGCTGTGTGTTAAACGCGTATGAACAAAGTCAGTTTTAGATAGGGGAATCACTTGAGTTTTATCTTGTAAACTTCTAAATTCGGAAGAGAAAATAACGCGATCGTAATCGACTTCAAACCCTAAACGGGTATCATCTTGTTCTTTGCGTATGCGTTTATTGGTGTCGCCATGGCGTTTGAGTGATAAAAGAGATTCCCAGGTTGGCATGCGTTTTATTTTGTGTCAAATGTAAGGAATTCTAGAAAGTGATTCCCCACAAAATATTACCATATTTAGGAAGCTATTTTTAGGATGAGTGATACCCGCTTCTCTAAGAACTAAGTGGAGATGTTAAACTCTCTATTTGATAGTAATTTCAAAAGAATCCTAAAAGGGAGGCTACCGACAAGAAATGTGATTTCTAAGTATCAAAAATTCAGAAACATGTTAAAAACTGGGTTTATAGTTATATAACTGATTTTATAGTTTACATTTGAAATATAAATATAAAATCACATGAAAAATCTAGAAAAACTCACCCTTAAAGAAGAAGAAGTGATGAGTGTTTTGTGGAAGCTCGAAAAGGCTTTTGTTAAAGAGATCGTTTCTGAACTTCAAGGTAAGAACCATTATAATACAATTTCTACCATCGTAAGACAATTGGAAGATAAAGGTTTTGTGTCCTATACGTCTTATGGTAAAAGCCATCAATACTTCCCTATTGTGGAGAGAGAAAAATATAGCACTGCGGTTATGGATCAAAATTCAAAGCGCTTTTTTGAAGGCTCTTATAAAAACATGGTGTCTTTTTTTGCTCAACAAGAGAAAATAACCGAAAAAGACCTAGAAGATATTTTAGAACTTATTAAAAACAAAAGCTGATGGACTTGTTGATATACTTAGCTAAAGTTTCTTGCATTTTGACACTTTTTTGGGTGATTTACAGCCTCTTTTTGGAAGCTGAAACTTATCATAGATTAAAGCGAGCTTACCTTCATTTAGGTTATATTTTTAGCTTGATTTTACCGCTCTTTACATTTACCAAAATTGAAGAAATAAGTTTTAAAGAGTCTAGTCTTATTCCTTCCTCTTCTGAATTTGCTGCTACAGAGATTTCAAGTACTAGAATGGAATTGTTTTGGTCTTTTATGACTGAGAATTCCGTGATCGAACTTATATACATGAATATTTCCCTGATGTTTGCAGCCTTATTAATGATCAAATTCTACAAACTTTTAAAGCTTTTGAACCGTTCTAAAGCATTCAAAAAAGAGGGCTTTATTCACGTCAATCAATCCATTCCAGAAGGAGCCTTTTCATTTTTGAATTATATTGTTTATGATCCAAACCTCTATTCTGAAGAAGAAATGAAACTTATTTTGGCTCACGAAAAAGCACATGTGGTCTATAAACACAGTTTTGATATTCTTTTGTCACATGTTTACAACAGTTTCTTTTGGTTCAATCCATTTGCTTGGTTGTATCAGAAAAGTTTGGTCTTAAATTTAGAATACGAAGCTGATGCCAAAGCAGTATCAGAAACTGCAAAAGCAGACTATCAAATGACACTGTATAAGATAACACAGCAACATTTCAAATCACAATTACAACATTCCTTTCATCAATCCCCCATTAAAAAAAGAATCGCTATGCTCAATAAAAACAATCGACCACAATCAGTATGGAAACTGCTTATCGTTTCCCCTTTATTAGTCGTTTTCTTTCTTCTTTTTCAAGTCGAAACCAAAGCGCAGATTAAAGAATCAGTGACAACTTCAGAAAGTAAAATTACAAGAATTGAAATCACCTACGATGTCAATACTACCATAGCCGTAATAGAGTCTGACGTTTCATTTCTAAAAGAAGATTTTGACATTGATATGACCTTTTCTGATACTAAATTTGGAGTTAACGGCAAATTAATTTCAATTTCCTTGTCTGTAGAAACTAATGAGGGTTTCAGTGGGTCTGTAAGTTCTTCTGATGTTGCTTCGAGACCGGTTTATTTCTTCAGAGACTTCTCTGAAGGTGCCGAGGTTCCATTTGGAGTGGGAACTAGATCTAAAACTGAAATGGATTCAGAAATGAATTATGAGACGATGAAGAACGCGGAGAACTTTATCATTAATGGGAAAAAGATAGATAAAGAAGAACTTGTAGGCAACTATATCCCCGTAGAGACTTCTTCTTATAATGACAAGTCGAAGACTTTATCTGTAACCACAAAATCTGAATTTTCCCAGTCTTATTTTTCTGATATCTCCGACCTCCTTAAAGAGCTTAAAACCGCATCAGCAAATAGAGTTCTTGATGAGTTTATATATATCAGATTAACATCTGAATATAAAGTTACCATGATGAAAATAAGTGATTTCAAAGTTCCAGACAATGTTGGTAAAGCATCAAAAAATGATGATTCGCAAAAGCGGAAGGAATTCAATAATGAGAATATTGTATATATGTTAAACGGTAAAAAAATAGATGAAAGTCAAATGACTAGCATCGAGCCTAAAGAAATTGATTCCATCAATGTAGTGAAGTCTAAAGAAGACTTAAAAGCTGCAGGGTATAATCCAAATTTTGTTGATGGTTTAATAAAAATTACCAGTAAAAAAGTGAATACTACCGATGCATCAGAATCAGAAAATTCTTACGATGCGTTTAAATCATCACTAATCAATAAAGAATCAGCAATCTATATAGTTGATGGGAAAGAAGTTGATAAGAAAAAAATCTCTGAGATTAATCACAATCAAATAGCATCTATATTTATTATAAAATCTGTTGAAGCTATAGAAGAAGCAGGATTCGATCCTAAAAAAGTGGATGGATTAATAAAAATTACGACCAAAAAAGGAGTCAAGGAATAATAATCTAGTGATTTACCAAAAGAAAAAACCGTTTCAAAACTTTTCTTGTCATCATGAACTTCTCTCAAGGTCTTTATCCAAATTGATCATCGGTTAAGTCAGATTCTGAAATGAATTCAGAATGACAAGACTATAAGTTTTGAGGTGATTTAGTTATTTAGCAAAATTAGTTCAAAAGAAAAACCGTTTCAAAATCTTTCTTGTCAACTTGAACTTCTCTCAAAGTCTTTATCCAAATTGATCATGAGCTGATTCAGATTCTGAAATGAATTCAGAATGACAAGGAGATAAGTATTGAGACGATTTAGTTATTTAGCAAAATTAGTTCAAAAGAAAAACCGTTTCAAAACTTTTCTTGTCATCTTGAACTTGTTTGAAGGTCTTTATTCAAATTGATCATCGGTTAAGTCAGATTCTGAAATGAATTCAGAATGACAAGGAGATAAGTTTTGAGGCGATTTGGTTATTTGGCTCAAAAGAAAAAACCGTTTCAAAATCTTTCTTGTCACCTTGAACTTGTTTCAAGGTCTTTATTCAAATTGATAATCCGTTGATTCTGAAATGAATTCAGAATGACAAAAAGATAAGTTTTGAGGCGATTTAGTTATCTAATAAAATTAGCTCAAAAGAAAAAACCGTTTCAAAACTTTTCCAGTCACCTTGAACTTGTTTGAAGGTCTTTATTCAAATTGATAATCGGTTAAGTCAGATTCTGAAATGAATTCAGAATGACAAGACTATAAGTTTTGAGACGATCTAGTTATCTAGTAAAATTAGCTCAAAAGAAAAAACCGTTTCAAAACTTTTCCAGTCACCTTGAACTTGTTTGAAGGTCTTTGTTCAAATTGATCATGAGCTGATTTAGATTCTGAAATTAATTCAGAATGACAAGACTATAAGTTTTGAGACGATCTAGTTATCTAGTAAAATTAGCTCAAAAGAAAAACCGTTTCAAAATCTTTCTTGTCACCTTGAACTTGTTTCAAGGTCTTTATTCAAATTGATAATGAGTCAAATCAGATTCTGAAATGAATTCAGAATGACAAAAAGATAAGTTTTGAGACGATCTAGTTATCTAGTAAAATTAGCTCAAAAGAAAAAACCGTTTCAAAACTTTTCTTGTCACCTTGAACTTGTTTGAAGGTCTTTATTCAAATTGATAATCGGTTAAGTCAGATTCTGAAATGAATTCAGAATGACAAAAAGATAAGTTTTGAGGTGATTTAGTTATTTAGCAAAATTAGCTCGAAGAAGAAACCGTTTCAAAACTTTTCCAGTCACCTTGAACTTGTTTCAAGGTCTTTATTCAAATTGATAATCGGTTAAGTCAGATTCTGAAATGAATTCAGAATGACAAGGAGATAAGTATTGAGACGATTTAGATAGCTAGCAAAATTAGCTCAAAAGAAAAACCGCTTTAAAACTTTTCTTGTCACCTTGAACTTGTTTCAGGGTCTTTATTCAAATTGATAATCGGTTAAGTCAGATTCTGAAATGAATTCAGAATGATAAAAAGATAAGTTTTGAAACGATCTAGTTATCTAGCAAAATTAGTTCAAAAGAAAAACTGTTTCAAAACTTTTCTTGTTGCTTTGAACTTGTTTCAAGGTCTTTATCCAAATTGATCATCGGTTAAGTCAGATTCTAAAATGAATTCAGAATGACAAGACTATAAGTTTTGAGACGATTTGGTTATTTGGCTCAAAAGAAAAACCGTTTCAAAACTTTTCTTGTCACCTTGAACTTCTCTCAAGGTCTTTATCCAAATTGATCATCGGTTAAGTCAGATTCTGAAATGAATTCAGAATGACAAGACTATAAGTTTTGAGATGATTTAGTAATCTAGTAAAATTAGTTCAAAAGAAAAACCATTTCAAAAATTTTCTTGTCACCTTGAACTTGTTTGAAGGTCTTTATCCAAATTCACCATCCGTTGAATCAGATTCTGAAATGAATTCAGAATGACAAGGAGATAAGTATTGAGACGATTTAGATATCTAGCAAAATTAGTTCAAAAGAAAAACCGCTTCAAAACTTTTCTTATCACCTTGAACTTGTTTGAAGATCTTTATTCAAATTGATCATGAGCTGATTCTGAAATGAATTCAGAATGATAAAGAGATAAGTTTTGAGACGATCTAGTTATCTAGCGAAATTAGCTCAAAAGAAAACCCCCAGTAAATAAAAATTTACTGGGGGTTTGTAATTAAGTGCACTGTTTATTAAGACCCACACATCTCACAATCATCATCTTCAGACTCTTTAGACTGCTTGATTAATGCCTTCAATTCTTCTGGACTTAATGATGAATCGTCAGAGACTTTTATGGATTGGCTTTGAGCTTCCTCATAGGTCTTTGCAGCATTTTGTACCACTTGGCTAGGCGCCTCTTTTTCTTTCTTTTCACTTTTCAAAGTAAACTTGATCGCATCTACTGCAGACTTCGTTCTCAAGTAATACATTCCAGTTTTTAGACCACTTTTCCAAGCATAAAAATGCATAGACGTAAGTTTAGCGAACGTAGCACCTTCCATAAATAAATTTAAGGATTGAGACTGATCTATAAAGTACCCCCGTTGTCTAGACATATCTATAATGTCTTTCATAGACAATTCCCAAACGGTTTTATACAGCTCTTTGATGTCATCTGGAATAATATCGATGCCTTGAACAGAGCCGTTAGCTCTCATGATGGCATCTTTAAGATCATCATCCCACAGGCCAAGACTTACTAAGTCTTTTAATAAGTGTTTGTTGACAACAATGAACTCTCCAGACAGTACACGTCTGGTATAAATGTTGGACGTATAGGGTTCAAAAGCTTCATTGTTTCCTAGGATCTGAGACGTAGATGCTGTTGGCATTGGCGCCATAAGTAAAGAGTTACGTACTCCATGCTTCATTACTTTCTCTCTCAATTTACTCCAATTCCAACGCCCACTTGTGTCATTATCGGTTAGACCCCAAAGGTTAAACTGAAATTCTCCTTTGCTGATTGGCGACCCCTCAAAAGAGGAATAAGGCCCTTCTATTTTGGCCAGTTCCATAGAGGATTCTACGGCTGCAAAATATAAAGTCTCAAAAATCTCTTGATTCAATTTCTTGGCCTCATCAGACGTGAAAGGCATTCTCAACATAATAAACGCATCTGCCAAGCCTTGGATACCAAGACCAACAGGTCTGTGACGAAAGTTAGAATTTTCTGCTTCTTTTACAGGGTAGTAATTTCTATCGATCACCTTGTTCAAGTTCTTGATGATTTGCTTTGTAATTTTATATAATTCTTTATGCTGAAACTCACCGTTTTTAACAAACATAGGTAAAGCAATAGAGGCTAAATTACAGACGGCAACTTCATCGGGGCTTGTGTACTCCATAATTTCGGTACATAAGTTGGAAGACCGAATGGTACCTAGATTCTTTTGGTTGGATTTGCGGTTAGCAGCATCCTTATAAAGCATATAGGGAGTCCCTGTTTCGATTTGAGATTCTAATATTTTCTCCCAAAGCTCTCTTGCTTTTATGGTTTTACGACCTTTATTTTCTTGTTCGTATTTGAGGTATAACTCATCAAACTCTTCACTGTGAACATTATAAAGGTTTGGACATTCGTTTGGACACATTAAAGTCCAAGTCGAATTTTCCTCTACACGTTTCATAAACAAGTCTGGAATCCACATCGCATAAAACAAGTCACGAGCTCTCATTTCTTCAGCACCGTGATTTTTCTTAAGGTCTAAAAAACTAAAAATATCAGCATGCCACGGCTCTACATACATAGCAAATGACCCTTTACGTTTTCCTCCACCTTGATCCACATATCTTGCAGTGTCATTAAATACACGAAGCATTGGGACAATTCCGTTGGAGGTTCCGTTGGTACCAGCAATATAGGAGCCTGTAGCTCTTATGTTATGAATAGATAAGCCTATTCCTCCGGCAGATTGTGAAATTCTAGCGGTTTGTTTTAAAGTGTCATAAATTCCATCAATACTGTCGTCCTGCATAGTAAGCAAGAAACAAGATGACATTTGTGGCTTTGGAGTTCCAGAATTGAATAGGGTTGGTGTCGCGTGAGTAAAATACTTTTTAGACATCAACTCGTAAGTCTCCAGTACAGATTCCAAATCTTCACCATGGATACCAAGAGAAACACGCATTAACATATGCTGAGGTCGCTCTGCGATTTTACCATTCAATTTTAAAAGATAAGATCTTTCTAAAGTTTTAAAACCAAAATAATCATAGTTGAAATCTCTGCTATATATTATTCTAGAATCTAATTCATCTTTATGCTCTTCTATCACCTTGTAAACATCATCAGCAATAAGCGGTGATTTTTTATTATTACGAGGATTCACATACTCGTAAAGATCTGCCATCACTTCACTGAAAGACTTCTTAGTGTTTTTATGAAGGTTGGATACAGAAATTCTAGCAGCAAGCTGAGCATAATCGGGGTGGCTTACAGTCATAGTAGCAGAAATTTCTGCGGCCAGATTATCCAATTCACTTGTGGTCACACCATCATAAAGACCCTCTATGACACGCATAGCTACTTTTGCGGGCTCTACCAATGGATTTAAGCCATAGCAGAGCTTTCTTATTCTAGCTGTAATCTTATCGAACATTACAGGTTCTTTTTGTCCATTTCTTTTAATCACATGCATATTCAAATATATTTAGGATACAGAGGCAGGTAACTCTGTGGTAATTAATAAACTAATTTAAAAAGAAGCTAAGGTTTACAGATTTTAGAAATCTGCGTCAAAGCTAATCTTGCTATCTTCTTCTTTATTTTTATTCATGACGCCAGCCTTTTGGTATTCTCCAACTCTTTTTTCGAAGAAGTTGGTTTTCCCTTGAAGCGAAATCATATCCATAAAGTCAAACGGATTTGCCGTTCCATATTCTTTGTCGCAACCAAGTTCGAAAAGCAACCTGTCTGCTACGAACTCAAGGTATTGTGTCATAAGATTAGAATTCATACCAATAAGGCTTACTGGAAGAGATTCTGTAACAAATTCTCGTTCAATAGTTAAAGCATCCACGATGATGGCTCTAATACGTTCTTTAGGAACTTGATTGACTAAATGTTCGTTATGCAAGTGCACTGCAAAATCACAATGAACCCCTTCATCTCTAGAAATCAATTCGTTAGAAAAGGTAAGACCTGGCATCAAACCACGTTTCTTTAACCAGAAGATTGAACAAAAAGCACCAGAGAAAAAGATGCCTTCTACAGCTGCAAAAGCAATAAGACGCTCAGCAAACGAATCGGATTCGATCCATTGTAAAGCCCAGTCTGCTTTCTTTTTGATAGCAGGGAAATTCTCAATAGCTTTAAAGAGCAGATCCTTTTCTTTATCGTCATCGACATAGGTATCTATCAAAAGCGAATAGGTTTCTGAGTGGATATTTTCCACCATGATTTGGAAACCGTAGAAAAATTTTGCTTCTGTATATTGAACTTCATTCACAAAGTTTTCAGCAAGATTTTCGTTGACGATTCCATCGGAAGCAGCAAAAAAAGCAAGAATATGTTTAATGAAATATTGCTCGTCTTTGCTCAGTTTAGTTTTCCAATCGGTGATGTCTTGTTGGAGATCTATTTCCTCTGCCGTCCAGAAGCTCGCCTCACATTTTTTGTACCATTCCCATATGTCGGGGTGTGTGATGGGGAAGAGGACAAATCTATTTTTGTTTTCTTCTAAAATAGGTTCTATTTGCGCCATAGGTTAATGATTTTGAGAGGTTTAGTATTTGAAATTATTCTTAACAAAGATCAAAATAATTCATTTAAATTTCTTTGGATTCAGTCGAAAGTTATCCACAAAGTTATCCACAATTGATCTAGCTCCTGTAAACTAAAGGATTGCGATCTTAATGAAACAAACTTTAAGACTTGTTCAATTTAATCTTGGAAAGGTTAATAGCAAATCTTAGGTATTTATTCATCCTATTGTTTGATCCAATTCTGCATATTAGATCTTCTCCAAATTTTCGAATAAAGGCGTTTTTGATAAATTTATAAACAGACATTTCAAGTCTTTTGCTTAAAGTACAAGCATCACTACAAATACTCCAGCGATCGTAATTAACCGTATGAAATTCGGATAAATATTGAAGTCTTCCCCTTTTAAATGTTAGTTACATTTAATCAATAAAAAAATGAGATGATATTTCCTAAAGCAGAATGTTGACATAAATTTGATTCTCTCTTGATCTGATTTTTTCAGTTAATTTATTTTGAGATATTATAAATTTAATTTGGTATCAGTAAGCTTCTTTGGATTCAGTCGAAAAGTATCCACAAGAGGCCTATCTCTAAAAGACTAAAGGATTAGAACCTTAAAAAAATAAACTTTAAGACTGGTTGAATTTAATTTTGAAAAGTTTAATGGTAAATTTTAAGTGTTTATTCCTTCTATCGCTTGCTCCAATTCTGCATACCAATCTTCTCCAAATTTTCGAATCAAGGCGTTTTTGGTGAATTTATAAACCGGCATTTCAAGGCTTTTGCCTAAAGTACAAGCATCACTACAAATACTCCAGCGATCGTAATTAACGGCATGAAGTTCTGATAATTTTTGAACACGAATGGGATAGAGTTCACAAGAAACCGGTTTTTTGAAGTCGGTTTCACCTGCGCGATAAGCTGTCTCAATGCCGCAGAGTGCTGTACCATTTTCTGCAAAATTGACGTAAGCACACTCTTTACCTCCAACTAAGGGGGTCTCTGGTTCGCCAAAATCTGACATGACATGAGTGCCTTGAGCTTCTATAGCGGCAATGCCTTCAGGTCTTAAAAAGGGTTTTACTTTTGGATAGATCGTTTCTAAAATATTAAGCTCTTCGGGATCTAACGGAGCTCCTGAATCTCCTGAAACGCAACATTCTCCTTTGCAAGCCGATAGGTTGCAAGCAAATTCATTGTCAATAATTGCTTCAGAAACAAGTGTTTTTCCTATTTGAATCATAGCTGCAAATCTAATTAAATATTTAGTGCATTTGAGTTCTGCCTTATAGAATTAAAGGCAAAGGGTTTAAAAAGTAAATTTAACTTAAATTTGATATTTCAGATACTTTGTGAGTATTGATATTCCTTTAAGCAGAATTACTTTTGCAAAAATTTTGAGAAACTTATTATGTTTGATTTAAAACAAATTTTTACCGCTGGCATGATTCTTTTTGCAGTTATAGATATTGTGGGAAGTATTCCAATTATTGTAGACTTAAGGAAAAAAGTGGGTCATATACAAAGCGAAAAAGCATCTATAGTTGCTTGTATTTTGATGATTGCTTTTCTATTTGTTGGGGAGACCATTCTCAACCTTATTGGCATAGACGTGAACTCGTTTGCCGTAGCAGGAGCCTTCATTATTTTCTTCTTGGCCATGGAAATGATTCTAGGCATTCAACTTTATAAAGATGATGCTCCAGAAACTGCCGCTATAGTTCCTCTAGCTTTTCCTCTTATTGCTGGGGCTGGAACAATGACCTCCATATTGTCTTTGAAGTCTGAATTTGATACCCCTAATATTATTGTAGCCATAATATTGAACATTATCGTGGTTTATGCAGTCTTAAAGTCTTCTAAAAAAATTGAGAAACTTTTCGGAAAACAAGGGATTTCTGTCATCAGGAAGATATTTGGTGTAATTTTGTTAGCTATAGCGGTGAAGTTATTCGCCACTAATATTCAGAGTTTATTCAATTAACAGTTATGAAGTATTTTATTTATTTCCTTATTCTCTCTGCCATAGGTCTTTTAATTTTTAGTGGGTCATTGGTCAATACAAATGACCTAGTAGGAGATCAAAAAAGTTTTACAGGAGTTTTAGGTATATTAGTCTGCCTGTGTATTTTAGTCCTTTTATGTATACTCCTGCTTTCAAGAAAACTGAAAGAGAGATACGAGGCTTAATAGATTAATTTAAAGTCATTTAACGAAAAAACGCCTCAGACCAATTAAAGTTTGAGGCGTTTTTCATGGTTAAAAAAACATACAGCTCTATTTTTCCTTAACTTCTATACGATTATCATCAGAATCGGTATCTATAAGTTTATTGAAAGGGTCAATCCCAACTTCTAAGGGTTTTGAGTCCACAATAATGCTAAAAGTAGTGTTGATTTCAGATATCATATGCTTTCTAAGGTAGAGTACAGTTTCCTTTCTGACATCGTCTAGACTTTCATCAGATTTTCCAAAAACGCCAACTTCTATATAATCCTTGAGAGGTAGAGATTCTAGATTTTCGTCATCCGTTTCCAAAACTAACCCCTCACCTTCAGCATCACTAAACTCCTTTTCCCCCTTTTCTGAAGATCTGTATTTTTGGACATTTACATCAAAATTGACCTTATATTGACCGTTTTCAAGAACTTCGTAGGTTGCTTTAAGGGCATGGTTATCGTAAAGTGTGATAGTTTCAAACATATCTTTTATCAAATACTGGAGAGAATCTGGGGTTTGAGATTTCAGAATATTTACAAATTCTACTGAAGTTGTGTACGGTGGCTCCTGAAATGCGACTTGATCTACATAGGTTTTCAAGATGTTATTCATTTTCTTTTCACCCAAATAATCACTCATAGCATAAAGCACTAGCGACCCTTTATTGTAATGGATATATTGTTGATTTTCATTATACATCAAAGGCAATTCTTTTTGACTTTCGAAACGGCGACCTCTAAGGTATTTATCCAAAGCGTCTTTCAAAAACACTCGCATCTGTTCTTTGCCATATTCCTTCTCTAGAACTTTTAACGAACTATATTCAGACATACTTTCAGAAAGTAAAGTTGCCCCACGTACATTGGCGCCAATCACCTGATGTGCCCACCATTGGTGAGCCACTTCGTGTGCGGTCACACTAAACGGGTAATCCACACTTTCATTATCTTCATCATCAACTTTGGCTATAAAACCAATCGCTTCTGAATAGGGAACCGTGTTGGCAAAGGATTGAGCAAACGATCCTGAGGTAAGTGGAAATTCCAAAATGCGAAGTTGTTTGAATTGGTATGGACTGAAATTTTCTGAATAATAAGCGAGAGATTTCTTGGTCGCATTCACCATCCTTTCAATGTTATAATCGTGGGGTTTATGATAAAACACTTGGATGTTCACATCGTTCCAGCGGTCTTCGTAAACTTCGTATTCTGCAGAATTAAAGGCGTAGAAATTTAATATTTTCTTGTCCATTTTGTAGTGAAAATATTTTCTGTCGCCTTCCATCCATTCTTTCTGAAGATAGCCCGGCGCAATGGCAATTTGATCTTTAGAGGTAGATACTGTGGTTTCAAAATCTATCCAATCTGCATCACTAGAGATATAAGTATTGCCTAAAGCTGTTGAATCATAAGGTGACTTCATTCGTTCTTTAGGCTCTAATCCATACTTTTCTCGGGTTTTATTATTTTGAATTTCTCTATTTTCATTATAGCCAAAACTGGGGAAAATTTGATTATTAATAAACGTCCCATTGGTTCTTACTGGAGAATTCGACGTCAAAATAGTATTGAGTTTATTCTCCATTTCAAAAGTGAATTTCACCTCTTCTCCAGGAGATAAATTTTTATTGAACTTGAATATTTCAAAATCATAAACAGTATCTTTTAACACTACTTTTCCTGCTCTTTCAAAGGCATAAGATTGGGGGTAGTCGTTCATGTTTATGAACACTGAATCTATAGGGCTTTCAGTTTTGTTTTTCAGAATGAACTCCCCTTTTGCCTTGAAATCTCGAGTTTCAGGATATAAATCAAAATCGATATCGACACTTGTAATTCTGGGTTGTGCCAACTCTTTATATTTTGAATATTGGTTTTCAAAATCGACACTTAGCTGTTCTACTTCTTTTCCAGAATAGCGTGTATTGACAACATTATCGGTATAATAAATCCAAGAACCAATACTTATAAATAGAAGCAGACTTAAGGCAACAATAGATTTTTGGAGGGGATTAAAATTCTGCTTTGCCCTCTCTATCCTTTGTTTTACAGAATAAGATATACCTCTACGGTAAAATAATAGGGCCAAAACATACGTCACCGTGGCCAAGGCAAACCAATATAGTCGGTAAATATAAAAGACTTTTAGACTTGTGCCATAACCAACCATATCGGAATAAGTGGCACCAGCATTAGTGTTGAATCTGAAGATGTATTGTTCAATACCAAAACTTGGGAGAAAAGAAAGAAAAATCAATCCTGCCAATAGAGTTATAAAACCTGCGATATGATTTTTGATAAGGACATGAACTAAGAATGCCATAACCGTCCAAGCAAACACTCGTAAGTAATCGACAGCAAAAAATTGAAATAAATACAAGTCAATTTCCAATTTGTAGTAGTCATTATAAATTTGAACGCCAATAGCAATAACCAGAGCTAAAATATAGAAAAACGCTTGCATTTTGAAGATGGCAAGAAATTTGGACAACATAAACGACCAGTTAGGGTAAGGAGTTACATCCACCAATTGGTCCATATTTGTGTTTTGAGCACGATTGATAAGCATGCCTGAAATCAAAAATGTGATAATAATCATAAACCCGCTAATGATTCCAGAAGCCGACTGCATCATTTCTCGCGTCACGGGATAAGTAGAAGTACCATAAATAGGAATACGTTGAGCAAGTGTTATAAAAGTAACCAATACAGTGACGAGTGCAAAAGAAATAAAAACCCAGTTTTTGAAAATGTATTTAGTTTCGAAACGGCTGTGTGTCCAGGCCATTTTCAACCAATGTTTAAACTTATAGGTTTTGCTTACTTCTGGTATTTTAATACGCACTAAACTGCCAAAATTTCTTTTAATGATGCGTTCTGCTTTAGTCTTGAAAAGTTTAAATTGAATAGCCTGCTGGTTGAATTTGAACTTCACATATACAAACACGAAAATTAAAATACTAATAGCTGCCCAAAGCAATCGGTTGTAAAGCAGGTACCCTTCAAAGGGTAAATAATTTGTATTCCTATCAAAAACAGTCCAATATTCCGTTTCAAGTGATAATGCTTGTGCGCCCAAAGGATCAATGAGAGCTGCAAGGGTCTTGTTATCGACATCTGCTGCTAAAGTTTGAGCTAAACCTTGGATAACAATCAATATTAATATGCTAATAAATCCTATGAAAATATTTCTTGAAAACGTAACTACTGCAAATACAACAGCCCCAAAGAAAATAAGGTTAGGTAAAATGATTAATAAAAGGGGTTGTACGTAATTCAGAATATCAAAATCCATGAAAAGTTTTGGATTGGTTCCCGGAAAAATAGTACCGAGATAGAGACCGAAACAAATGAAAAGAATAATCATGATGACGATGCTTAATGCACTCAAAAACTTAGCAAATAGATAATTAAATTTGGTGATCGGGTAAGAATATAACACCTGGTGCATATCGTATTTAAAATCTTTACTCACCGATGCACCAATGATGGAGGGAAGTAAAAAATACAAAAATGCAGCAATGATATTAATCAAACCATTAATTGCTAAAGCAGAATTTTGAAAGGTTGCGGAAGTCGTTGTGACGGTAAAATTATCAAAAAGCCCACCAGATGAGGCCATTAGAATCAAGGCAAAAATAAACATGATGCCCGAATAAATATAGGTAATAGGAGTTCTAAACCAAGTCTTGATTTCGAACTTGAAAATGCTTGAAAACATAAGGATTAAGAGTGTTGGTTAGTGGCTTCAGTTTCGTCTGCTTTAAGGTGTACAAAGTACACATCACTCAAGTCTGGTTCTACTTTTTGAAATTTTTCTCCAGGTTGAGTATCGCCATAAACACGTATATTTAAAGAATTATCTTGGTTATAGTTGGTTGAAATCAAATTGAATTGAGATTCATAAGTTTCCAAATTTTCCCGATCAATGCTAAGGCCCCAAGTTTTATCTTTAAGTTCTGAAACCGCATCAATTGGTTTTTTGTGACTTAGCAATTTACCGCCGTTCAGAATGGCCATATCGGTACACAGCTCTTTTACATCATCTACAATATGCGTAGAAAGGATAACGATATGATTGGTGCCGATTTCTCGTAAAACATTAAGAAAACGATGACGCTCTGCTGGATCCAGACCAGCCGTTGGCTCGTCTACAATAATAAGTTTAGGATTATTCAGTAGTAATTGGGCAATTCCAAAACGCTGTTTCATCCCACCGGAATATCCGGCTACGTGCTTGTTTTTAACACTGGAAAGGTTGGTCACCTCTAGGGCGTAATCCACAATCTTATTTCGTTCTTTTTTACTTGAGATTCCTTTCAATTCAGCAAAATAATGCAAGAGTTTTTCTGCCGACAATTTTGGATACACACCAAAGGATTGTGGCAAATACCCCAAAACTTTACGCAATTCCATTTTCTGATTCAAAATATCAATCTCATCTAAGTGAATTTCACCAGAATCTGGTTGTTGCAATGTAGCGATAGTTCGCATTAAGGTAGATTTTCCAGCCCCATTGGGTCCTAGTAATCCAAACATTCCAGAATTGATTTCTATGGAAATATTATCAAGAGCTTTCACTCCGTTTTTATAGGTTTTGGAGACATTGATGAGTTGAAGTCGATTCATGAGTAGCATTTTAGGAAAAAGAATATTCTTAATTTATTTGTAGGCTTAGTTTTATAGAATCAATAAAATAGTTTTTTTGGTCTTTTTTTAAAATCATAATTTTCTAATTCATATTTAATAAAATCATTAAAATCATTAGGATTGACTTCAAAATATTTTTTTATGTAATTAATTATATCATAGTTAGATTTTCCACAGTTTATAAGCTCAAAGAGCTTGTCCTTACCAAATTTTTTCAAGGTCAATTCACAAATAAATGCACTTAAAGTATATCTCAGTGATGTATCAAAATCTATTACATAATTACCAAAAAAAAACTCTTGATAAATATCAATTTCATTTGAAATTAAATGGGTCTTAAGTTTAAGCAAGTGGTCCTTATATTCCAAACCTTTAGAACCTCCAAATAGTGAAGCAAGTCCTTCGTTCATATAAGGATTTAAATTTTTGAATTTTTCTGTTAAATAAAGATGAACAAGCTCATGAGTATTTATTTCATTATTGTTACCTGAAAAAATTAAACGATCATCTGGAAATGCAATAGAACCATTTTGATTAGAAAAAAACATTGACGATTCAAAATCGTAACCTATTAGTCTCATTAATTCATTATTTGAATTGCAAAGAACAAAATTGAAAGAAATTACATCACTTTCAAAAAAAGTTGAGAGTTTATTATTTATATCGTTGAATTCATCAGCTTTTTCAATATTGATTTTGTAACTATCATCAGTCCAATAAGTCACACGTTTAATTTCTTTTTTTTCCCAATCTTTAATATTATAATCTAAAATGTTTTTTAATAAAAACCTTTCATTTTTCTTAACTACGGATACATTATAAATATATTGTAGAGATCTTGATTTTTCATTATTGTAAAACCAACCTAACTTACAAATAAAATGTTCTGAATTAATTTGTGTAACAGACAATAGACTTGGTTTAAGAACTATGCTTCCAAAATTCTCTAAATTAGAAATTTCAAAAAATGGATATTTGTAAAATGAATTGTCATTTTCGATCCAGAATTCATTACTTAAATAAGAGTCATTTTTGGTATTTAAAAACCCCTCTAATGCATGAATAATTGATTCGAGATCATGTTTATTTTTGAAATTGTACTCGACTGTGTTTTGGATAATTAGAGCATTATCTTCAAGTTCATCAGATTTATTATAAGTTGAACTAGATAACATTAACAAAAAAAGTAAGGAAAGATGACGGATCCTCATAAATTTAAATTATTGATCACCTCTTATTGGAAGCCATGTTGGTATATTATCTCAGCTGGGTTTGGATTAGCAGGTTCATCATGACACGTATTTTCAGTGCCGCCTGAAATTGAATTTAACAAATCTTCTGTTGCAATTTGATCCGCTCTTTAGCTAAAAACCCTTAGAATTAATTTACTTATTTTTCTTTGTTAAAGTTAAAATTAATTCTTGAATATCTATTTAAATATAGAGCATAAAAACCCAGAATAATGATTTGCTATTTGTAAAAAATTATATTTTTTTGCAACAAATCTTAATTATGAAATAACAAAAGCTCCTCCAAGCCAAAAAACAAAAGGGAATAACACAGAAAAAAATTGCAGAATTGCTTTGTATGGATGTATCCAAATACAATCGTAAAGAAAAAGGGAAATTGTCCATGAGGCATGAAGAATGGGAGAAAATAGCCGAATATTTGGGCGTACCTATAGAAGAAATCTATGAGGCGGATCAGCAGCAAGTTATTATCTGCAAAGACCAAGCTGTTGGGATTGGTGTCAACAACGGAACTAATAATGTTTATACTATTCCAGAATTTATACTTGATTCCCAGCGGGAGTATATTCAGAAACTAGAGGAGGAGATTAAAAGCCTCAGATCAAAAAAATTAAAGATAATTTCTTCTTTAGCTTTAGTCTTAAATTCATTTTCATAAAATCCTAAAGGCTTAAAATATAAATAGTGAGCTAGACCTTACAAATCAGAATCGTCGGTTTCTCCATCATACTGTGTATCTTGTGTCCTAGCATCGTAGCCTATTTCCCGTAAATATCTTGAGAAGATATCGGTGTAACCGTGTGTACAAATCACTTTTTCACACTCAGTTGCTTTAATGCTGTTGAGTAAGCCATCCCAATCGCAATGGTCGCTCATCACAAAACCTTTATCAATAGCCCGTCGTCTTCTAGCTCCCCTAAAAGTCATCCAACCGCTAGCCGATGCAGTGACATAGGGGACCATTTTCCGAATCCAAGTTCCTCCATGAGCGCTGGGTGGCGCAAGAACCAAATTTCCATTCAGTTCCTTTTTGGTGGTTTCTCGTGTGATAAGTTTAGTTTCAGGAAAATCTACACGTGTTCTTAGCACATTTGTCATATTTTCAATAGCACCATGGGTATAGATGTCTCCAATGTTAGTATCGAGATGTTTTAAAAGCCGCTGTGCTTTCCCAAGGGAATAGCCAAAAAGGACAGAGGTGCGTCCATCAGCTTTATTGCTTTGCCACCATTCATTGATTTCTGCCATTACCTCCGCTTGAGGTTTCCACTTAAAGGCAGGTAAACCAAAAGTACATTCAGTAATAAAGGTGTGGCATTTTACGGGGTCGTAGGGTGTGCAAACCCCATCGGCTTCATCTTTATAATCGCCTGTAAACACCCAGACTTCTCCTTGGTGCTCCACGCGTATTTGTGAACTTCCAATGACATGTCCTGCGGGATGTAAACTGAATTTTACATTATTGATGGTAAAGCTTTCCCCATATGCTTTGCCCATTACATCTATTTCTCCTAGACGATGTTTCATAATAGGGATGTTATCGTGATGGGTAATATATTTTTTATTACCCCAGCGAGAATGGTCGGCATGGCCATGAGAAATAATAGCTTTATCTACTTTTCTCCAAGGGTCAAGGTACACATCTGCCTTGGCGCAGTAAATTCCATTTTGATTGAATGCTAATAAGGGTTCTTGCATAAGGGACATCTAAGCCTGATTTTACTCCTCAATAAGGTGGATATTTCCGCCGAGTTTAACGTTTTGGCTTATGGAAGAAGGACTCCCATAAATATCAATACTACCTCCAGCAGTCACATTAGCGCTACAACTATCGGTAGAGAATACGATCGCTTCTCCCCCATAGCTTACACTTATACTCGTGTTTTCAGTTTCGAGATTCTTACCATCATAAGAGGCTCCTGTTTTTAAACTTATATTTTGGTTATTAGCAAACCCAACTAAACTAACGCTAGCACCAGTTACTGTTCTTACAGCTAAATTTTTAACTTCAATTACACCGCCAATATAACTCCCTTCAGAGGCAATAAGACTCAGTTCCTCTTGCTGAACTTTGTTCTTAAATTCTACTTCAGAACCACTTCTTGCCTTCAATTCTTCAACTTTACGGGTATAGACCGTCACTAAAATTTCGGCTTCAGAAAAGAGTTGACCAACCGGTAAACTCAATTCCAATTCACCATTTTTAATATCAACATTTACATTGTCTTTTTCAGAGCCTTTTATATCGATTTTGCTTTCGTCTGAATTGGTGATGATTTCAACAAAAAGTCCAGTAGAGACTTTGATTTTTGTAAACTCTTCCCCTGGTGAAATAGATTTTACCTGTGAAAAGGCAGAAGATCCAAGGATAAGAAATAAGCAGGCTATAAAATTGATTTTAACTTTCATGAGTGTTTTTTTAAGTGCAGATCAAAAATACTAGAATCTGTTTTACTATGGCATTAATTTTTACCCAAAACTTGGGCGTCTGTATTTTTATGGTTTAAGTATATTTGACCCAGAATTATTTTTGCATGAAACTTCCCGAAGGAAAAAAGATTTACTTTTCTAGCGATAATCACCTCGGTGCGCCAACGCATTTAGAAAGTCTAAAGCGAGAGAAAGTTTTTGTCTCTTGGCTAGATCACATTAAAAGTGATGCTCATGCTATCTTTTTGTTAGGAGATCTTTTCGATTTCTGGTTCGAATACCGAGAAGTGGTTCCCAAAGGCTTTGTTAGAACACTTGGTAAGCTTGCTGAGCTTAGTGATGCTGGAGTAGAGATTTACTTTTTTGTAGGAAACCACGACCTATGGATGAAAGATTATTTTGAAAAAGAGCTTAACATACCTGTTTTTTATAAACCACAAGTGTTTGAAATAAATTCAGCTGTCTTTTTTATGGGTCACGGAGATGGCTTGGGCCCAGGGGATTTAGGATATAAACGAATGAAGAAAGTATTTACCCACCCTGTTTCGAAATGGCTCTTCAAATGGCTACATCCGGATTTAGGAGTGCGATTGGCCAGACACCTTTCGGTGAAAAATAAACTTATTTCTGGAGATGAAGATGCGAATTTTTTAGGGGAAAAGAACGAATGGTTAGCTCAGTATTGTAAGCGTAAGCTTTTATCTTCTCATTATGATTACTTTGTATTTGGGCACAGACACTTACCTATGGAAATCGAAGTTGGAAAGGCTTCCCTGTACATTAATTTAGGAGACTGGATTTCTCACTATACTTATGGAGTGTTTGATGGAAAAGAATTTACATTAAAGAAATTCAATTAAAAAGCCCTGAATACAAAGTAAACAGGGTTTATAATCTATATTAAAAAGGTCTATTTATTTAATAGACTTAGACTCTTTTTTAGTCTCACTATCATCATCTTCTTCCTTCGATGCGTCTTTAAATTCCTTAATTCCGCTCCCTAGTCCTCTCATCAATTCTGGTATTTTCTTTCCGCCAAACAACAGTAAAATCGCAATACCAATAATGACCCATTGCCATGGTCCCACCATTCCCATTATTACATTAAGTGCATTAAGTGCATTCATAACTTTGAAATTTAATTCAAAATTAGTGATAAAAATCTAAACCAAAGGTTTGTGATTCTAAAACCTACATAAATTAACTTTATTCTATCTTTGTACGAGTTAAAATACTATGAGTTCACCTAAAAAAGATAAACGAAAAGTTAAGCAAAAACTACTTCATAAGTATCGTTTAGTCATATTGAATGAAGATACTTTTGAAGAGAGGCTGTCATTTCAATTGTCTAAATTAAACGTAATCATCTTAACAGCAATATCAACTTTATTATTGATCTCTGGAACAGCTCTTCTAATTGCTTTTACACCAATAAGAGAGTTTATTCCTGGATATTCTTCGACAGCTTTAAAAAACAAAGCCACACGGTTAACGATTACGGTAGATTCTTTAATGGCAGATGTAGAAATAAATGATATCTATTTTAAGTCGATACGCAATATGCTAACTGGGCAATTGGATTCATTAAGTGCAAAAGACGCCTATTCTATAAACGACATAGAACCTGTAGATGCTGAAACAGTAAATATATACGCTTCCCAACAGGATTCCATTTTACGAGAAAAAGTAGAACAGGAAGATAAATACAGTCTTTTAGAAAGAGCAACTTTTAATGCAAATTTTACGCTTTTCCCTCCAGTTTCTGGTCAAATTTCAGAAGAATATAATGCCGATGCTAAGCACTATGCCGTAGATATTGTTACTAAAAAAGATGAACCTGTAAAAGCGACTCTAGATGGTACAGTTATTTTTTCAGAATGGTCTGTTGAAACTGGTTATGTGATTATTATTGAACACAGCCGAGGATTAATATCTGTATATAAACACAATAACTCGCTGTTGAAAAGTCAAGGCGATTTGGTAACTGCAGGAGAAGTGATCGCTGTAGTTGGGGACACAGGAGAATTTTCTTATGGTCCTCACTTACATTTTGAACTTTGGGTAGATGGATATCCTGTCAACCCATCCGATTACATAAATTTTGAATAAGAGCTTATGCCCATTAAATCTATAGCCGCAAAAATATTTGCTAAATACATTACATCACAAATTAAAAGTTGGTCTTCTCAACCCCTAGAGACTCAGCGTAAAGTTTTCAAAAGCCTCGTGAAAGAAGGTCGCAAAACCAAATTTGGAAAAGATCACCGATTCGATGAGATCGAAACCTTCGAAGATTTTTTTGAGCGTATACCCATTCAAGATTATGAAGGATTAAAACCTTATATTGACCAAGTCGTCGACGGTCAAGAAGATATCTTATGGCCAGGTAAGCCTCTATACTTTGCAAAAACTTCTGGAACTACAAGCGGGGCTAAATATATACCTTTAACCAAAGAATCTATCCCAACCCATACCAGCGCTGCTAGAAATGCCATATTATCTTATATTGCAGAAACTGGTAACTCTAGTTTTGTAGATGGTAAAATGATTTTTTTGCAAGGGAGTCCTGAGTTAAAAGAAAAAAACGGAATTTTCTTTGGAAGACTGTCTGGGATTGTCGCTCATTTTGTCCCCAATTATCTTCAGAAAAACAGATTGCCAAATTGGGAAACCAATTGTATAGAAGATTGGGACAAAAAAATAAGCGAAATCGTAGAGGAAACCTATACCCAAGACATGACCATCATTAGTGGTATTCCATCTTGGGTACAGATTTATTTTGAAAAACTAAAAGATAAAACTGGAAAGTCTATTTCAGAACTCTTTCCTAATCTTGAGCTATTTATTTATGGGGGTGTAAATTATGAACCCTACCGTTCAAAATTTGAAAATCTAATAGGAGGTTCAGTTAATAGTATAGAACTTTATCCTGCCTCTGAAGGTTTCTTTGCTTTTCAAGACTCTCAAACAGCAGATGGGATGCTTCTTCAGTTAAACTCATGTATATTTTATGAATTCATCAAGGCTGATGAATTTTTTGAGGAGACTCCTGAAATACTAACAATCGGAGATGTGAAAGTCGATGTAAATTATGTGATGATTATCTCTACCAATGCAGGCTTATGGAGGTATAATGTCGGAGACACAGTCATGTTTACCAATACACACCCTTATCGACTAAAAGTTTCTGGTAGAATTAAGCATTACACTTCTGCTTTTGGAGAACATGTAATTGCTCAAGAAGTAGAGCAGGCTATTATTAAAGCCTCCGAAGAATTCGAGGCCCAAATTAATGAATTCACAGTCGCTCCACAAATTACTCCAAAAGAAGGATTACCTTATCACGAATGGTTGATTGAATTTCAAAAGGAACCCATAAACATGGAAGCTTTTAGACAGAAGATGGATGATCTGCTTCAACAACAAAATGCGTATTATCATGACCTTATAAAGGGTAATATATTGAAAACTTTAGTGATTACTAAGGTTCAAAAAGACGGGTTTCAAAATTATATGAAATCCATTGGAAAGCTCGGAGGACAAAATAAATTACCACGGCTGTCTAACGATAGAAAAATAGCAGACGAATTATATAAGCAGCTGATAAAACAATAAATTGATATGACAGAACCTTTTAATATAGGAAGAAACAGAGCCCAAGAAAGTACAAATGCTATAGAGCGAATGTACATTACAATGAGACACCTCTTTATTAGAGGTTTTTATAAACCAATGGGAGTCTCTGGAGAAACTTTGCGAGAAGCATTGTTGACTTTGCGACCAGAAATTTATGGGGCAATCGCAGAGTCTAAGGTCGAATTAAGTGGTCTTCAATATATCATTGAACGACTTCCAGAAGGAATTGAAGAGTGTAGTTTTATCAACTTAACTAGTGATGAAGGCTACTCTAACTCTCACTTTAAAGCTATTATTCCGCCTAAGAGGCGAAGGAATTGCTATAGGATAGATGAGGAACAGATGAACATCGAGATTACTAGGGGTCGCTCTGAGATTTATGATATCTTGACCCACCTTACTTTTATGTTCATAGAATCTCATAAAATCATGAGAAATGTGGTGATTAACGAAGCAGGTCATACTTCTAGAGACTGGGAAAAACTAAGTGCAGCAGTCTTAAAGGAAGTGGAGTTGAGCCAGCATGAAAGAGAGATTGCCATTACGCATACCGCTAATATTTTGGGACGAACTTTTGCAGAAATTACTCAGGTTTACGATAGGTTTGCTACCAAAGACAATCCTGACAAATTCCTACATCTTATCTATAATTTAGGGAAGCTTGCCATTCGTGAAATTATTCATGGAGACAAGCGAGTTATCACCTTCAGTCCTGTTGTAAGGGAGCGTTTAGGACATCATATTCATGGAGAGGTCTGGGCCAATAACATCAAAAAAACGCTACATAAGCACGATTTAATTCACAGGAAATTACACATCGTTAGTGCTAATATGCACAGTGTGATGAACACCCTCTTTTCTCCATTGGCGTTAAAAGACTTACTCAAGGAAAAGTCTGCTTTTGAGGTCTATGAAGAGTTAAGTAATGCTAAAAATAAAACTTTAAGACATACAGTTACTAAAAAAGCAAAAGAAGAAGGCATGATTGTTTTGGATGATGAAAGCGGTACAAATATCGATGTCCAAATTTTTGATCTTGCAAAGTTGAGCCATTATAAAGGCAACACAAAACTTAATGCTAATGAAGAAGCTCCTGTTATCATTGTTATGGATTACGCTTTTGGAGAGCAAGCATACGAAACTATGGACGAGCTTCTGAAACCTTATAAAGACGAGGAAAAACCAGTCGATATGAATGTGGATTCCATATCCATTATGGGAAAGGCAGGGATTTTGGAAGGTGGAAAAGGAGATTTGATGATTCCAGATGCTCACTTATTTGAAGGGACGGCAGATAACTATCCCTTCTATAACGAATTGACCAAATCGGACTTTGAAGACCAAGGCTTGAGAGTCTATGATGGTTCTATGGTGACTGTGCTCGGAACTTCACTTCAAAATAGAGATTTATTGAAGTTTTTCCACGACTCTACTTGGAACGTCATTGGCCTAGAAATGGAAGGTGCGCATTACCAAAAAGCGATTCAAGCGGCGTCCAGACTAAGAGGAAACATTTCACCTAAAGTAAAATTACGCTATGCTTACTATGCCAGTGATAATCCTCTAGAAACAGGAAGTACACTAGCTTCTGGCGGGTTAGGTACAGCAGGAGTAAAACCCACTTATTTAATCACTGAAAAAATTCTTGAGCAAATTATAGATGATGCTATTCAAAATTTGAAATAAGGACATATGACAACTATCCTAGTTACAGGAGGGGCGGGATTTATAGGGTCTAATTTTTTAAACCTTTGGGTTCCTGAACAAACATATCATTTTGTTAATTTGGATAAATTGACCTATGCTGGAGACCTTAACAATATAAAGGTTTCCAATTATGATAATTATACCTTTATAGAAGGAGATATCTGTGACACCTCTCTTTTAGAGACTTTATTTAAGGAATATAAGTTTGAAAAGGTAATTCATTTTGCTGCAGAATCTCATGTAGATAATTCGATTTCTAATCCTGATGCTTTTATAAGAACCAATATAACAGGAACCTTCAACCTTCTTCATCAATCTTATGTGTTGTGGATGGAATCTCCTTTCAATTTCAGAAAAGAATTTGAAAAGGCAAGATTTCTTCATGTGTCGACAGATGAAGTCTACGGGACTTTAGAAAATGACGGGAGCTTATTTACAGAAGACACCTCTTATGCACCAAATAGTCCATATAGCGCTTCCAAAGCGTCCTCGGATATGATTGCTAGAAGTTATTTCCATACCTATGGTCTCCCCGTAGTTACAACCAATTGTTCCAATAATTATGGACCTCATCAACATGATGAAAAATTGATCCCAACCATTATTCGAAAGGCTATTCAAAAGCAACCCATTCCTATTTATGGAGATGGAAAAAACATAAGAGACTGGCTTTATGTTGATGACCACTGTAAAGGCATAGACATAGCACTGCATAAAGGGAAACTAGGTGAAACTTATAATATCGGAGGAAAAAATGAACGCCAAAACATCTACATTGCAACCAAAATTAGTGAAATTTTAGATGAATTAAAGCCTCAAAATAAGCCTCATAAGGACTTAATTGAATATGTTACCGACAGGCCTGGTCACGATTTTCGATATGCTATAGATGCTGGTAAAATTGAAAGCAAGTTAGGATGGTGTGCCGATGAAACCTTTGAAAGTGGTATAAAAAAAACAGTCCAGTGGTATCTTGAAAAGTATAACCTACCCTTGAATCTTTAACTTATGAAAGGAATTGTTTTAGCTGGAGGGTCAGGAACTCGACTTCACCCCTTAACGCTCGCAGTAAGTAAGCAACTTATGCCTATTTATGACAAACCGATGATATACTATCCCTTATCAACGCTAATGTCTGCAGGAATACGTGAGATCCTTATCATATCTACACCCAATGATTTACCGCTTTTTAAAAAGCTATTGGGAGACGGTTCTTCTCTAGGATGCAAGTTTGAATATGCTGTTCAAGCCGACCCAAACGGTCTAGCTGAGGCCTTTATCATTGCCGAAGATTTTATAGGTAATGACAAGGTTGCCTTGATTCTGGGGGATAATATTTTTTATGGAACGGGCTTGGATCAACTGCTTCAAGGCAATACCAATCCAGATGGGGGAATTATTTATGCTTACCATGTGCACGATCCAGAACGCTATGGTGTTGTAGATTTTGATACTAATGGCCAAGTGAAGTCTATAGAAGAAAAGCCTAAACATCCAAAATCTAATTATGCGGTGCCTGGGATTTATTTTTATGATAATGACGTGGTTGATATTGCTAAATCTATAACTCCAAGTCATAGAGGAGAACTAGAAATTACAGATGTGAATAACGCTTATCTGGAAAAAGGAAAATTGAATGTTAGTATTTTGGATAAAGGAACCGC